>NZ_CP124543.1:624184-936276 GCF_029953635.1 Halotia branconii CENA392 | reverse complement strand
TGCGGTTCCTGTTTGGCAAATATTGATGATATAATTAAATCTGTACAGCAAGAATCTACTGCGCCGACTCTCAACAATTATGGCGTGAAAGTTGCTACAAATATAGCTATCTCTCAACAGCAATCACCAAGACCATTAACCAATGTCCAAAAGATAGCCTTAATTCAAAAGGTTCTGGATGAAGAAGTCAGACCCGTATTGATTGCCGATGGTGGTGATGTGGAACTTTATGATGTAGATGGCGATCATGTGAAGGTTCTCCTTCAAGGTGCTTGTGGTTCTTGTTCTAGCAGCACAGCTACCCTAAAAATTGCGATTGAAGCTAGACTACAAGAGAGAGTCAGCAAGAACCTGATTGTCGAAGCTGTTGAGCCATAGCTGAAAAATTTACTCACAGCCCAAATACACCTTAATGTGGATTAGCCACAAATAGAAAGTAAGATTTGACCGCTAAAATTGTCTTCCCATCAATGCTTCATTCCTAACCAACAGCACATAGATACAAGTCTTAAACCAATTCTGCAAAAGAAAGCTACAGATTAAATCTGACTTTCTTAATTACGAATTACGAATTGGTATTCATCCAACTCGCTTCAAAGGAACAGGATATGAGTACATTGTACGACAAACTTGGTGGACAACCAGCTCTTGAACAAATAGTAGACGAACTCCACAAACGCATTGCCACAGATAACACTCTCAATCACTTTTTTGCTGGTACAGATATGGCCAAGCAACGTAATCATTTAGTTGCTTTCTTATCTCAAATTTTTGAAGGGCCAAAACAATACGGTGGTCGTCCGATGGACAAAACCCATGCAGGAATGAAATTACAGCAACAACACTTTGATGCGATCACCAAACACTTGAGTGAAGCAATGGCTGTGCGCGGAGAATCAGCAGAGGACACCAGCGCTGCACTAGATCGTGTCTCCAATTTAAAAGGCGCTATCTTGAACAAGTAATTAGGACTGACGCATTGATTATCGACAAATAGCTAATACCATTCTTAATTACGAATTACGAATTGGTATTCACTCAAGTCCTACTTAATTTTTCTAGCTTTCCAAAATATGACGTATTTGTAAAGTGTGTAATTCCTTTGTCATTTGTTTTGGCAAACGACAGATGACAAAGGGTAAATAAAAATTTAACCCAGAATAATTATGAGTCCAGTATCCACTAATTTTGCTGTAGAGCGATCGCCCCCGGTGACGTTCTACACACGCTCACGCTGTAGCTCAACAGCCGTGAGAATTAACAGACAAAACAACAGACCCACCAATCAACCAATTGCAGGAGATATCTAATCATGGCTGTTGACGAAAAAATCAGACAGATAGCTTTCTACGGTAAAGGTGGTATTGGTAAGTCCACCACTTCCCAAAACACCCTAGCTGCTATGGCAGAAATGGGTCAACGCATTCTAATCGTTGGTTGTGACCCTAAAGCTGACTCCACTCGTTTGATGCTGCACAGTAAAGCTCAAACTACCGTGCTTCACTTGGCTGCTGAACGTGGTGCAGTTGAAGATTTGGAACTCGAAGAAGTAATGCTCACCGGTTTCCGTGGCGTACGTTGCGTAGAATCTGGTGGTCCAGAACCCGGTGTAGGTTGTGCTGGTCGTGGTATTATCACCGCTATTAACTTCTTAGAAGAAAACGGTGCATACCAAGACGTTGACTTCGTATCTTACGACGTACTAGGTGACGTTGTATGTGGTGGTTTTGCTATGCCTATCCGTGAAGGTAAAGCACAAGAAATCTACATCGTTACCTCTGGTGAAATGATGGCGATGTATGCTGCCAACAACATCGCTCGTGGTATTTTGAAATATGCTCACACTGGCGGTGTGCGCTTAGGTGGCTTGATTTGTAACAGCCGTAAAGTTGACCGCGAAATCGAATTGATCGAAACTCTGGCAGAACGTTTGAACACCCAGATGATTCACTTCGTACCCCGCGACAACATCGTTCAACACGCAGAATTGCGCCGGATGACTGTTAACGAGTACGCACCAGATAGCAACCAAGGTCAAGAATACCGCGCTTTAGCTAAGAAGATCATCAACAACGAAAAGCTCACCATCCCCACACCCATTGAGATGGACGAACTAGAAGCACTGTTGATCGAGTTCGGTATCCTCGAAAGCGACGAAGAAGCAGCAAAACTTATTGCTGCTGACGCTGCTGCTGCTGCTGCTAAATAAACATTTAGCACAAGTCAAAAGGAAGAAAATTCTTCCAACATTTCCTTCTATCCCCCAGGGGACTACGAGTCCCCAACCCCACAGGGGAAAAAAGGCAGTTAAACAGCCCTACCCATTCCCCCATACCCGTTCCTTAGGTGCAAGAGAGGCTACAAAATGACTCCTCCAGAAAATCAAAACATCATCGAAGAAAGAAAAGAACTAATTAAAGAAGTTCTAGATGCTTATCCTGATAAAGCTAAGAAAAAACGGGAAAAGCACTTAAATGTATACGAAGAAGGTAAGAGCGATTGCGGCGTTAAGTCTAACATCAAATCTATTCCTGGTGTAATGACTGCTCGTGGTTGTGCTTATGCAGGTTCCAAAGGTGTGGTTTGGGGTCCTATTAAGGACATGATCCACATTAGCCACGGGCCTGTTGGTTGCGGTTACTGGTCTTGGTCTGGTCGTCGTAACTACTACATTGGTACAACAGGTGTTGACACCTTTGGTACCATGCACTTCACCTCTGACTTCCAAGAACGGGATATCGTTTTTGGTGGCGACAAAAAACTCTTAAAGCTCATTGAAGAACTCGAAGTCTTATTCCCCTTGAACCGTGGTGTTTCCATTCAATCTGAATGTCCCATTGGTCTAATTGGAGATGACATCGAAGCTGTTGCTAGAAAGTCATCAAAAGAAATTGGCAAGCCTGTTGTTCCTGTACGTTGCGAAGGCTTCCGGGGTGTTTCTCAGTCTTTAGGACACCACATTGCTAACGACATGGTGCGTGACTGGGTATTCACCAGAGCCGACAAAGATAAAAAAGAAGGCAATTTACAATTCGAGTCTACCCCCTATGATGTAGCTATTATCGGTGACTACAACATCGGTGGTGATGCTTGGGCTAGCCGTATCCTTTTAGAAGAACTCGGCTTGCGCGTAGTTGCTCAGTGGTCTGGTGATGGTACTATCAACGAAATGTTGATGACTCCAAATGTAAAGATGAACCTCATCCACTGTTATCGGTCGATGAACTACATCAGCCGTCACATGGAAGAAGCTTACGGTATACCCTGGTTGGAATACAACTTCTTCGGCCCCACCAAGATTGCTGAATCTTTACGGGAAATTGCTTCTAAGTTTGACGAGAAGATCCAAGCAAACGCTGAGAAGATCATCGCTAAGTATCAGCCTACAATGGATGCGATCGTTGAGAAGTATCGCCCCCGTTTAGAAGGTAAGACCGTTGCCATGATGGTCGGTGGTCTACGTCCTCGCCACGTTGTACCCGCTTTCCAAGACTTGGGTATGAAGATGGTTGGTACTGGTTATGAATTCGCTCATAACGATGATTACAAACGTACTACCCACTACATCGAAAACGGCACCATCGTTTATGATGACGTGACTGCTTACGAGTTCGAGGAATTTGTTAAAGCACTTAAGCCAGACTTAATTGCTTCTGGTGTGAAAGAGAAGTATGTCTTCCAAAAGATGGGTCTTCCTTTCCGTCAAATGCACTCTTGGGATTACTCCGAACCTAGCGATCGCTCTTACAAGTCAAGTCAGGCAAGTTTTTTACTATAGTGGTAGAAAAAAGAGTCAATTTTTAGCCTAAATGCAAGTTTTAGGGTTATTCGGTAACAATCTCTTTTGATGCTTAAAACAATATAACTCTTATTCAGTCTAGTTTTAAGATTTGAATTGCATTTTGCTCAAAGAAAAACTGTAAATTAAAAGACTATTTTCAATGACAACTTTTTAGATTAAATGGGGCGATTGCTTTTGCTGAATAAGATGACGCGTTAATAAAACTAATTTATGAGATAGCGCGATCGTCCAATAGTCCGTCGTAGACATCGCAGTAAAAAAAAGTAGAGTATTGTTGCACTCTACCTCGTTGCAGCACTATGTCAAGCTGTTTTAGACTTAGAAAGATACTACACAGTTTATGATCACCATGAGCTATCAGGATATCATTACAATCGAACCTGACAAGCGAGGTGGTAAACCTTGCATTCGACGGATGCGAATCACCGTTTACGACGTTCTCGGTTGGTTGGCGGCTGGTATGTCTCATGGGGAAATACTAGATGACTTCCCTGAATTAACAGAACAAGATATTAGAGCTTGTTTGGAGTTTGCTGCTGATCGTGAGCATCGTTTAGTTGCCTCTTTAGGAGATGCTAAACCAACGGTAGGTGGTGTTTGAAACTACTTTTTGATCAAAATTTGAGTCGCCTACTAGTAACTCAATTAGCAGACGTTTTCCCTGATTCGAGTCATGTTCAGCTTTATGGGTTAGAAGTAAAGACTGATACTGAAATATGGGAATTTGCTAAAACAAATGACTTTTGCATCGTTACTCAAGATGTAGACTTTGCCGAAAGAAGCCGTTTATATG
Organism: Halotia branconii CENA392; assembly: GCF_029953635.1. Taxonomy (NCBI): domain Bacteria; kingdom Bacillati; phylum Cyanobacteriota; class Cyanophyceae; order Nostocales; family Nodulariaceae; genus Halotia; species Halotia branconii. Next base: position 931,681 of record NZ_CP124543.1, on the reverse strand, counting down.
GTTCTCCGCCTAAAGTTGTATGGCTACGTTGCGGAAATGCACCAACAAACTTGAGTTTGGACTAATCTGCATTTAGCAGGAATGAAGAGAAGGCAAAAGAAAGTTACCCAGCTTTGTTAGAGGCTGAGTTAAGTGGAATCGTTAAAAAAGAAGCAGAAACTAAGCAGCAGTTAGATTAGCGTTCTTAAGTGATTCTTCGGTTTTAGGTTTTTTAGATGCGTGTTTTTTGACAGTGAGATAACGGGGACGTTGAGGTGGCTGATGCCCTTGGGCACGCCCAGGTGATAACCCTTGAGTTTTCGGGGGTTGAGCAGGAGTGCCAATAGTGGCTAAAATTAGAGGAAAGGCTTGTGCTACACGTCCTGGAGACAGTTTATCCTGAGTCGATTGCCAGGGCAAGGGGGAATCAATACAGGCAACTCTTGCGAACCAGAGTTGCCAAGTTAGCAGGGGCATCAAGTCACTCCATCGCTCTGCGGCCCGAGTAGAACTCAATTGAGGCTGTGTCCAATATAACCTCTGCTTGGCAAATCGATACCAATGCTCTAAAGCAAAGCGGCATAGGTATTTTTGCCAGAGATTCTCTAATGGAGGCATTGTCTGACCCAACCAAGCTAGCCATAAAGGTTGAAACTTCCGATTACGTCCTACTGGTTGGAGTACCTCGACGCGAATGATTTCCATTGCCCGGTTTGGGGACTGAAGGAAATGAAATCCACTCCAACGCATTACTTTCACTCGACCAACTTTCGGGTCTTCAACTTCCAGAGTTTCAGTTGCCTCTGGCCAAGTTTGGGGGTCATTGAGCTTAAACTTGTGACCATGTTTACATGGTGCGCCTCGTCCTTTATAAGTACCGGGTGTACCCCATACACATCGGTTAGATGCTAAACGCAATAATAGGTCTGCGTTAATCTCCTCCGTGGCTTGGACAAATTTGGCGTTGCCGTAGCCTCGGTCATAAGCTGCAAGTGGTCTAGTGCCTAACTCACGGGTGACAAGTTTTAGTTGGAATGCGGCTTTACTCGTTGGCGTTTCAAAGGTGGTTATCCGTTCATGTTTCAACGGTAATGCCCAACTCCCATCCGCCTCTGGTATCCACGCTAACGTACTGTAACTTTGTCCGATGCCTATGCTCCCCCCTCTATCCCCATGAAAAGTTCTTTCTTTTAGTGTCTTCGCTTCTGGTCTTGCCCAAAAGCTATGATCTCCTGCTAGAAATGGCTGTTCATCCGTCTCTACCTCCTGTACCAGTAGCTTCATCAGCAACATTTTCGGTGGACGACTATCATGTAGTGCTGCATAAATGCTCGACCATTGCCGTCGAAATACTGGGCTTTGTGACAAGCTTACAAATGATGGGATACTCGGACTTGTCAATACTGCATCCATCAATTCAAATACTGCATCTTTGGCCTTCCCCAAACTATCGTAGATACCTTGGCGGAATTTTTCTAGTTGTGTCAGGATCATCACGTCAATGATTTATTGATTACTTTCATTGACTTTACGGCAGTCAGTGTTACTGCTGACTGCTTTTCTCTAGCTTTTTAGTCCAAACTCCAGAACAAAACAAGTTGAATCTTTACTTCGTTCTGGGGTGGAAGTAATTCACAAACTACTCAATAATCCAAGTCTGCATTGCTTAGAATTGTACTAAAGCTTTCCTTTTGAAAGATTGTCTGCGAGATGTACAATAAGTAAACTGTTGTAGCGATCGCTCTTACAAGTCAAGTCAGGCAAGTTTTTTCCTATAGTGGTAGAAAAAAGAGTCTATTGTTAGCCTAAATGCGAGTTTTAGGGTTATTCGATGACAATCTTTTTTGATGCTTCAGACAATATAACTCTTATAGGGTAAGTCAAGACTCCAATCTTCAGCATAATCTAAAATGTATTCATCATCTGGAACTTCAATTACAGTATCTAACCGTTCAGCTTTGTTGACTAATCTGACTTTGTAAATTGCCATAAGCATCAGCCTAAGTTATAGTTTATTAGTTATGTAGTTTTTCGAGTAATCTTTAAACTTTGTAGCTGTTTGTTTCCAGTACAAGACTAAATTCAGTACCAAAGTTTTTGTTCGTCTACTGCGTTTAAATTGTTATACTTCTTCGTTTTAACTATTGATGTTACCCATCAAAAGTTGTCGTAGATATTGGTGTAATAATGGCAAGCCTGTAAAGAAGGTTATAATAAGAAAGGCACTCATTAATATAGTTACTAGTGCATAAAATAACCATGTGATAAATCTCCGTAAAATTACTAATACTGATGTGTGATTTCCATGATTTCCGTATTCAGCGTTGTCATCAACAAGCTTAGACAAAAGATATAAAATAAACTGAAACATTCTTGAAATTAATTCAGATAATTCTTCAGCAAGAACTTCTCCAACTTCTCGCATTTTTTCCCAGTAGAAACGCACTTCTATAATACAAATTGTAAAAAGAGATTTCATGAGATTGAAAAAGTTAGTTGAAATCCACTTAACTGCATTTGCCAAGTACAACAGAGCTATTGCCAAAAGTAAGAAAGGGACTACTGTTGCTGCAACTACAATTTGACTACCGCTCTGAGCATTTCGTATAATGGCCTCCAGCAAGAAACTGAGAGACCTTATTAGTGCTGTCGGCGGATATCGATTTATGAATTGCCAAATTTTCCGCATTTTTCAAAAACTTAAGGTAAAACTCTCTATGAGGGAAACGTGGATTGGTGAAGTATATCTAGTTATTAAACTGATAATTTCCGTTTAATTACCTGATTTAGGATAGTTATCTGAAATTTTTGCATTTAATACCTGTATTAAAATACTATACACAAACTTTTCTTTTCATGTAATTACTTAATTTAAAGTGGTTATCCAGAATTTTTCTATCTCTCCCGCTCACGAGAAAAGCGAAAAGAAAAAAATTTATGGCAACGCCGCTTTTGGGAACATATAGTTAGAGACGATGTTGATTTTGCTAATCATTGTGACTACATTCACTATAATCCTGTGCGGCATCAACTGTGTGAATCACCTCAGCAATGGGCTTTTTCGAGTGTTCATCGTTTTATCCAGCAGAACATTTACTCGTTAAATTGGGGTGATGGTGAGGTTCAACTTGTTTCTGATATTTGGGATGTTTGAGATGATGGTGCGTTGCGCTTTGCGACAACGCACCCTACTGAATTATGCGTGATGAGGGGGTGCGATCGCATTAAACTATTACTACCTCTATTAACAATTCGGCTATCTTGATGAAATCCCAATGATGGCGCGTTAATAAAACTAATTTAAAGGATGGTGCGATCGCCGAATAGCCCGTCGTAGACATCGCGGTAAAAAAAGTAGACCATTTGTGCGATCCGCCTCGTTGCAGCACTATGTCAAGCTGTTTTAGACTTAATTTTGATCAAAATTTGAGTCAGTCAGCTACAACAGCTTTGTTTTATCGTTTGCGGGGTTGCTTAAGAGGTGTTGAAATAATTCGTCTGCTACTTGCAGCTTGCTTCTGTCGCAAATCATCACAAATTGCTTTAAGATCGTAATTAAAAGTTTTGGCGTGTTCTTCTCGGATTCTATAAATTTCCTCTAGAACTTCATCTCTCCACATTTTTACTCTCCCATTAGCTCGTAAGGTGTACAAATAGTTGGTAACTCATATCCAACATCAAAGCTGATTTGAATTAACTTTTTCTGGATTTGGGCGTTAGCAATGTGTTTACAATTCCACGTTAACAAGTAGTCCAAGCCGTAGACTGTAGCTACTGCAATGTGAAGTGCGTCATCAGCAGCTTTGGGTGGGAGGTTACTTTTTGCAAGGTATTGAGCCGCCAAATTCTCAACAGCTTCGTTGACTTCGAGTAAGGGAAAGTCACTTAACATTTTGAGCCGCCTTGTTGCTATCTCAGCATCGCCCCGTGCTACCTCGTCTAAGACTGTTTGTGAAATGTAAAGGTCAAACTGAACACGGCGAATATCCCACCATTGCCGTGTGGCCTCTACATTTGCCATCAGAATTAAATTATTGCTTGGTCTAGCAGTCAGGTAGCCAATGATACTAGTTTCAATATAGACACTTTCACTCATACAGGCTTTAAAAATTGCCTTCTCCATCGTTTACGAGTAATAAAATAACACGCATCTCAAAACCCCTGATGTTTTAATAATTCTGTCGCCCATATAATTCATCTGCGATCGCTAATTTTAGACTATATGTAGCGATGTCTACGATGGGCTTCTCTACAAGACGCTATGCGAACGCCTACGCATTCACTCAACAACAAGCTTGCGATCGCTTCGTTGCACCGTGATGTCAAGCTGTTTTAGACTTAGAAAGATGCTATGCAGTTTATAATCGTCATGAGCTACCAGGATATTATTACAATTTACTATACAAATTAATCGGTGAATTTCTGAACAATTGTCTGTACAATTGCCAAAATCGCTCCGACGTTATCCAAGTAATATCTTTGCTTATCGAGCAAAGCCACTTTTTGTGAAAGTTGCAGAAACTGCCATACTTCTCCTGTTGTCACGCATCCATACATGGGTATTTCTACTTGTCCAGATGAACGATTGAATAAATCTGCCGCCACCATTTGGGCGATGCACTGTCCTAACCCAGCTTCAACATCATTTTTCTTTGCTTCTACAACCGTGAGAATTGGCGATCGCAAGGGTGGTAAAGGTGGAGCTATTGCTAAAATAAAATCACATTCTCCAATCAAGCCCTGTACAGGATCGACATCTAGTCTTTGTCCAGAGAAAATTGCCAACCTATCTTGGCTGAGATCACGACAACCTAGCAAAATCGGTACAATAATAAATTCGCTCCGAGCCTTTTCACTAATTAGAGCTAATTGGGTTCGCTTTCCTAAAGTTTCATTTAACCACGAAGGAATAGAAAGAGGTACAAGCTTAGGAAACAGATCGGCTTCTTGGGTAGTGATTCCCAAAACAGTCGCAGCTTTTTCTAGAGTAAAGTCGCTGTACGCCATAATTTTGCACTGCTTTATATGACGTTTTCAATAAAAGAGAATTGCTTCTATTTTACTCCTTTCTCAAAGTAGTCCGTCATATCGATGTTTACAATAGGCTATGTTTACGTCCCAACTTAACAATAAGCTACTGCATACTTATAAATTGTGTGTCATCTATTCAATTTTCGGTGGCTTCGGTTTCAAACTCGACTTTGCGGTACAAATCAGCGATCGCAATTTCTACATTCACCGATTCCAGTCGCAATATTTCATCCAAATTATACTCTGATAGCACCCATTTTCCCTGTTCATTGCGCCGAAAGACTTCTACACTCGGTTGAGCTACTTGTACTAAAACATATTCTTGCAAGATTGGTAATTGGCGATATTTGGCAAACTTTTTCCCCCTATCGGCTGCCTCTGTTGAAGGTGATAACACTTCGATAATTAAGCAGGGAAATTGTATTAATTGTGGATCGCGATCGCGCTCGTCGCAAGTTACCACCACATCTGGATAAAAATACTTTTGCCCTGGCTCAACTTCTACCTTCACATCTACAATGTATACTTCACAGGAGCGATCTGCTAAAGCATCATCTAAAAGCTTAAAAAAATTTCCGGAAACCCGATTATGGTTGCGTGTAGCACCGCTCATCGCCACAATTTCGCCATCCCAATACTCGTAGCGTTGCTCTTGGGTGGGTTCCCAAACTAGATATTCCTCTGCACTCATTAAGACGGGATCTGGTAAAGCAACCATCGTTTAAGCTGGCAATGGTTTTCTTTTCTAGGATAGCGAAAAAAGGCGTTCTCTTGATTTTTGTACAACAAGTTTAACTGCGATCGCCTAACTCTATAAAAGCACTGCATTTCAGGGATTTTTTGAGATGCGATCGCTATACACTAATTGATCGCCCATTCTTATTGGCATATAAATTTAAACTGCTAGAATTAAAAAATTATTTTTATAGACCGTAACATGTTATACCAAAATTTTCTTTGGTTATTACCAATTACTGCTACTGTAAACTTTGTGGCTGTGATATCTCCGGCTCAAGCTAACTGTCCTGGTTCCGTTCCTCCACTTGAAGAAGTGCAGCCGCAAATGCAACAACGTTGGCAAGAATTACAACGCAGAAAAACTTATCCTTGGGGCAAAGCCCAAGTGTATAAAAGCTTGCAAGGAGATCGCATTACTCTAGCTTCCAGTTTTGATCAACTCCGTGATTCTCAAAAACAGGAAGTCTTAAACCTATTGCAACTTGGTAACAATCCACATAGTGTTTACGCTAGTGATGGTCGCTTGCTCTCGGCAGTGTATGATGCTTGTACGCGTTTTTTTATGCTGACTGAAAAGGCACGCTATAGCTGGTATTACAATAGCATTGGGCGATCACTTCCTAATAACTTCCCTCAAGAGGCTCTACGAAATGCTGGTAATCCTTCTTGGCGACAGGTGCGTGTACCAATAAGCCAGACACGAGAGCGCTCAATCCGCAATTTATTCTGGAACGAAATGGGCTACAGTCAGGCAAACAGTGGTCTATGGATTGCCTGGGTTCCAGAACATGGATATTTTGAAATTAATGTCCCCAATGGTTACAGTGTGCAGCAATTACAAAAATTTTGGGCTGTGGCTCCACGCAATTATCGTTATATAGTGCTATCTACTGACGGTACAATATTGATGGATGCCAACTTTGACACTTAAGAACGATATTATTGCAACAAAAAACAAGTAAGAATTAAGAATTTTCTATCAATAAATCCAAAATTAATACTTAGGCGATCGCCGCACTACAAAATAACACGTTATGATGCGATCGCCTGCAACGAAGCGTAATTAATCACATTATTTTTTTATTCTTAAAAAGCTTAAAAAGAAGTTAATCCTCAAATAACCAATCGACTTTAGATTAAATAGGTTAGTTAAATATCTAATTTTGACTTGTATGCCTAAATTAACCTTGCCTTTAAAAATAGCAGGAGGATCTGTCTTCCTGCTTTCCTTTTTTACTTTTCGAGCAACTAGTGCCACGATTTCTGAAGGATTTGAATCTGGTCAAAAAGGTGCTTATGCTGCGGCTGATATTAATTTGAGTACAGGTACTTGGAATTTGAATGATGCTTTAATTGGTAACTTATCAAGCGATGTTAAAAACGGTTCACAATCTGTTCGTATCCGCAACAACGGCAAAGTGACGATGAAATTTGATCGGACTACGGGCGCTGGCACTGTTACCATTAAACACGCTAAGTATGGTAATGATACTAGTACAACTTGGGGATTGTGGTGTTCGACCAATAGCGGTACTTCATGGACACCTATAGGTTCAATTATTACTACAAGCTCAAAATCATTACAAACCGCAACTTTCACCCCTAATATTTCTGGTATCGTTCGCTGTGAAGTCCGCAAAACTGATGGAACTTCCAACAGAACTAACATTGATGATTTTGTGATTACCGATTATGGTTCTTCCGGTTCTCCTTCTCTACCCGCTGGTTCTGTGCCATTCTTTGACAATATTAACAACCCTGTATCTGGATTAGCATACGGTAGCCCAGCTGATGTTACTCCCACTGTGCCAACTTTGAATAACTTTGACAGGGCGGTAACTGATCTTTGCGGACAACCTGGTACTGTTGTTAGTCCGTCTAACTTCCAGGCAATGATGAACAATAATCCTACCGTTTTGGCAAATATCAAACAATATGTGGGAGGATATTTAATTCCGGGGCGTACTTCCAATGCAGACTTCTTAGTTGACTTGACTAACGTCTGGTTTAACGTTGATGGTTTTGACCATGTTTTCTGCGGAGAACCAGTCGCCGGAGGTTCGATAGGTGGATTACATTTTGTTGGTCGTTATGTAGAACTTGAAGAAAAGGGTTTAGCTGGACGGCTAAATAATAATACATCTATGGAGGAAGTAGTTCCCAATACTGTTTATACAATGGGTGTGGTGATGAAAGTAGGCAATAGCACTTCTCAATCTTCTATCAAAGGTTATGCATATACTCTAAGTGCTGAAGAAATTCTCTCCCTTGCAGCTTTAGCTTACAAGAACAATCCTAATACTAGTTCTACTAACACTGTTTGTCATTGGAGTGTAACTGATGAAGGTAGAACCTTTAAAGCAGTGTTTGTTAGGAGAAGTGGCGGTGTCCGCACTTTTTACCCTGATGCTACTCCTGGTAGTAATCCTAACTGTGTGCAGTAATTAAATCAATTGCTAAATAGATGTAGGGTGGGTCAGCAAAAAATAATTAATATTGACACACTCTACAAAATCGATGCGATCGCACTTTGATCAGAAGAACCGCTAAATTAACCACAATTAAATACTAAGAATTATCATATTTTAAAGACAAACTAATAAATAAGATGTTAAGGAGATGAAACTCAGAAAAAATCGTCTTTGAAGAAACCGAGGTAAAATTAAGTTGTTTGGTGAAATTAAAGAATTACTTACTAGAAAATTTATCAAGTTTTTCCTTTTAACTTTATATAAGAAGGAAATTTGGGCAGGTATATGTAAAAAATTTTGGGATCAAGTAGGAACAAACATCCAACATATACCTACTTGGCTATTTGTTACAGGCTCAGTCATAATCTTGTCATTGCTTGCTATTTGGGTTGAAGACGAGACAAATATTCGCTCTATTCGCGATGTAGTGAAAATTATTTTTAAAAATGCTGATTCAATTGCTCTTGTTGCAGGAGTTATCTTGTACTTTAAAGAAATTCCTGAACGCAAAGCACAAAAGCATTATGAAGCATGGCAAGTCATTGATAATGCTGCGGCAGCTAAAGTCCCAACAAGTTATGCTCGCTTCAAGGCTCTTGAAGAATTAAATCAAGAAGGTGTAATGTTAAATGGCGTAGTAATGCCTGAAGCAAATCTGCAAGGCATCAATCTAAAATTTGCTAGCCTTTTTGATGCAAATCTTACCGATACGGATTTGTCTGATGCGAACTTGCAGGAAGCAAAGTTATTTAGAGCCAATCTTACAAGAGCAAAGCTTTCTGAGGCTAATCTTGTAGGAGCTGATATTACTGGAGCAAACCTCACTGGAGCCAAACTTAATAGAGCCAAGTTAACAGGGGCAAAACTAGCTGGAGCCAAGTTGACTGAAGCAAAACTAGCGGGAGCTGATCTACGTGGGGCTAGTTTGACAGGAACTGATCTGCGTGGAGCAAATTTGCTGGGTACTAATCTTTCATACGCCAGCTTTTTTGAAGCCAATTTAACTGAAGCGAACTTCTCAAATGCTAATTTGACTGAAGTTAAATTTTTCGGAGCTAATCTTGCTAAAGCTAACTTTGTGGGAGCAATTGGTTTATCTTTGAAAGAGATAAAAGAAGCGAAAAACTGGCAAAGTGCTATATATACTTCGGAATTTAGTATACAGCTAGGATTGCCAGAATTAAATCGAAAAGCTGATGATATCATGTCCGGATAATCGCTTACGATAAAAGCAGGGAGCGCAAAGATGAGTCATGCCAAAACGAATTAGTGTAGCCAAACATTTAAGTATTGAAGAGCTAGAAAAACGTTATCGTCAAGCTAAAGATGGCATAGAAAGCCGTCAGTACCAGATTATTTGGTTAGTAGCACAAGGTAAAAAAACGGAAGAAGTAGAGGAAATAGCAGGCTACAGCAAAACATGGATATACGGATTGGTAAAAAGATACAACGAATTTGGAGTGGGATACTTAGGCGATCGCAGGCAGTTAAACCAAGGTAAACAGCCTGTAGTGGATGATATGCAACAAGCACAGTTATGGCAGGCATTACAAGAGAAAGCACCAGATGGAGGGCTATGGAACGGTCGAAAGGTAGCAGACTGGCTAACTGAAGTCACAGGAAATCAGATCAGCCGACAGAGGGGATGGGAGATATTACGGCAGATGACTTTTAGACTCAGAGTACCTCGCCCGTCTCACACTAAAAGCGATCATTTTGAGCAAGAAGCCTGGAAAAAAAACTAGCGACACAAGTAAAACAACTCCAAACTATCTATCCAGATGCAGAAGTTCAGTTGTGGTGTGAAGATGAACATCGTTTAGGACTCAAACCGATTTTGCGACGAGTGTATGTACCTGAAGGAGAAACACCAATTGCTGATGTCCATTGGCGGTTTAAATGGTTATGGTTGTATGCTTTTGTACATCCCAAAACAGGAGAGAGCTATTGGTGGATTCTGCCTTACGTGAACACAGAATTGTTTAATCAGGTTTTGGCTGATTTTGCTCGTGAATTTGGATTAGGTAAAAATAAACACATTTTATTAGCTGTTGACCGTGCTGGCTGGCATACCAGTAAAAATTTACAGATTCCTGAAGGACTACATTTAACATTTTTGCCTTCTCACTCACCTGAGTTACAGCCGGCAGAAAGGTTGTGGACTTTGGTGGACGAACCAATCGCTAATCAATCGTTTAACTCACTCAATGATTTGGAGAATATTTTATTTCATCGCTGTCAGTCTTTACTTCAACAGCAAGATTTAATTCGTGGGTTAACTGGTTTTCATTGGTGGCTTCAGATTGGAGTTTAATCGTAAGTGATTATCCGGACATGATATGAAATGTAGAATCACAAAAATTAAATCAATATACATTGGAGTTTCCCACAGTTTTCAATGAATGGAGAAAACAATGTATATTGACTTTAAAATTAGTAAGCTGAAAAACACCTTTTTCAGTTAAATATGCAACTGAATCTATGAAACAGCTGATCTATTTTCTAGTTGCTAAAAGCATCTTTGATGTTATCAACAGCTTTTTCAACGACATTCTTGGTATTGTCTACTGCTTCTTGAGTCCGAGCTGCATCTTCTTCTGCTCTTTTACCAATTCGAGCCGCATCTCTGTTGGCTTTGCGCTCTAAAAAACTACCATCATCTGTAGCTCGATCAACTTTAGTGGCATTTTTGTTTGCAGTTTGCTCAACTTTATCTGCGGTGTCTCGGATAAAATTCTTAGTTTGTCTAGCGTCTTCACTAGCTTTGTTTTGAACTTTATCACCCATGTCTGCGGATGCAATCAAGTTCATAGCAGGACTAGCCATTGCTGCGGTATTAGAGAAAAACGCACCTTGCCAAACAAAAGCGATCGCTGATACACAAAATACAGTTGTAGCTATCCAACGTCCTACAGTAGAGAGCCGTTTTGTCAAATAATTCAGTTTCATAGGATACAAAATCTCAAAAGTTTGTATCCTATTTTTACTTTATTTGAATAATCGGCCAAATCGCTCTCTAGACAGAGGTTTTATTGTTGTAAGTTGATAAAAGAATTAATTCTTTCGTTCAATAGTTAAATGCATGAACATCGTGTATGTGGGAAAATACATTGTGACAATAGCACAACCCAATACATCAATCATCAGTATTTTTACAATGATTGCAGATTCAAATTAACGGGCAACAGGGAACAGGGAATAGGGAACAGGGACTGTCTGTGACGGAGGGCTGTTACCCCCCTATACGACTTTCCACCTATAGGTGGGGGACTCAGACCCATTGGTGGGGAGAGGGAACAAACGGACGAACTGTTGCCCATTGCCCGTTCCCTCTCCCGAAGGGAGTTAAAGCGTTAATACCGAATGTAGCAAAAAGTGGCGATCGCCTAATTTATCAAGTTATATTTCTCTCAATGCGAGGATCGGGGATCAGCCACATAATGGCGACTAAAATATATAAGACGCAGGACAACCACGAATTTACAAATGAAAGGGGAATTGCTACAGCATAGAACACTGGCGATATTTTGCCTTTAAAATCTCGACCAATTGCAGTCGCCAAAATCGAATCTTTACCGTGATGATCAATCAAAACACGGGTCAGTATGAAATAAGCGATCGCAGCAAACAGCAGTACAGTACCATAAAGGGCAACTGGCATGGCACTAAAATTATTTTCGCCCATCCAGCCAGTAACAAAAGGAATTAGCGACAACCAAAACAGTAAATGCAGATTAGCCCAAAGGATACGGCCATTAACATGTCGAACTGCTTGTAATAAATGATGGTGATTGTTCCAGTAAATACCGAGAAAAATAAAACTCAGTACATAGCTCAGAAATACTGGAATTATGGGACGTAGCGCGGCTAAATTAGCTTCATCTGGTACTTTCATTTCTAGCACCATGATGGTAATAACGATAGCAATCACGCCATCGCTGAATGCTTCTAACCTCCCTTTTACCATTTGTATACACGCTCCTTTTATGCTGATTTGAGAGTACTGTACCGCACCAGATAGCCTCATGAATGAAAATTGTCTATGCAATCAGTCGGCTCTTTTTGGAGGATATCAAAAGCTTCATCAGCAGCACAATAGTTACCAATTCGGAATTTAGCGGCGATCGCCTGCAATCTATAATTTATACAATTGAGCGCCGCTACAGTATTAATAGTGTAAAACACAGTTAATTTTACACATTATAAATCAGTAATAGCAATGTCTACAGCAAATAAAAGTTAGGTAATACCAATGGCTTATAGTGACTTTAACTTGACTAAGTTTAAAAAGGATTTTAATATTCAAATTGATGAGGAAATTGATTTATTTGCTAACATCGAACCTATACAAATAAGTGACAAATTAATATCTATTCTACAAGAAACCACAGAATTAGCTTTGGCAATTAATACCGAAAAAGCCCGCTCAGAAATGATTATTACGCCTATTTTGTTGGAAGTAAGGCGTAAAGCAAATTATCAGATTAGTTTGTTTTCTGGAACAGATTTTAATGTTGATGTCGAGAAGGGATTAAATGGTTATTGTGATTTTGTTATTAGTCGCTCAAAGGAACAGTTAACAATTAATGCACCTGTATTGATTGTTGTCGAGGCTAAGAATGAAAATCTTAAAGGTGGATTAGGTCAATGCATGGCGGCAATGTTAGCAGCACAAATTTTTAATCAACAAGAGGGTAATGAGATTAAAACTATTTATGGGGCAGTGACAACAGGGGATATTTGGAAATTTTTAAAATTAGAAAATACTATATTATTTGTAGATTTGAATAATTATTATATTAAAGAATTGAATAAAATTTTGGGTATTTTATGTCAATCAATTCAATGATAAAACTCCAAAATTTAGATATAAAATCAACTTTTTAAACTAAATGAAAAACCACCATATCGGCTCTTTTGCTGTGCAACTTGCCTCAGTCAAATTCCATCCTCTTGAATAATAATCCATACCGTTTTTAAGTTTATTAGGACTTACGCACTGGTGACAAAAAATAAGCCTTTGCGATTACTTCACTTTGTACCCTGCGGGAACGCTAAGAGCGAACGTAATGATGTAAAATCGTAATCCTTGCGTAAGTCCTGTTTATGTAATGCTGATGGAAACGCTTAAAAGCTCCACCGTTGACTACACGGTGTTAAGCGTATTGCTTTACGAACAATAAAAGTTTTTAAGCGTCTTTTAGTCAGGGAAAGCTAAACCAGTCATCGGGTCACGAATATACAGCCCTAAAGTGAGACTACGCAACACTTCATCCCAAATTGGGGTGAGTTGTTCTGCTTGATCTGCCCAATAATCGAAGGTAATCAAACACTGAACATTTGACCCCAAACCGATGCAAATTCGTGAAAAGGCTTCCCGTGGTTCTTCTTGAGTGTCAATAAATTTCAGTTCTGTCCACACAATCCTGGCGGTTTGACGCTTGAGGGTAATGATTTCTCCCTTAGCAATGACGTTGCGGCTGTCATCTTCTATAACTTTCTTTAAGGTAGATTTTAGAGGAAATAAGCTCCAGTCACGCGGTGGTAGGCGATTAAAAGATACTTCTAAAGCACAATCATCCTTCGGCGGTTTTTTGTCCATGAACTTGAACGATTTTTCTTGTGGCTCAAAAACCCAATCCTGGGGAACATTTAAACGAACAGCCCCCCTATCTGCGACAAAAATCTTGTAACCTGATGGAGATTCCCAGCGATGGTCAGGTTTTAGTTCAAGCGTTTCTTTAATCCACTGGAGATTGCTTTTTTTACGCTTTGCCATAGTTATTGTGCCAATCTGCTGAAGAGGTGCGATCGCTTATATTTAGGTTGTAGGCGATCGCCACTTTGTTAATCGTATCAAATCCCCAGCTAGTAGGGTACATTGTCGTTCAGGCAACGCACCATATAATCTACTGCATATATGGTTTAGTTAAGCTCTTAAGCAACCCCATAATTCATATATTGTCTTTATATAATGTCATCTTTGAGAATCATCTGTAATATCATGTCCGTTCAAATAACCGTCATTGCGACCGTTCGCGTTAGCGTCTCGAAGAGAAGGGAAGCAATCGCAAGGGCTAGGATTGCTGCATTCCGCTTCTCTAGAGATGCTACGCGTAGTTTGCTTCCCCGTAGGGATATAGGCATGACTTCGCTTAGCGCAATGACATTGTGTAATTAATTCTGTTTGACTACTTACATCAAGAACTTATACTTATTTAGCATTCTAGCGATCGCTTTTAGTTAGCAAAATAAGCTTTTACTTTCTCAAACCCCAGTTTGCTTTCTCATTTTGGTGTTTTCCGCAAGTCAAATAAGCTTTTGCTTTCTCAAACCCCAGTTTGCTTTCTCATTTTGGTGTTTTCCGCAAGTCAAATAAGCTTTTGCTTTCTCAAACCCCAGTTTGCTTTCTCATTTTGGTGTTTTCCGCAAGTCAAATAAGCTTTTGCTTTCTCAAACCCCAGTTTGCTTTCTAGTTTCAGTAATTCACGCAATTTGCTGTAATTATTTCTGTGTAGCAAAAACTATTTTAGATTTGCCAAAATTCTCTCAGGCTGATCTGTAGGTCAATTTTTTAAAGTAAAGAATAGTAACCATACTAAATTACAAGGTGTAAATTATGGCTCGTAGAAAAAGAACTTCCCCAGTTTTAGAAAGAGCAGTGCGTCGTGCGGCTGGCATCAACTCAATTGATCCGAAGTTAGATTTAGGCAATGGACTTACCTTACCTGCCTTTTCAACCTTGATTGAGACGATGCGAGCTAAGGAAAATGCCTATAATAGTGCCCTTTCCAGCTTGGATAAACTATACCGTGAGATGTTGGAAACAGAGGACGAGTTGGGAGATATGACAGAACACATGCTCATGGCAGTTGGGACTCGATATGGCAAAAGCAGTGTAGAGTACGGCATGGCGGGAGGAGTTCCTAAAAACCAGCGCCGCAGAGGACTACGAGGCGAATCACCGACTGCTAGTTCACAGCAAACATCATTTGTTGCCAATGTAGACAGTAATGGGAATGGAATGAATGCTGCATCTAAAAGATAATAAAAGCGGCTAAGAGCATAACAGTAATTTTCACTATTAACAACACAATTGAGCAACAGTAAAATCTCTTTATGTCATCCCAACCATATTTGTTCCTACTTTAACTTTCCAACTTTCTTAAAAAATCTGCAAGCAAAGTCTTATTCTGAAAAGTTGCTTTAATTGTGTCATTATTGCTGTAATCAATGATGACCTCGAATCTATCAAACTTACCATTGGGACTATTAATATCAAGTATATTTAGCTCTGTAATTGCATCATTAATGCTTAGAAACTCGTATCTTATACCAAAAAGCGGAATGATAATTATTTTGGCAATATAACGCTCAAGGCAATTTTTGAGTATATCCATAAATTGCTCGACTTCTTGTTTTGAAGCTTGCATCAAAGCTTGCCGAAGTTTCTCTTTGTCTAAATTAGTGATATCAGCTAAAGTATTGGAGGCTTTGGCATAAATTTCGTCTGGAGTATCTTCGTCAAATGCAACGTCAAAACCAATTTCTTTAAATGCTGCTACAACATGTTTATAAGGAATATATATAATTGCAAATCCATTATTTCTCAGCTGATCCAAAGCCGGTTTAGTAAAATCTCCCGCTAACACCGCACCATAAAATGGGGCTGACAAATGATGAAGTTCAATAATAGGTAGTATAGCGCCTTGGATTTCTTGAGCTTTATTTTTTGAATGTTTTGTATATCTACGCCATGCAGACTCGATAAATGCAACAGGTCTACCAAGCTGGTTATCTGTACCATCAATCTCAATCACAAAATCTAAATCATGTTTATTGCCATATTTATCTTCCCATGTAACTTTTTTACCGCTTCTTGCAGGACGCGATCGCTGCCAATCGAGATAGTAGTTTTTGGTTTGTGCAAACTCTTGTAGTCGGGGTTTGAGGATATCGTCAAGCACAATAGCTTCAAGAAGTTTGCCTAAATTTTGCCCAAACTTATGTGATGGAGATTGTGCCATAAATTTACCTTCTATCCAAAGTCTTCCTTCATGCAGTGGAACATTATGTTTTCTGTTTTTCCACTTGATGTTACGCTGCCTAATCTGCTCAAAAGACCAGAAATCAAATCCTGCTGCAACGGCTAATTTACCAAGCCATTTTTCAACCGGAACATATACTCCATAAGGAGCTGAATCTCCTACAACAAAACAAGTTTTACAATCTGATGTCGCAACTCGATGTAAAGCATGAAATACAAACCCCATATCGATAAAATAAGCGGCAATCATCGTATGATACGCTTTATTACCACCCTTGGTTTTGCGAATGTTTTCTAGTTCTTGGCAAACAGGTATTAACTCATCTCGAATCGGATCTATAATCGATTCAGCAATCAAATTAGTTAAGCTTAGTCGATCTTTGGAAACATGTTGTGAACTGGAGCGAATTAAAAATTTACGAACTGTCTCATGTAAATCTCCCCAAGAATTAACTTCGCCCCAGAAGGTCATTTCAAGACGTGTAGCATCTGCATAATCGTAGTTGTTTGCATAAGGTGGAGAAGTGATTACTAAATCTATTAAATTATCTGGAATACTTTTTAAATTTCTGGCATCATCTTGAATGAGATGGGTTTGACTAGATTGAGTAATAGATTGCATTTGATACATATCTTCTTGCATCAAATCAACCTGCCTTTCTAGTGCTTCAAATGGCTCATATACCTTAGCTTTACGCTTATTAGGAAGAATATATTGCCACTGTGCTGTATTTACATGACTTGATGAGCGTAAAATGGCAGAAATTGCTAGAAAAATCAGAGATTGTAATTCTTCAGATAAAGATGGGGCTATTTCAAGATAAGCTTGTCTAATTTTGAAGAGATCTATTAATGTTTCATTTGTATAACATTTGCTTAATAAGACTGGGATTTTTTCTGGAAGATTTGGCTGAAGACTTGCAGCAAAACGCTTAATTTTTGTAACTGCTTCCAAAAACGCATGAATATCTACCACCCATGCAAGTTTCCCTTTTGCAAGCCTATAAACAAAAGAATGCGCTTCAATACCATAAGAATTTATACCAAGCCGATCAGCTGCAATACATACAGTACCTGAGCCGACAAATGGATCAAGGATAGTTTGAGGTTCTAATTCTGTAATTACTTTTTCAACCCAATCTGCTGAAAATCCGGCAGAATAACGAAACCATCTATGGATAGGTAATTTCATGTTATCGGTAAATGTACCTGTCCTCTCTTTAATAATTTTTGATTGAGCATTTTGTTGTGGTTCAGGTACTAAATTGAAAAGCTGAAGCTGAGAATGCTTAATCATTGAGTTTTATGAATCCTATACTTTCATAGAGAACTAGGACATCTTATCTTAATTGCTTCTTTAGTTTTACAAGTTGTTTTGAAACAGTTCTAAAACATGTTGCCAAGCATCAGGAGCCGCTTGGGGGTTATAACTGGGATGCTGGGCTAAAAATGGATGTTGATCTACAAAAAATCCAGCAAAGAATCCGTGTCCGGCATCGTATCGAAATACGCGATGATTGATTTGATGTTTGTTTAACTCTGCCTCAATTTGTTCATTATCTTCCTGAGAAACTAATGTATCTCTTGTACCAAAAAATGTATAAATAGTACCTTTGATTTCTGAAGTACGATTAATGGTAGGAGTATCTTCGCCGTAACTAGAAGTGGTAATCCCGCCACCGTAAAATGAAGCTGTGGCTTTGATATCGCTTAAAGTTGCAGCAATATATGCAACATGACCGCCAAAACAAAAACCAATCGCGCCAATGGCATTATCTTTGACATTGGGTAAAATTTTTAAGTAGCTTATTGTAGCTTGAATATCGCTGATGATTTCTTGATACTTAACTTGTTGGTAGTATTGCAAACCAAGCTGATAGGCTTCTGGACTAAATCCCACATCCTCAGCACTAAAGTCAGCCTCAAAACCAGGCGCAATACGTTGATACATCGCGGGGGCTATTGCTACATAACCTTGTTGAGCAATGAGTTCGGTGATATCTCGAATATTGCTATTAACTCCAAAAATTTCTTGAAAAACTATGACAGCACCAAAAGTTCCTGGACTAGCTGGTTGAGCTAAATAAGCATCGATTTCTAAGTCGTTGTTGGGTATTTTGACTTTTGTAGTCTTAATTTTGATGTTTGTCATCTTTGTTTGGGCTAATTTTATACCACCTCACCTATTCTGACTGTTTTCGACGCTAATGGGCGATGTCTATGATGGACGGAAATACCAAGAGTATTGCTCTGCTCCTTACTCAGCCTCAAGTATGACTTGGCTTCTGTATGCAAATCGAATGAATTTCTAACTTTTGAACGGATAACATCTCAAACTTATGGAAGATTTGAGGCTTTTTAGTTTATGCGAACTTAACATAAGTAAACACAAAGACTAGATATTAAAAAGTAGAAGGAAAAACAATGCCCGATCAAGCATTCAGAAACAACATTCCAGAAGTTGATCCAACCGAGATTGAAGATACTCGAACTGCGATCGCTGAAGGAAATCGCTCTTTTTTAGAAAAGGTGATGGTCAAAAGCGGATTTGCAGACTTGTATGACGCAAGGGACTTTAGCGAAGTTGTATTTCGTGTGATGCGCGACTTAATGACGACAGAAGCCAGCGATCGCGTAGAAGCAGAACTGCGTACAGAGGCTACATCTACAGAGGATAAATCACTCCAGTTAGAAGTAGCTGAATTATGGAAAGACACTAATCCAATTGTGAGATTTTTAAGTCGAGTCCGTCAACCTTTAAAAGGCCCGGCTCCCGTAGGAATTGATTCCAATCTATTTCTGAGACGAGTTGCCAATGAAGGCGGACTACCAGGCACAATCGACCGAGATCAAGCAATTAAAGCAGTGTTTTCTGCCACCAAAGACGAACTTTCCCAAGAACGGATTCAGGAAATTGCTAGCTGGCTTCCTGACCGTATACATGAGCTTTGGGAACAAGCTTAATTATAAGTCTGAAAAAGTTAAGCCTGTTTGTGATTATTATCCGCAAACAGGCTTTTTGTATGAGAATTTTACTAATTTACAACTATTAATTTAGTAGCGATCGCATTGCAGATCTCCTCACAACTAAAATATATGACAAAATAGTTTTATTGCCCCATAGCAAATGTGATCGCCTACAATCTATGGTTTCTACCATCAAGCGCCGCTACAGTTTAGATGAATATCGTGCCATTGAAGAAAAAGCCGAAGGACGCAGCGAATACCGAGACGGAGAAATCGTACCCATGCCTGGAGGAACACTAAAACACAGCCGCATTAGTGGCAATATTTTTGCCTTTCTCAAATTTTTGCTGCGCGATACTCAATTCGAGCCAATTAATAGCGATTTAAGGCTGTGGATTCCTGAACATCGACGCGGAGTATATCCAGACGTAATGGTTTTTGAGGGTGAACCGCAACTGAATGATAACCGCTTAGATGAAGTCTTGAATCCCACCCTGATTGTTGAAGTGCTATCTCCTTCCACCGCAGATTACGACCGACAAAGTAAATTTCGGATGTATAGATCAATTGCAAGTTTTAGCGAATATTTATTAGTAGAGCAGGATGAACCCTTTGTAGAACGCTACAGTAAAAAAGCAGAAGGTTGGTTGCTTAGTGATTTTAGCAACTTAGAGCAATCTATTTCCTTAGAATCAATTGGGGTAGAATTAGCGATCGCAGAAATTTATCGCGGCGTTGTTTTTTGAAAATGTAGGTTAGGGAAAGGGTGCGATCGTGCTATTTTTTCTTGGACTAATCTCGAAAGCCAAATCAGCGCGGTAAAAACATACATCAAACTCTGCAAAGAAATTCATGTGTCCTAGTATCACAGGTGCTTGTGTAGATTTTGTCCAAGCAAATGCAAGCAAAACAGGAGAAAATTCTGCAACTGTAGCTGATATTACTAATCCCCGTGCTTCCAGAGAAGCGAGATTTCCGCTTAACTGAATTGGAACTTTTTGTTCTTCCCAAACTGCTCCTAGTTGTATACCAATTTCGTAAGGTAATACATTAATACTTGCACCTGTATCCAGCAAACCCATAACTTCGATAGACTGGTTTTTATAAGTCAAAGTCAATGGTAGATAAGGCATTGCGCTGGAAACACCGAGAGCGTTGCTGCGCTCAATAAAAGGAAATCTTTTACCTTCAAGCATGACCTTCCTGTTTTGCTGCTGTCAGAAGCTCAGATAATGTTTGAGCTGCTTCATACGCTTCATAAGGAGACCATATAACTGCTTCAGTAGATTCCAGTTGCTTCAGGAGTGCATTTTCCTGTTCTTGATTATCAGTTGATTCTAAATTGCATCCTTCTTCCCTTGCTACTTCCAGCAAGAGAAAATGAATAAGGCGCAATTTGTCTTGATGCGATAGTTTACTAACAGTTTTTAGCAAATCATTTAAAAGCATATTGTTAATTATTAATAGGTAATTAACGAAATTTATTCTTAACCCAATATCATATTATAATTGATTTATAAGCAGATTCAACTACGCTTATAAGCAATCTCCATTTTCAACTTCTCAATCTCCATTTTTAGTCTTTCATTCTCCATTTTCAACCTCTGATTTTCCTCCTTCATAACCTCAACCTCATTCCTCTTATTCACAGCCTGATTCATAGCCAACTTCCGCATATCTAGCGAAAACCAACGCTGATAAGTTTGGGTGTGGACTTGTATACTATGCCCTAAATTATCCGCCGCCGCTTTAATTGGTATTCCTAAAATATGCGCCCGAATTGCCCAAGCATGGCGTAAATCATAAGGTTTAAAATCTAAACCAATTTTACGAAACCACCAACTAACTCGTTGTGTTAATGCTGTTATTTCAGCATAATTAGTGTTATCTTTTTTAGCGATCGCAGTTGCCAACATCTCTAAATATTGAGGATTTCTCAAATCAAATTCCTCAATCCATTGCTGATGTAATGGTAATGCTTGCCTTTCCCCAGTTTTACAATCCTTATGAACTTTCCATGTCAAATCTACATTTTCTTGACTCAACCACCAATTAATATCAGGATTAATAAAAAGCTCCCGTGGTCTTAAACCAAACACTGCTAACATTCCATAAGTCCATCGCCAAAGTTGCCAGCTATTTTGAACCTTTTGATTAACTTGATTACCTCTACTATTGAGATAATCTTTAAATTTAATAATTCCTGCGGCTATTTCCGCATCTGTTGGTATATTTCGGGAATTGTTTTCAGGTATTTGGGAATATTTAGACAAATCAATGGCAATTTTGAAAGTCATGCAAAATGCAGATATGGCTCTGGCTGCATTATATTTAGCCCACTCTTTATCAATTTTTTCAATTGAACTAATTAGATTTTCAGGAGTGGCTAAATCTTGGGAGTTAGTGAATCGTTTGGTGCGAGAAAAGTAATAAAAGAAAGTATGTTCGCTTTTGGTTGTGCGTTTATGAGTTTTAAAATACTCGTTTTCAAATTGTTCGAGTAATTCTCCTATTGTTTTAAACTCTTTTTTAATTGCCTCATTACCTAAATATTTATCATTCCATTCAAAGGTTTTACGAGCAATTAACTTTCCTAATTCATAAGCTTCTTCTTCAGCTGTTTTGAGTCCATCTAAATTAGCGGGAATGTTCAAACTGAGATTGTATTGCTTTCTCCCTGTACCATTAGTATCTTTGTCTGTTGGTTTAATTGGTAACGTCGCTCGTAATTGCAGACTTCCATTTGATTCTCTAATTGTCACTTTTGTCTTTGCAGACTTCAAACGCAGATTAACTTTTTCTAGTTCTTGTAGTACTTTTGTTCTCATGTGTTCTCTTTGCTGCTGTGCTTGCAGACTTGAGCCGATAAAACTGCCATCGGTAGATGAAACTAGCTCTAAGTCTGCAAAAGCTTGTTGATATTTGTCTTGACCCTGATTATGCATCGCTGTGTTTTTAGCCTATATTTAGCCTAAAAATAAATGTGTTATCAGCGAACAATGTCTGTCACTAACATTGCTTGCTGTAAACATTAGGCTATTTAAAGTCATTTAACCATAAAAAGGATTACTCCGGCCCTTATCACGGTTATGATGGCTTCGCTATCTTTGCTCGTGATATGGATTTGGCACTCAACAGCCCAACCTGGGGTTTAATTGGCGCTCCTTGGAGCAAGAAAGCTGAGGCTAAGGCTACCGCCAAAGCTACCGCCTAAATAAATGGAAAAGGGATAAGTAGGGATAACCTGGGGCTAAAACCCCAGGGGGAGTTGGAAATTCAAAGTTCAAAATTCAAAAGTTAAAAGTTTATTTTGATTTTTGCATTCTGAATTTTGAGTGATATTTCTACTCCCACCTTGCTTATACAGACGCGATTAATTGCGTCTTTACCCCACCCACTGCACGATCCTCGATTAGTAACGACTTCAGTAAGCTTGGAGATCCACGGAAATGCCTCAGAATCCAGACAAAATTCAAGACCACGTTGAGTTATTCCACCAACCAGAGTATCAAGAGCTATTTGAAAACAAAAAGCAGTTTGAAAACGGTCACAGCCCCGAAGAAGTTGCACGAGTTGCAGAATGGACGAAGGGTTGGGAATATCGGGAAAAGAACTTCGCTCGTGAAGCTTTAACCGTCAACCCTGCTAAAGGTTGCCAACCTTTAGGAGCAATCTTTGCTGCTGTTGGTTTTGAAGGTACACTACCCTTCGTACAAGGTTCTCAAGGTTGCGTAGCTTACTTCCGTACACACTTAACCCGCCACTACAAAGAACCATTTTCTGGTGTGTCTTCTTCAATGACTGAAGATGCAGCGGTGTTCGGCGGTATGCAAAACATGATCGACGGCTTGGCAAACTCTTACCAACTTTA
Source organism: Halotia branconii CENA392 (assembly GCF_029953635.1). Taxonomy (NCBI): domain Bacteria; kingdom Bacillati; phylum Cyanobacteriota; class Cyanophyceae; order Nostocales; family Nodulariaceae; genus Halotia; species Halotia branconii. Next base: position 908,577 of record NZ_CP124543.1, on the reverse strand, counting down.
CAAGCCTAAGATGATCGCTGTTTGCACCACCTGTATGGCAGAAGTAATTGGTGATGACTTACAAGCTTTCATCAACAATGCAAAACAAGCTGGTGCAGTTCCCAAAGAATTTCCAGTACCTTACGCCCACACACCTAGCTTTGTCGGTTCCCACATCACTGGTTACGACAACATGATGAAGGGTATTCTTTCTAACCTGACAGCAGGTAAGAAGAAAGAAACCAGCAACGGCAAGATCAACTTTATCCCAGGTTTTGACACCTACGTTGGCAACAACCGCGAACTGAAACGGATTGCTTCTTTGTTCGGTTTTGACTACACCATTTTGGCTGACAACAGCGATTACCTAGATTCACCTAACACAGGTGAATTTGATATGTACCCAGGTGGTACAAAGCTAGAAGATGCAGCAGATTCAATTAATGCTAAAGTCACAGTTGCTCTGCAAGCACACTCTACCCCCAAAACCCGCGAGTACATCGAAAAAGAATGGAAGCAACCAACCGTAGTTTCCCGTCCTTGGGGTATTAAGGGTACTGATGAGTTCTTGATGAAACTCAGCGAACTAACTGGTAAGCCCATTCCCGAAGAATTGGAAATCGAACGCGGTCGTGCAGTTGACGCGATGACTGATTCCCATGCATGGGTTCATGGCAAGCGCTTCGCTATCTACGGTGAACCAGATTTAGTGTACAGCGTTGTGGGCTTCATGTTGGAAATGGGTGCTGAACCTGTGCATATCCTGGTTCACAACACCAACGAAGTGTTTGAGAAAGAACTCAAAGAATTGCTAGATTCTAGTCCTTTTGGTCAAGGCGCAACCATCTGGGGCGGTAAAGACTTATGGCACATGCGTTCTTTGTTGTTCACCGAACCTGTAGATTTCCTCATCGGTAACTCCTACGGTAAGTATCTGTGGCGTGATACCAAGATTCCCCTCGTGAGAATCGGTTATCCCATCATGGATCGTCACCACCTGCACCGCTATAGCACCATCGGCTATCAAGGTGCGATCAATCTCCTTAACTGGGTCGTCAACACCCTGTTTGAAGAAATCGATCGCAACACCAATATTCCTTCTAAGACCGATATTTCTTACGACTTGATTCGTTAGAAATTGCGATCGCATCGCCAAAAGTAAGAAAACGTTGAAGGATGAAATTTTCATCCTTCAACCTTAACCTGAAATATCTGTAATATGGAAACCATCAATCATACTCATTCTCATTCTCATACTCACACTCATACTCATCCTAGTTACCATCCACCTAACTATAAAAAGCCCGGCTGGTTTCACAAAATTCTCAGCCCTGCACGTAATTTTGTGGATGGAATACCCGTTAAAAATTATCGTCTGGCTCACATAATTTGCCAAGTAATTCCTTGCTGTTGTCCCTTTGAACGCAGCTTTAAGTTATTTGGGCGGACTTTGAATATTCCCCCTCTGTGTAAACTTAATCCCTTATATGACGAGTTTGTCGGAATGCGCTTTCGTGCTTTATCTTATCTTTCTGATGAATGTGGAGAAGATGTCACGAAATATATTTGTTAGTTATTTGTCAGTTGTCAATAGCAAAAACTAACAACTGACAAAGAACAATTAAGACCAATTCTCCACAAATTATTAATTACGAATTACAAATTACGGATTCGTATAACACCTGCAATCCAATCAAAGAAGAGAGATGAAAACTACCCAAGGTAAAGTTAACGAGCTGCTCAATGAGCCAGGATGTGGACATAATCAGCAGAAACAGGGAGAAAAGAAAAACAAGTCTTGCACTCAACAAGCACAACCAGGTGCTGCTCAAGGAGGCTGTGCTTTTGATGGTGCAATGATTGCCCTAGTACCGATCGCAGATGCTGCTCATTTAGTCCACGGCCCGATCGCCTGTGCTGGTAATTCCTGGGGTAGTCGTGGTAGTCTCTCTTCTGGCCCGATGCTTTACAAGACGGGTTTTACCACTGATTTAACTGAAAATGATGTGATTTTCGGTGGTGAAAAGAAACTCTACAAGGCGATTTTAGAAGTTAAAGAACGCTACAATCCAGCAGCAGTATTTGTCTACGCTACCTGTGTGACGGCTTTAATTGGTGATGATATCGATGCTGTTTGCAAGGCGGCGGCAGACAAAATCGGCACTCCTGTAATTCCTGTAATTGCTCCAGGGTTCATTGGTAGTAAAAACTTAGGTAACCGCTTTGGTGGTGAATCTTTATTAGAATATGTTGTCGGCACAGCAGAACCGGAACATACAACCCCCTATGATATTAACTTAATCGGTGAATACAACATCGCCGGGGAAATGTGGGGAGTAACACCACTGTTAGAAAAATTAGGCATTCGGGTTCTATCTAAAATTACGGGCGATGCTCGCTACAACGAAATTCGCTACGCCCACCGCGCCAAGCTGAATGTGATGATTTGTTCACGAGCGCTGCTCAACATGGCAAGAAAAATGCAGGAGCGCTACAACATTCCTTACATTGAAGAATCTTTCTACGGCATCGATGATATGAACCGCTGTTTGCGGAACATTGCCGCTAAATTGGGCGATCCTGATTTGCAAGAACGTACCGAAAAGCTGATTGCCGAAGAAACTGCGGCTTTAGATTTGGCTTTGGCTCCTTATCGCGCCCGACTCAAAGGTAAGCGAGTTGTTCTGTATACAGGTGGCGTTAAGAGTTGGTCAATTATCTCAGCGGCTAAAGACTTGGGCATCGAAGTTGTTGCTACCAGCACCAGAAAAAGCACCGAGGAAGATAAAGCCAAGATTAAGAATTTAATCGGCAATGATGGCATCATGCTGGAAAAAGGCAACGCTAAGGAATTGCTGCAACTAGTTAAAGATACCAAAGCAGATATGCTAATTGCTGGTGGTCGTAACCAATACACTGCCCTGAAAGCGCGGATTCCTTTTTTGGATATCAACCAAGAACGCCACCATCCTTATGCAGGTTATGTAGGGATGATTGAGATGGCCAGAGAACTGTACGAAGCGCTTTATAGCCCCATCTGGGAGCAAGTACGTAAGCCAGCTCCTTGGGATGAAGATGAAGGAACCTTGGCAGGAAGAGATATAGATCATTCTCTGTTTGCGTCGATGGAGGAGATAATTTAATGGCGGTAGTTACTGTTCCTAACAAATCAGTTGCTGTTAATCCCCTCAAGCAAAGCCAAGCCTTGGGTGCATCTTTAGCCTTTTTAGGATTAAAAGGGATGATCCCTTTATTCCACGGTTCCCAAGGTTGTACTGCCTTCGCCAAAGTTGTGCTTGTACGGCATTTTCGGGAAGCCATTCCCTTAGCCACTACAGCCATGACTGAAGTTACTACAATTTTGGGCGGCGAAGAGAATTTAGAGCAAGCAATTCTCACCTTGGTAGAAAAGGTCAACCCAGAAATTATTGGTTTATGCAGCACAGGGCTGACAGAAACCAGAGGCGATGACATCGAGCGTTTTCTCAAGGACATTCGCCAACGCCACCCAGAACTAGATCACTTACCGATTATCTTTGCACCTACACCAGACTTTAAAGGTGCATTACAAGACGGTTTTGCCGCTGCTGTAGAAAGCATAATTCAGGAAATTCCCAAACAGGAGGGAATCAGAACCGAGCAAGTCACGATTTTGGCGGGTTCTGCTTTTACCCCAGGGGATATCCAAGAAATTAAAGAAATGGTTACGGCTTTTGGTTTAGTACCCATCTTTGTACCTGACTTGGGCGCTTCGTTGGATGGTCATTTAGAAGATGGCTATAGCGCTGTTACAGCTAGTGGCACTACCTTAAAACAGTTACGAGAAGTGGGTAGTTCCGCCTTTACGATCGCCTTAGGCGAAAGTATGCGAAATGCAGCCAAAATCCTCGAAGAACGGTTTGGCATACCTTACGAGGTGTTTGGTGAACTCACAGGATTAGAAGCAGTAGATGAGTTTCTCCAAGCATTGGCAATTTTGAGCAGCAACAGCGTACCCGAAAAATATCGCCGCCAGCGCCGCCAGTTGCAAGATGCCATGTTGGATACTCACTTTTACTTTGGGGCAAAACGAGTCTCCTTGGCGCTGGAACCGGACTTATTGTGGTCAACAGTATGTTTTCTGCAATCAATGGGAACCCAAATTCATGCAGCGGTGACAACGACGCGATCGCCGCTACTAGAACAACTCCCGGTTAAAAATGTCACCATCGGTGATTTAGAAGACTTCGAGCAACTAGCAGCAGGGTCTGACTTATTAATTGGCAACTCTAACGTAGGTGCGATCGCCAAACGTCTCTCAATTCCCCTTTATCGTCTAGGCATTCCCATTTATGACCGTTTGGGTAATGGTCATTTTACCAAAGTCGGCTATCGCGGCACGATGGAGCTATTGTTTGGCATCGGCAACCTATTTTTAGAAGCCGAAGAAGAGAGAGTTAAGCATTTATGGGGATTAGGTAGGGACTAGAAGAGAAGCAGGGGGAGCAGGGGAGGCAGGGGAAGCAGGGGGGCAGGGAGCAGGGAGAAAAGGAGAGAAGTGCGGTCTTGGGGTCTCCCCAAGTGGAGCAACTTCGGGAGAAAGAGGTAATTTTTCTTTATCCCCCGGTCGCTGAGCGTAGTCGAAGTGTGCACCCCGCACCCTGCCCCAATTCCTCTTCTCCATGCCCCATGCCCCATGCCCAATGCCCACTAAAAAAGGACAAATTAAAATGAAAATTGCCTTCACGACAAGTGACCACGTTCATATTAATGCTCACTTTGGATGGGCAAGAGAAATTGATGTTTATGAGATCTCAGATAAGGGATATGAGTTCTTAGAAACTCTCAAGTTTGAAGGTGATCTCAAAGAAGATGGTAATGAAGATAAAATCACCCCCAAACTTAAAGCTATAGAGGATTGCACAATTGTTTATGTGACAGCAATTGGTGGTAGCGCCGCAGCGCGTTTAATCAAAAAAGGTGTTACCCCAGTCAAGGCAAAATCAGAAGAGGAAGAAATTAATGAAGTCCTCACTAAGTTAGTGCAAACTCTCAAAGGTAATCCTCCTCCTTGGTTGCGTAAGGCTTTACAACCAAAAACTTCAAATTTTGCAGATGATCTTGAAAATGAAGCAGCCGTATGAGCGAAAACAATAGTGTTAACGGAACAGTTACAGCCGAAGTTTTGAGTTCCCCTTTTTTGAAGGTATTGCTACAACAAATCCGGGGTCAAGATACTTACGGAACTTATCGTAAGTGGTCAGATGAATTAATTCTTAAACCCTTTGTTGTCACCAAACAAAAGAAGCGTGAAATCTCTCTAGAAGGTGAAGTTGATCCGATCACTCAAGCACGGATAATGGCATTTTTTCGGGCTGTAGCCGCAGGTATTGAACAAGAAACAGGTCTAATTTCTCAAGTTGTCATTGATTTGAGTCATGAAGGTTTTGGCTGGGCGCTAGTTTTTTCTGGTCGTCTTTTGTTAGCAATGAAAACCTTAAGAGATGCCCATCGTTTTGGTTTTGATTCCCTAGAAAAATTGGCAGAAGAAGGAGAAGCTTTTGTTCAAAAAGGCGTTGATTTAGCGAAACGCTTCCCTGAAGTAGGCAAACTTTGAAAGTTAATTGCTCTTAGTGTCTTTGTGCCTTGGTGGTCAATACGATTCGGATAAGCAGGTGAGGCAGGAGAGTAAAAAGGGTCATTGTTGAGTAATTCTTCTCTTCCCCTGCTTCTCTTCTCCCCCTGCTCCCCCTGCTTGCCTCAACAAAGAAATTCCTTAACCGAACGGTATTGCCTTAGTGGTAATCAACCACAAAGACAAGGGCAGCCGCGTGGCGGGTTTACCGACTTGAGCGGACTGCCCGCACTAAGACACAAAGTTTAATAATTAGGAGTAATTAATGGTGCAGGAAATTGAGGAGCTGAAAACCAAAATCAGAAAACTCAATAGTAAGGCTGGGCAAATGAAAATGGATCTGCATGATTTAGCAGAAGGTTTGCCCACCGATTACACACAACTTATGGATGTGGCGGCTGCAACTTATGAAATCTATAAGCAGTTAGATGAACTTAAGCAACAGCTAAAACAATTGGAGAAAACTAAATGACTGGAACTATTGAAGAATTTCAAAAGCTCGTAGATACAGAAGAATTTTTGCAGTTTTTTGAGCTGCCTTACGACCAAACATTTGTGAATGTAAATCGTCTGCATATTTTGAAGAAGTTTTCCCAATATATGGCGGAAGTTGATGATAAGTTTCCTGATTTAACTCCTGAAGCAAAACTCAGTCAATATTCTTTGGCTTTGCAAAAAGCTTATGAGTTATTCCTTGAATCATCACCCCATGAACAAAAGCTGTTCAAAGTATTTAACGACAAGCCAAAGAATGTAGTCACGCTGACAGAAATCACTTCTGATTAGGAGGTACAAAGTGATAAACCTAACGCCTACCGAGTTAGAAAGATATAGTCGCCAAATGATGCTTCCGAATTTTGGCGAAACAGCTCAAAAGCGCCTGAAATCAGCGACGGTTATGGTTACGGGTGTGGGGGGATTGGGCGGTACGGCGGCGCTCTATTTAGCAGTAGCGGGCGTTGGGCGACTAATCTTAGTCCGGGGTGGTGATTTGCGTTTAGATGATATGAATCGTCAGATTTTGATGACGGATGATTGGGTAGGTAAACCAAGAGTTTTCAAAGCTAAAGAAACTCTAGAAGCGATCAATCCTGATATTCAAATAGAAGCAGTTCACGATTATGTCACCCCGGAAAATGTTGATTCTTTAGTCCAATCCGCTGATATGACGCTGGATTGCGCCCATAATTTTACAGAGCGCAATTTGTTAAATGAAGCTTGTGTGCGCTGGCGTAAACCAATGGTAGAAGCGGCGATGGATGGGATGGAGGCTTACCTAACCACGATTATTCCTGGTGTGACTCCTTGTTTATCCTGTCTGTTTCCCGAAAAGCCTGATTGGGATAGGCGTGGCTTTTCAGTTCTAGGCGCTGTTTCTGGAACACTAGCTTGTCTGACGGCGTTGGAAGCAATCAAGCTGATTACTGGGTTTAGTCAACCTTTGTTATCACAATTGCTGACAATAGATTTAAGTCGGATGGAATTTGCTAAACGCCGTACTCACCGCGATCGCTCTTGTCCAGTTTGTGGTAACACTGCACCTTGGAGATACGCTCAAGGTAAATCAATGGAACCTACAAGCAATCTTACAACATAGGCGATCGCTCCAAAAAAACTCACATTCCGCATCAGAAATAATTAATCGCTACAGATCAGGAGACTTGATGAGTGTTACTTTGACAGAAAAGGCAGAGTTCCGTCTACGGGCATTTTTACAGGGTTCTTCTCCCAATGCTAACGGCGCAACTAAAGGTATCCGCGTCGCTGTAAAAGATGGTGGTTGTAATGGCTACGAATATGCAATAGACATCACTAGCAAGCCCCAACCAGATGACTTGGTAATCAAACAAGGTGAGGTACTGGTTTACGTTGATCCCAAAAGTGCGCCTTTATTAGAAGGCATAGTCATCGATTTTGTCGAAGGGGTGATGGAAAGTGGCTTTAAGTTCAGCAACCCCAATGCCAGCGATACCTGTGGTTGCGGAAAATCCTTTAAAGCAGGTGACTGTACACCAACTGGCGTACCTTGCACCTAAATAATTCGTAACTGAATCATGCGTAATTTGTAATTTTGATTGAGCAGTGATAATTACGAACTACGAATTACGAATTACGAATTATTTAACATTTCCCGTAGACGTACTCTGCACAGCTTCTCGAAGGCGGGAGCTACAAAAACTTCGAGAATCCCATCTCATCCTATAAAATTTTGAGGAGAATCCACAAATGGCTACCTACCAAGTTAGATTAATCAGCAAAAAAGAAGACCTCGATACCACAATTGAAGTAGACGAAGAAACTACCATTTTAGAAGCAGCAGAAGAAAATGGTATTGAGTTACCCTTCTCTTGTCATGCAGGTTCTTGTTCTAGTTGTGTAGGTAAAGTAGTTGAAGGTGAAATTGATCAATCTGATCAAATCTTTTTAGATGACGAGCAAGTGTCAAAAGGATTCGCCCTACTTTGTGTTACTTATCCCCGTTCTAATTGCACAATCAAAACACATCAAGAACCATATCTCGTCTAAATTTCAGCAATGTAATCAATGATGAAGGATGAATTATTAAAAGTTCATCCTTCATCTTTCATGTTGTATCTATTCTTAATAGTGACAATGTTTACTCCTTTTAGTGTAACTGGCTGCTCATTAGACTTGCTGCAAGTGGGAGAACAAGGCATTATCACTTCCTGTAAAATTCAGGATGATCTAATTCTCAAAAAACTCAAGTCACTAGGTATAACAACAGGTACAGTAATAACATTAGAACAACAATTTCCCTCTTTGATTATTAAAGCCGGAAAAATATTATTAGATGTAGAAAAAGAAGTTGTTTGTGCTATTTATGTTCGTATTATTGTTTAGAACCCTGATTTCTTTAACAAGAAGTCGGGGTTCTAAGAAGTCAGAGTTTTTGTTTATGTTTAATCAACAGCAACAATTACATCTGATGACTTAATCACAGCATAAGCTTGTTTCCCCTCTACAAGTCCCAGCTTTTCGGCTGAAGATTTTGTGATGATCGATACTAGTTCTATTCCAGATGCTAACTCTAAAGTCACTTCTGTATTAACTGAACCATTCACAATCTTCTTGACAGTAGCTTTGAGAGAATTACGAGCGCTAATTTCCATGTTTTGCTTTTCCTTTGAGTTATTTATACTGAATAAACTATAGCAGTCCTGAATTATTCGTGAACAACAAAATCCCCGACTTGTTTGAGAAGTCGGGGATCTAAATAAAACTTAAGTTAACTTTACAGAATAAATTTTGAGTAGTCAAGTAATATGATCAATCAACTAACTCAGCAATGGCTAACAGCAAACGGATATAATGCTGAAGATTTAAATCAATCAGGTGAAAATGGTGATACAGCTTTAATGAAAGCTACAAGAGAAGGAGTTTATGCAGTTGTTAAAGAACTGATTGATGTCGGTGTAGATATCAATGTTACAAACAACGATCACAATAATGCTCTGTGGTTTGCTTGTTTTGGTAATCACTACGAATTAATTAATTTATTACTTGCTGCCAATATTAATATTGATAACCAAAATGATAACGGTGCAACTGTTTTAATGTATGCAGCCTCAGCAGGTAAAACTGAAGTTGCTAAGTTACTTTTACAACATCATCCTAACCTAGATTTGAAAAATTTAGACGACTATCGAGCGATAGATTTCGCCAGCAATGTAGAAGTTTTAAGGTTGCTTAAAAATGCCACAAAATCAGAATCAAGGAAAAGCTTATCATGATTCTACCAAGCATTCTTACTTATCAGTGCAGATTAATCCCAACTATGTAGACGCGTCAACTCAACCGATTGCATTTAAAGTTTATCCAAAATTTTATCGGCGGGTGACATTAAATCTCAACAATCCTATTCATGCTTTTATCTGGTTAACTAGTGCTGTCACTTCAGAAAAGTTATATAAAAATACACCTGATAAACTACGGGTAAATCCATCAGCAGGCGCTCTCTATCCTACAGAAGTTTATATCCAGATTCGCGGCATAGAGGGAATGATTAATGGAATATATCATTTAGAAGTTGAGAATAATTGTCTAACATTAATCTATGAATTAATTGATGATGGCTTAGAGAGCTATATTATACCGAATAAAAGTATCAACGGATTCATTTTTTTAATTAGTTGTGTTTATTATAGGTCTAGCTGGAAATATCAAGATCGGAGTTTGAGATATTGCTTTTTAGATAGCGGACACCATTTAGGTGCGATCGCTGCATCAGCTTATCTCCATAATAAAGATATACAATTGATTTTTGACTTTGATAAACTCGCTCTCAATACAGATTTAGGTTTTGAGAATAAAGAGTTTATTACTGCTTGTGCAATCTCCGGAAAAGTCCAAGATCAATTAGTCAGACGTTTAAGACTGAAAGTTCCTTTTGTTTGTGGTACAGATTATTTTGAAGCTAATCAATTCATTGAATATAGCTATCAAGTAACAGCTTTACATAAAAGTAAACACCAGAAATTAAAGCAGCCTCAGTTTAACTTTGACAAGGATAAATTTCAACAAATTGTTTGGAATCGGCGTTCTATTAGACGTTTCCGGAAACAGTTTATTTCTCAAGAAAACTATTTATATGTCTTGCAACAGCTTGAGCAACCTATACCAACTGAAAGTGGTGAGGATGTAGAAATTTATTCAGTCTTACATAGGGTAGAAGGCATGTCACCTGGGTTATATAAAGGTACTCTTTTGCTTCAGACTGGGGATTTCAGCGAACAGACAGGGTACTTATGTGTTAATCAAGCCATTGCCAGAGATTGTGCTGTAACTTTCTTTTTTGTGTCCGACTATACGAACTATCAAACTGCGATGCAATTGGCTGGTTTTTTAGGACAAAGGATATATCTGGGTAGCAACTATTTAGGGATTCAATGTAGTGGAATTGGTGCTTATTATGATGACGAAACTCGCAGATTCTTAGAAACAACCAAAGATATTCTTTATGCAATGGCGATTGGAATTTAAGTAGGAACATCAACAGCAATGGCTAATAAGAAGTTTTATTTCAATGATGATGACTCTCATCATATCCAGCCAACATCGGCAGATATTATATTACGACAACAACTAGAGTATTCTATTAGTAAACACTTTTACGAAGGCTGCGATCGCACAATTCAAAATCTTCTATCTAATTGTCGTTGGTATGTCACAACTCAAGCTAATGCTATGACATTAGTGATTGAGTGTCCAGACCAAGTTACTAACTGGCGTGTCTTACAACAAATCGTGCCAATGGGAACATTACTCAACTCAATTATCACCAGTGCTAAAATTCGTGTCTGTCCTCCAGAAAGTCAAGGTATACCATTTGAAATGAGGGTAGATGAACTTTCTGTTTATCGTGATTGGGCTGGATGAATATTACACCTCAACATTCTGTCTGATGATTGCAGCTACCTCTTCAAAAACTAAATCAGCAGAATGTTTAACAATAGAACTTAACTCTAGTCCCAAATCAAGATTTTTTGCCTCAATTAAATAAACTATCACCTCTTGGGGAAAGTCATTGTGAAAGATTTTTCGCCCGGCAGCTAAAGCATGATCCCAACGAAAATCATGCAAACTATAACTAGGTTCTGGCAGTGCTTCTAGTTCTTCACCAGGAACTTTAAACACAGCACCCGGTTTTGAATTTGTGGAACTAGCATCAATAATTACTAATTGTTTACTACCTCTAGCTTGAAACATTACTTCCATCCCTGCGGTTCCACAATCATAAACTTGCACATTAGGATGAGGATTTTCGGCTAGATACTTTTGTAGGCGTTGGGCGATGATTACGCCTACTGCGTCGTCACTGCGGTTGAGATTACCGCAACCAATAATAGTTAGCATGGAATTGTTGCGATCCTAAATCATTTGTGAAAATTACATATCTCTTTCTTCTTTCTTCCCTTTGCGTACTTGGCGTTCTTGGCGGTTCGTTTCCTTATCTATATTTTTCACGACTCATTTAGGACTGCTATAGTGATCGCCTCATATAATATATCTAAATAATTTATGATATTCTGATTTTATCTATATAAACATTGTTGATTTTTTAGGCAAAAACCTCTAACAATCTTCGCATTGCAGTTTATATATATACTACAGCCAGCCCTAATCCAACTCATGCAGCGTCATATTTGCGAATTAAAGGCTACTAAAGAATGGTTGATGCTGGATTCAATAGATTATATTACAGAATGTTTAGAAGCTTGTCGCTCTGCTGAAATGCTTGCTGATTTGCGAGAAATTTTTCCACGAGATACATTAAAAGGAGCAAGTATCAAAGTTAGCAAAACCCAAAGAGAAATCATACAGCAGTGGTTGCAAAATTTGAATACAATACATTAGTAGATAAAAACTCCACGCCACTTCAGGATGGAGTTTTGTCAGTAGTCAGTGGTCAGTGATTAGTAGTAAAAATGTTTTAATATTCACTACAAGGGGATGGATTATTAACAGGACTTATACCATTCCACGAAATTCTTTATACAAATTACTTTTCTTTCTTCCCCTGCCTCCCCTGCTACCTCTGCTCCCCCTGCTTACCCATGTGTATCAACTTTAAAGTGAAACGGTATTACGCACCAGTAGCGGAAAATTCAACCGCAGAGTTTCAGAGAGTTATTGCGTAAGTCCTAATTAAATCAGATCAAAAACAACTGACAACTGACAACTAACCCGCATAGCGTAAATCAAATTTACCTTTTGTCGAACAGTTTCTTAATTTACTCTTAATCCTCTAATATTAGGCTTCTAGCGATTTGTCATCAAATACAGTTCGCAAAATATGAAATTCAAGAAACTGCTGGGAGCCTTAGTTCCATTTTGTCTATTTGGCATCTCTGCAACCTTTGTTTCTTCAACAAGCGCCCAGCCACCATTTCAGCGTAATTACAGCCCAAGAGGTTTTGACAATAATCGTGATGCAAGAAGTTTTGATTTTGCTCTCATTGGCGATTTACCTTATGATGCTCGACAAGAAGAGGAGTATCCAAATTTAATTAAAGATATTAATCAATCTTCGGTTCGCTTTATCATTCACGATGGAGATTTTAAAAGTGGCTCCAGCCTTTGCTCAAATGAGGTTTTTCTCCAGCGATCGCAACTTTTTCAACAATTCAGACATCCTTTAGTTTACATCTTTGGTGATAACGAGTGGACAGATTGTCATCGCCCCGCAGCTGGTGAATACGATCCGATTGAGCGTTTAGCAAAATTACGCGAACTCTTTACCCAAGGGGACAGAAGTCTGGGACAAAGGACAATTGAGTTAGAACGCCAGAGTGATAATCCACAGTACAGTAAGTTCCGGGAAAATGTTTACTGGACTGCGGGTAATGTTCTATTTGTTGGTATCCATGTTGTTGGTAGTAACAATAACTTGGGACGAAATGCAGAAAATGATGCTGAGTACGCTGAACGTAATGCTGCTAACCTTGTCTGGTTAAAGAAAGCATTTGCCCTTGCTAAGGCCAACAAAAATCTTGGTTTGGTAATCACTATCCATGCCAACCCAGATAATTTTGATGTACCCGCTGATGCAGAACAGAATGGCTTCCGTGATTTTATTAATGCATTGCAAGCCGAATTACAAGATTATAGTCAGCCAGTCATGCTCGTTCATGGAGATAGCCATTACTTCCGCATTGATAAGCCTTTAAATACTGCATCTGGCACGGTAGTTACTAACTTCACGCGAGTAGAGACATTTGGCTCTCCTAACGTGCATTGGTTGAAAGTCACAGTTAATCCTAGCAATCCCAATTTGTTTGAAGTGAATCAAGAAATTGTGCCGCCATATCCTCAAAGTGGCGAGAGAGATTACAAGTTCAGATACTAAAATCCAGCACATAACATCCTCAGGCTTAAAGCCTGGGGCTGAAAACAAAGCCTACGTCAAGCAGGCTAATTATATGCATCAGAGTTTTTATGGGTGTTTATACTATTGATTTTTATTTGTAAAGGAGCTAGTTATACCAATTTCACTTAGTTGAAATATGTAATCTTTAATAATAAACAAACTTTTGGACATGACTCAAATATCAAAGATTGGTTATACAGCAAGCTAGACAAGCTAATTTGCAGTTACATAAGAAGTTTACCCACGTACTGATAGTATTTAGTTTCGTTTAAATAAAATTTCTTGAATACAGACAAAAGGAGGTTTGATTTTTATAATTTTATTTGGCAACCTGATCTTTTTACTCGTAAAATCGAAGACAAAGCAAAGGTCAGTAGAATAGAGTCCCTAAATTAATGAATCAGTTAATCAGTCAGGGTGCAGGATCTATGGTTAAGTCTCCAGTGGTAGATCGAATCAACGATATTGCATGGCAAGCTCACCAAGGCAGCGTAGCGGCGATTATCCAATTATTGAACGAAAAGCTAGCTAACTCTGGTGTCAGAACTAGAGCCATTTTTTCTGATGGTGTCTTGCAACTTCTGTGTGAGGCAGCCAAAACAGAGCAACTTGAGCAAAACACCATAGTAGAAAGAATCCAGCAAATCCTAGAAACGATCGCACCGCGTAATATTCGTAAAGTCCATATCAATAGCCGAATTGTCCGAGAACAGCAATTACTGTGGTTGAAAGAAATTTGTAGCGATCGCGAAAATCAAGTACTGTGGTCACAGGAAATTACCTTAATTCAGCCAAACGCCTTAAAGCAGCTAATTACAGATTTGACTGAAGTCCAACCAGAATTAGTAAAAGTCAGTTTACCAAAAAATCACTTTTCTCGAACTTCAGTATTTACTAACAAAAAAAAGCACAAAAATTTATCAAAAACAGGAATACTAGCAACTGCTGGCTTATTTTCAATATTTTTGCTTGGTTGGGTTGTTTATGCCCAATTGGGTGATAAATTAACACAGTTAACGCAACCAGAAACTAAGAAGTCTGTAACTACAGCTAATCCTAACCAAAATAAAACAAAAGCTACTAATAATAATCTTTCCGAATCATCCGATGAACCATTCATAGCAGCTGTGAGAATTGCTAACCAAGCCTCGGCATCTGGGAAAATAGCTACAACCTCAACGCAATGGTTAGAACTAGCTGCTAAATGGCAACAGGCTTCAGATTTAATGGCGACAGTGCCTCCAAATTACAACCGCCATCAAGAAGCTAAAATTCGGACTCAACTATATAAAAAATATAGTGAAGCGGCGCAAAAAGAAGCTGCAAAGAGTAAATCTTAGTTTTTGGGGTGGAATATATGTTCAGCAAAGCAAATCAGCTCTCGAAGCTTACCATCATGATTTAGGAGTACCGCATAGCCCAATAACGAATATAGTAAAGCGGTGCAAGAAGTAAGTTGTAATTCATTCAAACTGTATTACTTTCAAGGAAAATGTAAATAACTGTTACTTAAAATTACTGAGCTTATACACAAGATATTTGTGTGTAAAAAGCCTATATACTTAGGTAAATCTGCTTTTTTAGCAGGAATATATAATTATGAAAGTTTATGTATGAATTATATTACTTGTAGTCAGGGACATAAAAGTACTGGTGGATCTAACTTTTGTTCAACCTGCGGTGAACCGTTACAAAACTCCAATCATTATTTAGAGCCTACCTTAATTGGTATTCAACCTGGAACTAGATTACGCGATCGCTACATAGTTAGAGAAATGCTAGGTCAGGGAGGATTTGGCAGAACCTACATTGCAGAAGATACGGGTCGTTTTAATGAAAAGGTTGCTATCAAAGAGTTTATTCCTTCTGTCCAAGGAACTGGAGCCCTCAATAAAGCTGTAGAACTGTTTCAAAGAGAAGCGGTAACACTTTACCAGTTACAGCATTCTCAAATACCCCGATTTTGGGAAGCTTTTCAAGAAAATTCCCGATTGTTTCTTGTAGAAGACTTTATTGAAGGTCGAACCTATGAATCATTGTTGAATGAGCGACTCAGACAAGGGAGATGTTTCAGCGAACCAGAAATAACTAAACTTTTTCAAGATTTGCTGCCCGTATTAAGCTACCTGCACAATCAAGGCGTTATTCATCGAGATATCTCACCAGATAATATTATTCTCAGCGGTAAAACAGGGTTGCCTATATTAATTGATATGGGTGCTGTTAAACAAGTAACAGTTAATGTTGCTACTAATTTACAAACAACATCAGCCCCAAGAGGAACTAGTATTGGTAAGGTTGGTTATGCCCCTGACGAGCAAATTAGGTTGGGAATTGTAGCTCCTAACAGTGATTTATATGCTTTGGCTGTGACAGCTATTGTGTTAATGACTGGTAAACAACCAGAACAATTGTTAGATCAATATACGTTGACTTGGAAATGGGACAGGGAAATCAACCTTAGTCTTCTGATGACTCAAGTATTAAATCGGATGTTGGCTCCAAGAGGAGATCAGCGTTTCCAGTCTGCTGATGAAATTTTATCATTTCTGGGATTGAGACAGACAAATCCAGCTTATTCAACGCCTAACTATTCTGGAAACTCTACACCTATCTACCAAAATCCAGCTTATTCAACGCCTAACTATTCTGGAAACTCTGCACCTATCTACCAAAATCCAGTTTATCCAACACCTAACTATTCTGGAAACTCTGCACCTTCCCCAGTCAATAATTCCGGTTGTGGTCAAATTTTTGATGCATCTATTCCTGTTCCTCAAGAAATTAAAGGTTGGAATTGGGGAGCTTTTTTGTTCGGAGCTTTCTGGAGTGTTGGCAACAAGGTTTGGATTGGTCTTTTATGTTTTATACCTTATGTAGGCTTGATTATGGCAATTATTCTTGGAATCAAAGGCAATGAATGGGCATGGAAAAGTCGTAGATGGGCTAGTATTGAAGCTTTCAAGGCTAACCAAAAGACGTGGGCAGTTGTAAGCCTATGTTTAACAGGATTCGTTTTTGTAATCGTTTTTTTAGCTAGTTTAGGTGGCAGCTAAAATTCAATACGGCTTATACCGTTTCTTTGTAAGGATCTATTATTACAGCAAGATGAGTTAAATGGTGTGTAAGTTAAACATGTTGCTTAGTTGAGTTTCGCTTTGTCAATCTGAAAAGTTAAAATTTAAGAACGGTAGTGAAAAATCTTGTATTTATGCATAGCTACTACAAAAATTAAAAGCTTATGACAGCAAGCAATATTAGGCAGCAAATTTTAGAGCATCTTGAGGCATTACCCCCAGAACAGGTAAAAAGTCTCCTATTTGCATGGTTGAATGGTTCAGAAGGAGACTTAGAAGACTTTGAGCAGTTACTGATAAATCAACCGACTCAAACCACAGAAGAATTATTTGAGTACGGTGAGATAGACGCAGCATTAAATTTTCAACCTCTGACTGAAGCCCAAATGGTTCAGCAAAGCAAATCAGCTCTCGAAGCTTACCGTCGCACAGGTTCAGGAGTCACGCATGACCTTGTACGCCAATGGGCAGACAGTTTAGGAACCGATCCAGAACGCCCATGTCCCAAATAGTTTAGACAGAAACTGCAATTGACGATTTAAATCGTCATTACGACTTTATAAAAATTAATAATGCTGATGCAGCTTCCCGCGCAGTAAAAGCAATTGTCTCTTCAGGTGAGAGCCTACAGCAGAATCCACGTCGAGGCGCGATTCTAGATGAAATAGCAGGATTACGAAAACTTTTAGTTTCTTTTGGTAAATATGGCTTTGTAATTCATTACGCTATTCTTGAAGAGGATGTTGTTATTTTACACGTCTATCACGGAAAAGAAAATCGACCTCTTTAGGATAAACTTGCAGTCAATAAAACAGTCGTTTCTAATCAAGGAGCTATTATTTATTGCAGCAAGATGAGTTAAGTGGTGTGTAAGTTAGACATGTTGCTTAATTGGATTTAGCTTTGTTCATCGGAAGGCTTTGTAAAAAAATTCTCGATTGTTTATTGTAGAATACTTTATTGAAAATAAAATTTATGAATCATTGTTTTAATTAACTGCATAATCTGTAAACTGGCGCTTGAAAGGAGAGTGGAATCCAATTATAATATCTTGCTTAGAAATTCCTAAATTTGCTAGTTCTTCTGCTACCTCAGATTCGGTTCCATTATGTTGCAGCCAGACTTTACCATCTTTAATATCAATATGTAAAAAGCAACCGTAAACGCGGCGTTGATTTTTCCACCCCACATTCATCAATTGATAATGATTTCGTTCGGTATCAAATACTATTTGCGTTTCTATATCTGAGTCATGATTACCGATTTCTGCATATTCACGTAGCAGTTTTTGCACAATTTCTCGGTACTGTATTAGTTTATCCATTCTAAAATTTCCTCTGTTTCTGGATTATAAACTATTAATTTGAGTTGATAAATACGGATAATATTTTGTATGAATTTGGTTATAAAAAACGAACTATAAGCATCAATTGGTACTGCTAAATAAAGCGTGCGTTCTTGTTCAATTTCAGATAGTGCCAGTCGATAGTTAATAAATTGTCCTAATGCTGTGTGAAATTCATAAATTGCTGAAGTTTTTACAAAACTTTTAATCTCTACTGCAATCTTCACCTCATCTCTTTGGGCAGCAAGAAGCTTTTCTGCACCCAAATCGATATACATATCCCCCAATTCCCAACTAACTGGCAACGGGTCATAAGTAATTTGCCATCCGTCAGTAATTAGTCCATGCTTGACCGCATCATGAAAAACGTCTCTTGCTGGCATATTCTCAAGTAGAAAATTCAGAGATCGAAAATCGAGCTTTGCTTTCTTTTGCATTACATAACATTCATAACTTATCAATAAATTACCATAAACAACATTTAGTGTTTTTAGGTTAGGTAGAGTAAAAAAATCAACTTCATTTTGATTTTTTTACTCTACCTAACCTAAGAGGATGTTTGAAAAGTCTCTAATGATGTATCAAATAGTTTTAGATCCCCCTAAATCCCCCTTGAAAAGGGGGACTTTGATTCTAATTCCCCCCTTTTTAAGGGGGGCTAGGGGGGATCAACAAGTGTCTAGAATCACAGCTAATCACTTTTCAGACAACCTCTAAGTTTAATTACAAACTCATCTCTAACATCCGTTGAATTGGTCGCAGTGCCGCAATTCTTATCTCTTCTGACATGGTAATTTCAGGAGTGCGGTTTTTCATTGCTAAATACAATTTTTCTAAAGTATTTAACCGCATAAATGGACATTCATTGCAGTTGCAGTTATTCAACGGCGGCGCAGGAATAAAGCGTTTTTTAGGAGCTAGTTTTTGCATTTGATGAATAATACCCGGTTCAGTAGCCACAATAAATTCTTGTGTTGGGCTATTTTGACAATATTTAAGTAAAGCTGCTGTAGAACCGATAAAGCTAGCGTGGCGCAATACACTACTTTCACATTCTGGGTGAGCGATCGCCTCTGCCTCTGGGTGGGCAATTTTCAACTGGACAATTTTCTTTTCGGAAAAGGTTTCATGAACAATACAGCTACCTTGCCACAGCAACAAATCTCTTCCAGTCTGTTCCATGACATACCGCCCTAAATTGCGGTCTGGAGCAAAAATAATCGGCTGTGACTGGGGTATCTGCTGCACAATCTTGACAGCGTTGGAACTAGTACAGATAATATCGCTCATCGCTTTAATATCAGCAGAGCAGTTGATGTAAGAAACCACCAAATGATCAGGATGAGCCGCTTTAAAAGCTGCAAACGCCTCCGGTGGACAACTGTCTGCTAAAGAACAACCAGCATCCAAATCTGGTAACAGCACCAATTTATCAGGATTGAGTATCTTTGCCGTCTCTGCCATGAAATGAACACCAGCAAAGACAATCACATCGGCATTGGTTTTAGCCGCTGCTTTTGCCAGTTGTAATGAATCCCCAATAAAATCTGCGATGTCTTGAATTTCTGGCTCTTGATAGTAATGCGCCAGAATCACCGCATTGAGTTCTTTTTTCAGGCTTTCAATAGCGGCAAACAAATCTAGTGGTAGTCCACCCGGTTGGGTTTTTTCTCGTTGAGCTAGTGCAGTGGTAAACACAGTTAGGGGTTGCTCTTAATTGCAAGTATTTGTCCTGTGGATTCAATTATAGTAGTTTTTACCAAAAATGGTAGACGGTTGATAAGAGGCAGGAGGACGGGGACAAAGGGAACTCCATCTTCCCCTCTGCCCCCTGCTCCCTGTCCCCTGCTTTTCACGGTGTTGTGTCCAAATCCCTCTGAGTTTCATATCCTGGAGATAGACGGCAAGGAAAGTGGCATGACCAGTCAGAAAACTCAATCAACAACCCTCAAAATTGCTGTAATTGGCGATGTTCATGATCAATGGGAAGTAGAAGATGGTATTGCACTCAAGCATTTGGGTGTTGACTTAGTGCTGTTTGTAGGGGATTTTGGCAATGAGTCGGTGGAAGTGGTAAAAGCGATCGCTTCTCTCGACATTCCCAAAGCAGCAGTAATGGGCAACCACGATGCTTGGTACACTGCTACCGAATGGGGACGCAGAAAGTGTCCTTATGATCGCTCCAAGGAAGATTGGGTACAAGAACAACTCGATTTATTAGGCATAGCCCATGTCGGTTACGGTAAGCTGGATTTTCCGGCTGGTAATTTAACTGTAGTGGGGGGTCGTCCTTTTAGTTGGGGTGGCCCAGAGTGGAGATTTGCGGAAATCGTTCAAGAAAGATATGGTGTGACGAATTTAGAAGAATCCGCCGATCGCATTGTTAAAGCAGTCAAAAGCGCTGCTTACGAAACGATTATTTTTCTAGGACACAACGGCCCAAGTGGGTTAGGCGATCGCCCAGAAGATCCCTGCGGTAAAGACTGGCATCCTATCGGCGGTGACTTTGGCGACCCAGACTTTGGTGAGGCGATTTCTCAGGCGCTCACGGCTGGTAAAACCATTCCTCTGGTGACATTTGGTCACATGCACCATACCCTCCGACATACCAAGAAAGTGCTACGCAAGCCTGTTTTTAGAAGTCCAGAGGGGACAATCTACTTAAATGCGGCGAGCGTACCCAGGATTATGGAAAATGGGGGCGAGAAACTACGTAATTTTTCCCTTGTTTCCTTAGAAGATGGTGTGGTTTCGCAAGTCTCCCTAGTTTGGGTGGGTAATGACTTGCAGGTGGCATCTGAAGAAATTTTTTACGAGCGATCGCCTTCAGTAGTGCAACCTGCGTAGATGATGAGATATAGTATTATCTGTCAGCTTTGGTGTTAACCAACAAATGTCGGTCAGCAGCAGCTAGACAGATTTACTGGAGAGGTGGCAGAGTGGTCGATTGCGTCCGACTTGAAATCGGATGAGGCTAAAACCTCCGGGAGTTCGAATCTCCCCCTCTCCGTTTAGGAATTAAAAATTGAAAATTAAAAATTAAAAATTGGGGAGGATGAGGTTAGGTGGAGCTTTTGGTGGAGACGATGATTGCACCAAGAATTTTTGTTAGTTCTTCGGCTTCGGTTTGGTGATTTTAAAAAATCCGTGTTTTCCACCAAGGAGTATTTTTAATTTCATTTTCCAAAGTTCTAATTTTTTGTTGAAGATTTCTAACTTCATTGAGCATAGATTTCTTATAAAAAATAGCGATTGCCAGCTTCAAATCTTCTATTGCTTCTTTATTTTTACCTTGTTCTTTCTGAAGAAAAGCACGTTTTATATATGCAAAAGCATAATTTGGGTCAATTTGTATAACTTTATTATAGTCTTTAATTGCTCCTCTAAAGTCTCTTTGTAGACTGCGAATATTACCTCTATAAAAGTAGACATCAACAGATTCAGATTGAATTTGAATCACTAAAGTATAATCTGCAATAGCACCATTGTAATCTTTAATAGTAGCACGAGCGCCAGCCCGGTCTAACAAACAATTAACATCATTAGGACGAATATTGATAATTTCAGTAAAATCGGCAATTGCTTTATGATAGTTTTCATTTGCCAAATAAGCATTAGCTCTATACAAGTATGCGTCGGCTAAATTATAGTTATTTTCTATAACGTAAGTAAAATCTTTTATTGCTTCTTTATAGTCTTTTAAATCAACAAGAATGCAACCTCTGATAAAGTAAACATCAAATTTACATTTATCTAAATTAATTACTTGGGTGTAGTCTGCTAGAGCAAGTTTATAGTCTTTAATCTCAACATATATCCTCCCTCTTCTTTCATAAATCTCTACTTCATTTGGATTGAGTGTAATAGTCTGTGTATAATCAAAAATCGCACCATCGTAATTTTTTTGTGCAGCTAAAAGATGCCCTCTATTACAATAAGCCTCACAATGTTCAGGATTAATTATGATTGTCTGTGTGTAATCAGCAATAGCTCCTCGATAGTCATGAACGTCAGAACGAGTACAGCCCCTTAAAAAATATGCTTCATCCCATTCAGGGCTGATTTCTATTGCTTGAGAAAAATCTTTAATGGCTTCTTGATGTTCACCAGCATCAGAATAAATACAACCTCTTAAAAAATATGCTTCGGAATATTGAGGGTTAATTTCTATTGCTTGAGAAAAATCTTCAACTGCTTCTGCATATTGTTCATTTTCAAACCTCTCAACCCCTCTTTTAAAGAAATCTTCATCGCTTTTGAATATATCAATAAATCCTAAAAATCCCCCTGCTATTCCTTTAGTTGCATTATCAACTACGGAACCAACTCCAAATGCTACACTTTCAACTATAGAACCTATACCTCTTGCTGCATTTTTAACTGAAGACTCTCCTTTTGCACCAGCTAAAACTCCTCCAGCTATAGCTAAAGGTATTGCAATTGGGCCAGTAAGACCTAAAGCGCCTATTGCACATAATGCTCCTACACCACCTGCTACTGAACCTACTTTGTTGCTACCAGTAAATTCATTTAATATACATTCTTCGGCAACATCAATAACAAATTCTTCTATGCTCATTTATCCTCCAATTTTATCCAAAAAAATATTTAAACTATAAATATTTCTAGTATTTTTGTACTTTTTAAATATTAAGGATATTTTGGTAAATTGACATTTGTGAAAACTCTGATATTTTCTCAAAATTTACTAAATTAAAAGTAATGATATAAGAATTAACTAAGTATAAATCCGGTTACGAAAATTCAAAGCAATAAACCCCGATCTTAATATTTTCCTATCTGCATACCAAAGTAACCATTAACCGTACTCTCTCTCCTTGCTATAACTTCTGCTGGGAAGTCAAGCGATCACCTCGCTACCCTTTATTTGCATATACCTAATAATTTATATGCAAGATTAAAAGCTTTAGCCAAAGCCAACAATCTTTCTATGAATTACAAATTACGAATTATT
The DNA here is from genome assembly GCF_029953635.1 of Halotia branconii CENA392. Taxonomy (NCBI): domain Bacteria; kingdom Bacillati; phylum Cyanobacteriota; class Cyanophyceae; order Nostocales; family Nodulariaceae; genus Halotia; species Halotia branconii. Next base: position 885,699 of record NZ_CP124543.1, on the reverse strand, counting down.
ATCAATCTTCTGTAGCATCATCTGAATTTTCAAGCTTATTTAGTGCATTCCAAATTGCTTGCCTGACAAATTCTGGATAGTTATCTAGACTTTTTAATTTCTCTAGCATTGATGGGGGAAGTCTAAGAGTTATTTTTGCCGTTAATGGTTCTTCCCTATTAGTGGTAAATTGATGCTTCTTTAAATAAGGTTTTTCTTCGTAATTAGGCATAAAAATATTTTTTTAATTGGTGTTATCGCGTGAAGTCGTGCGATAATTTAATTGGCAGCTAGCCAGCCCTAGCAAGTTGGGGTAGCTGCCAAACCCAATTAGAAAATTAGGCACTTCTATGTTTACACGTTCTGAACTTGAAAGCAAAACGCTTAAAGAATTGAAAGACTTTGCTGCACGGTACGGAATCAAGCCGGTAGGAAATCCTGGGTATAAAACAAGTTGGATTACTCCGTTATTGGCTTTCCCCATGCAAGCTATTCAGCAATTCAAAGATCACAAAAGAGGATTAAGGAATCTTAGTTGGAGAAGTTCTGAAGCACTTGGCACAATGCTTTATGAAATAGGAGAACCTACCGATGAACAAGCCGCGCTGATTCGCGCAACACTAGAAGGTAAGTTACTTCCACTACCAGAACGTTATGACCAAACTAGACTGCTAAATCTTCACAAGACTAAGCAGTTGATAAAAGAAGTAATCGAAACGCTAAACAAATAGCGCTTAAACCATAAAAACCTACCGTACTCCTCTCATTTGAGAGGAGTTATCAGAATAATTTTATGCTTGCATTGTGATAGCATAGTGTTAAATCCTACTTTGAGGTCAAGCGATGGCTACCCTTTATGTAAGAAATTTACCTGATGATTTGTATGCCAAGCTGCAAGAGTTAGCCGCTTCTGAACACCGTTCAATTAACGCCCAAGTGATAACTTTGTTAGAACAAGTTTTGAACACGGAACCACAGCAAATAGAAGATCACAAACGACAGAATGTACTTAAAGTCCTAGAAGAAAATCCCCAGCGCCGACGTGCGAATCCAGCGGATTTTGGATTACCTGATAGTACTGAAATGATTCGAGAAGACCGCAACAGATAAACTTACCATTTAGTATAAAATTATAAATCCACGCCAGAAAATCAACTTTCGCCTACTCTTGCACCACCTCAACTAATTCTTCAATCATCACATCAAAAGTTCTAGCTAACTTCTGAATGGCAGTAAAGTCAACAGTTGCTAGACCGGGCGATCGCGCATAAGTTCTCAGAGTGCTGTAAACTACACCAGAACGATCAGATACCTCTTTTAGTGTCCAACCCTTCTCATCAGCAAACTCTCGAATCTTTAGCCGAATCATTCCCATAATATAGTTGACAACTGACTTATATAAGTCGTTTAATATCTTGTATCCGATAAAACGATCGCCCCCCGGCCTGCAAAACTGAAAGGCGATCGCAATACCTATTCCGTAAAACGGATGACGTATTTACCGACAAGGCAAAAATCTACCCGCTTTACAGACATTTTTATGGTATCATCACTCCAGCCTAAAGCGCTGAACATCCGTGAATCAAAAATTGTCCACAAATCGTTCACTCCCCACCAATTAGGACGATTTGTTACAGAAGAGGCAGTTTGCTTGATGTTTCAAATTGGTCTTCAAGATATATATGCAGTTGAATGTTGGCGATATGTGGTTTATATCCACACTAAAGGTATCAGCAAATTTGTCAGCTACGCTGATTTTCCGCCAATTGCGGGAGTGCAACTAATACTGTTCGGTTAACAAACTGATCTGTTGAGGTAAGCAGGGGGAGCAGGGGAAGAAGAGAGGCAGGGGGAGAAGAATACTAGACAATAACTTTGTTTCCTCCATGCTTCAAGAGCTTATCCGAACCGTATTGGGAGTGCAACCACCCAGACAATCAGACTTAATCAAGTGGCGTAGACGCTGGCGAAAGCAACACGATTATACCTCCAAAAAGCAAGCGCCCAACTGGTGGGCGCAATTCTTTACTCAAGAATTTTTGCAAGCTACTTCTGAATCTGAGTTGTACAGTTGGGGCGAATTAGTCGAGTTAATTCCTTACGCTTTTCACCAAGAGACTTTACAAGACCTCCGCCAAAACTATCGCCCAGAAAAATTACTGCTATGTGTTTAACAGTTATCAGTCAAAAGCCACTTGATAACTATTCACTGTTCACTGCGATGCACTAAGCGGCTGGTGAGCGCAGTCGAACCATGTCGAAGTGTTCACTGATTTTACAGCTATTCAGCAGTTTTGTTACTGGCTCGGTTAGCACGCGCCTCGGCGGTTGCCATCACTTCATCCATATTTTCTAACACCTCACCAGGGAAGTTTTCCAAAACTCTGGTAGACAAAGCTACCCGACCTTTACCTTCATCCAAGTCAATAATAATCGCTTTGATGATTTGACCGACTTGAAAGACTTTATCTAGAGATTCGATGAATTTTTGGCTCACTTGCTTGATGTGGAGTAAGGCACTCATGCCATCCAAATCTACAAACACCCCAAATGGTTTAATTCCAGTTATTTTACCTTCTACCAGTTGACCTAGTTCTAACAAACTGAAGTTAGCTGAACGCGCCGCTAAACGTTGAGAAAGGACGAGTTTATTGGTGTTACGATTAATTTCTAAAAAGCCCACAGTCAGATTTTGACCTTTAAGTGCTTCTAAATTATCACGCTCAGCCAAGTGCGATCGCGGAATAAATCCCCGCAAAGAATTAATATCGACGGTGACACCACCTTTATTGACACCAGTAACTCGTACTTGCACTGTCTGAGAATTTTCTTGCATTTGCATCAACTTTTCCCAGACGTGCTGAATTTCTAACTGCTTACGAGAAAGGGTGACTTGACCTTCAGCATCCTGATCTCGGATCACCAAAAATTCTAAATCTTCTTGCAAAGGCAGTACCTCCGATAAATCGGTTACTGCTCTCAAAGAAGCCTCATCGCGGGGGAGAAAAGCTGACGACTTGCCACCAATATCGACATAAGCTCCATCATGGTCAAGTTGAAACACCTTACCATGTACAACCTGTCCCTTTTGAAACTGATAGTCGTGTTTTTCTAGGGCTTTGGCAAAATCGTCCATTGTGAAAGACGAATTGGCTGTTTGAGAAAGTTTCGATTCGGAGTTCATGACTATTGAAGATAAATTGTTATTTGAGCTGATGCCACTGGATATCTACCAAACGTCCAATCAAGTCTGACTTGATTAAAGATGTCTACAATTGTGGCATCAGAGCTTAGCAGAAATAAAAGACCGAAACAACTTGCAAGGGAACTTGACAACGCTTTTATTTCTACACCGCCAACACGTTACCAAAAAGTTGTTCTACCTGCTCCCAAGCATCGGCTGCCGCTTTAGGATTATAGCTGGCGCGATGGTTACAAAAAAATCCGTGGTCAGCTCCATCGTAGCGAAACACCCGATGAGGAATTTGATATTTTTCTAACTCTGCGGCAATTGCATCTACTTGTTCGCTAGGAATGCTGGCATCTTCCTTACCAAAAAAGGTATAAATTGTACCTTTAATTTCTTGGGTACGAGTCACAGTCGCAGCGCCACCTCCGAATGTCCGAGTAGCAATACCAGCACCGTAAAAGGAAGCAGTAGCTTTGACATCCACAAGAGTAGCCGCCAGATAAGCAACATGACCACCAAAGCAGAAACCAATACAGCCGAAGCCATCTTTTTTGACTTGGGGAAGACTTTTGAGGTGGTCAATTGCTGCTTGAATATCACTCAATAATTCTGAGGCTTGAGTTTGCATTGCATAACCCCTACCGATTTCAATGTCTTCTGAGGTATAGCCAGTTTCAAAACCAGGGGCTTGACGTTGGAAAAGCGCAGGAGCGATCGCTATATAACCTTGTTCGGCAATTCGTTCTGTAACTTCCCGGATGTGGAGGTTAACACCAAAAATCTCCTGTAACACTACAACTCCTGGATAAGAACCAGATGCTTTTGGCTGTGCTAAATAAGCTGGTATTTGCAAATCATCTGGTAGAGAAAGATTAACCGTTGTGGTATTTATTGCTTGCTCTGTCATAATAATTTTTACTAGTGCTGTAAATTAGCTCTGTGATAATTTGATATAACTATGCCAGTATGCCAGTTCAATTGCCATTTAAATTATTAATTATCAAAAGTGAGGGCATTAAAAATTTTTACCAGAAACATTCCATATAAAATATTTCACAAGTAGCAAATGCAGCTGGTCAATTGCCCCTATTAGTATCCTAGAGGTTTGGTGATGATTCAATTCCGTATTCAGCCAGACAGCGAAATCCCTGCATCAGCCCAGCTGTTTAATCAAATCCGGTTTGCGATCGCTTCCCGGCAATATCCACCCGGATACAAGTTGCCCAGCACACGGGCATTGGCAATGCAAACGGGTCTACACCGCAATACTATTAGCAAAGTTTATCGCCAGTTAGAAGATGACGGCTTGGTTGAAAGTCTTGCTGGTTCAGGCATTTATGTCCGCGCTCAAGGTCATGAGGGTGGTAGCAAGCTGCCATCACCAATCCTCAGACAACATCCTGACGAAGCCTATACAGTTGTGCAGCAAGCACTTGACGAGCTACTGTCTCACGGATGTTCACTCAATCAAGCTAGGGAGCTATTTTTAGCAGAGATTGACTGGCGCTTGCGTTGTAGCGCCCAAGTCCTGGTTGCAGTCCCATCTTATGACATGGGTGCTGGTGAATTAATGGTGTATGAATTAGAAGCAGCCCTCAAAATACCAGTACAACTGGTAGCAATGGAAGAATTAGCCGCTGTGTTAGATAAAACTAACTCAGCTACGGTGGTTACTAGTAGATATTTTATTGGAGATGTAGAAGCGATCGCTGCTCCTAAAGCTGTACGTGTGATACCTTTGGATATCTATGATTACACTAAAGAACTCAATTTGCTCAAAACCCTACCCAAGGAAAACTGTGTAGGCATAGTTAGCCTCAGTTCAGGAATCGCCAGAGCCGCAGAAGTAATTCTCCACGGCTTACGGGGAGATGAACTATTAGTGATGACTGCTCAACCCAAAGATGCTTACAAACTTCATGCGATCGTCAAGCGGGCTGAGGTAATTATCAGCGATCAAGCTTGCTTTGCGACTGTACAGGCGGCAGTGCAAGCATTTGTTGAAGATATTATTCGTCCACCCAAATTGATTAAGGTTGAAAATTATATCGGTACAAATTCGATTAATTTGTTAAAACGAGAACTGGGTTTGAGTTAACCCATAATCAAAGATTATAAAAAGCAAAAAGTTTGTTAAATGTCACAGATTTCAAAAATTTTTGAAACTCATACAGATTCACAGTTTACCAGATTCTGTAAAATATACAAAAACTTGTGAAGATTCTACATATTGGAGCTTCGGTATCCCCTCAAGTAGTAAATGGCATTAATTATGTTGTTTGGTCAGTTGCTCAAAGTCAAGTTTGTCTAGGACATAACGTCAGCATTCTGCTTAATAGTAAACCTCCAGACTCTACTAAAGATTTTGTCAAAAAAGCGGGTATCAATCTGCTTTATATTCATAGTAATCATGGAATATATAACAAACAAGCATTAGAGAACTTACTAAAATATTGTGTCATAGACATTGTTCATTTTCATTCAATATTTATGCTTAACCAAGCCAGCTTATCAGCATATTTGGTTAAACAAAAAATTCCTTACATTGTAACACCACATGCAATAAATCCAGAGTTTCTGAAGAGAGGTTGGTTGAAAAAGTGGCTTTATGGATGGTTAATTGAAAAACCTAGATTGTTAAAAGCATCGGCAATCACAGCAGTCACACTAGGAGAAAAAAGAGCTATACAAAATTATGTTCCTAATTACAAAGGAATGATTTCTTGCATAACTAATCCTGTGAAATTTGAAGATTTTTCCAATATAAAATGGAGTGGAAACACAACTAAGAAAAAACTTGTTTATTTAGGTAGATTCGATGTTTTCCATAAGGGTATTGATATTTTAGTAGAGCTTGCTAGTTTGTTAACACCAAACATTGAAGTGCATTTATATGGAAAAATAGATGCTAAAACTAGCAATTGGTTGAAGCGCATTCAAAATAGTCTTCCTGCAAATATGTATTTTCACCCACCAGTATTTAAAGCAGAAAAAAATAAAATATTGTCCCAAGCAAGTATGTATATCCAAACTTCTCGCTGGGAGGTATTTGGAGTATCAATTGCAGAAGCAATGTATCTGGGATTGCCTTGCGCTATCATGCCAACAATGAATTTAGCTGAGATATTCAAAGAACATGATTTAGGTTTAATTCTACCTAGAAATCTAGAAGAAGCAGCTAAATTACTAGTACATACTTTAAACCAACCAGATATTTTACATCATTGGTCAAAACAAGCTCATTTGTTTGCGAAAGAAAATTTTCAACCCCAAAAAGTAGCGATTGAATACTTAAAACTTTATGAAGAAGTCTTGCATTGATTTTTTAGTTAAAAATAATACTTCAATTAACGTGAGTTCAACGGCTTTAAAAACCCCACTTCCATTAATTTGTTAAAACGAGAACTACTTATACCGTTTCTTTGTAAAGCTGCGCCAAACTCTTTAAACTGCTTGTATTTCTGGTACAGAAATTTGCAAAAACTCTCGCACTCGCTGCATATAAGTTGGTGCATCCTCCAACATTGGGAAATGTGCTGTATTGGGAATCATTGCAAACTCAACTTTGTCATTCAGTGTAGCTGCTTGACGACCCATCTCGGCTGGAATAATTTTGTCATACTCCCCTGCTACCAACAAAGTCGGTACTGTCAATTTAGTAAATTCGCTTGGCATTAATTCAGACTGCGCTTTACTCACTGAAGTAAAAATTGTGCCTAAGGCTGCATCATAATCTGCTTCCAGAAAATCTTGTAAAAACGCCTGACGTTCAGCAGCTAGTATAGGACTATACAAAAATCTCGCCATAAACATCCGGTCAACAAATGGTATTTTTCCCAACCATTTGGGACGGAATTTAACTACATAGCCACCAAATTTATGAAAAGCTGCAAAAGCTTTTTCGTCATACTCAAAAATACCGCTACAAGTCAAAATTCCTCGTTCCACTTTTTCGGGATAGCGATTGAAGAACAAAGTGGCGATAGATGCGCCCATTGAGTGGGCATTAATGTAGATACGCAAAAGATGCAACTTATCTAGTAAAGCTGCCAAATCCTCAGCATATTCTTCCAATTCATAGGTTAACTCTGTAATTGCCTCTGATTGTTCCTGAAAAGATTGAGAATCAACAACAGCTTCACTAGCTTGGACTATGGTTGGCTTACCACCAGAACGCCCAAATCCCCGTAAATCGTAAAGTAAACAATCGAAATGTTCTACTAAAGCTTCAGCCGTACTTCTCCAATACCTAGCTGAACCAGCCCAACCGTGGATAAAAACCATCACTGGTTTTGCCAAGGAAGTGGATGGTTTTTTTATCCATTCGTAGTAATGCTCAACTCCACGAACGTTAATATAAGGCATGTATCTTTTATGATTTGTTAATTACCAGTGGTCGATTGTAGTTTGTTTTTTGCTATTGACCACTGACTAATGACAATTATGCTGATTCTGGCTTCGGTAGTGAAGATGGATGCATGATTAGTTCGGCTGTCGAACGTTTCTCAACCATTTCCCGCGTTACTGTGCAGCGAGTTACATCCTTACGGGATGGTAACTCATACATCACATCCAGCATCAATTCTTCCACAATACCTCGCAAAGCTCTAGCGCCAGTTTTGCGGCGGTATGCTTCTTGAGCGATCGCCCGCAAGGCATCTGGTTTAAAATCTAATTGGACGTTATCCATCTTCAGTAGTTTTTGGTACTGTTTGACCAAGGCACTACGTGGCTCGGTGAGAATCGCCATTAGCGCTTCTTCATCCAGTGGATCTACTACTGCTACCATTGGCACTCGCCCAATAAATTCAGGAATCATGCCAAATTTCACCAAGTCATCCGGTTCCAAATAGCGGAGAGTATCTGCGGTTCGCTTCTCTTTCGACTGTCCTTCTCCAGGCTGAACAAAACCTATTGACTTTTTGCCTGCTCTCTGCTCTACAACTTTTTCTAAGCCGACAAAAGCGCCACCACAGACAAACAGAATATTGCTGGTATCAATCTGGATGCAGTCTTGATAAGGATGCTTACGTCCTCCTTGGGGTGGGACATTGGCAACTGTTCCTTCTAGCATTTTCAGCAAAGCTTGCTGTACGCCTTCGCCAGAAACATCGCGTGTAATTGAGGGATTTTCACTTTTGCGAGCAACTTTGTCAATTTCATCGATATAGATAATGCCTCGCTGGGCTTCCTCTACATCTAAATCTGCCACTTGTAATAGTCGCAGCAAAATATTCTCGACATCTTCCCCTACATACCCAGCTTCTGTTAATGTCGTGGCATCGGCAACAGCAAAGGGAACATCAAGGATTTTTGCCAGAGTTTGTGCTAAGAGAGTTTTGCCACAGCCTGTTGGCCCAATTAACAAAATGTTAGACTTTTGCAGTTCTACCGCGTCATCTGCTCCACCTTTGCCATTACCTTTTGACTGAAGGACTGCCAGCCGTTTGTAGTGATTGTAAACCGCTACTGACAGTACTTTCTTGGCTTCATCTTGACCAATAACGTGGTCGTCTAGATAGTTCTTAATCTCTCTTGGTTTAGGTATTTGATTAAAAGAGAGACTGGAAGAACGGGTGCGACGTTTTTCAGGTGGTTCTGACTTTGGTGCTGGTTGCGACGCAGCGCCATTTGTGTCAAGTAGCTCCTCATCTAGTATTTCATTGCACAAGTCAACGCATTCATCACAGATGTAGACTCCCGGCCCTGCGATTAATTTACGCACCTGCTCTTGAGACTTGCCACAAAACGAACATTTTAAATGGGAGTCGTACTTAGACATACCAGCCTCTTATTTCAGAATGGTGACGTTTTCCCCTGCTGTGGGAAGATTTTGTCTGGAGATAACTTGATCTATCAAACCGTAGTTTTTAGCTTCTTCTGCCGACATAAAAAAGTCGCGCTCAGTATCCGCTTCAAGTCTTTCTAGGGGTTGACCAGTATGATAAGCCATTAACTGATTCAACTTACTCTTAATGTAAAGAATTTCTCTAGCTTGAATTTCTATGTCAATGGCTTGACCTTGAGCGCCTCCTAGTGGTTGATGAATCATAATACGGGAGTCAGGTAAAGACATCCGCTTACCCGCAGTTCCTGCTGTTAATAAGAATGCCCCCATACTAGCGGCTAATCCAAAACATATAGTAACAACATCAGGACGGATTTGCTGAATTGTATCATAGATTGCCATACCTGCGTAGACGGAGCCACCAGGAGAATTGATGTACAGTTGAATATCTTTCTCTGGATCTTCAGAGTCCAGAAATAGTAACTGAGCAACAATTGCATTAGCAATATTATCGTCTATGGGTGTTCCCAAAAAGATAATTCGTTCTCGCAGTAGGCGGGAGTAGATGTCAAAAGCTCTTTCTCCCATGCCGGATTGTTCTACCACCATCGGGACGATGTTGCTAGGACTACTGAGGTGGGAGTAGATATCTACTCGACTATAACTGCTAATGGGGTAGTTTCCCGACTGCGATGTAACCATAAAAGCACATTTGAGAATAAATGAGGACAGAGTTGACAGCAGCGAGAGCCGCCTTTTTCAAGAATGCGATTTCTATTTGAAGTATGTGTTAACCATTATGCCTCATCCATATTCTTCTCGTGTAACACCGTATCAAGCTAAGGCGATAATAAATGCCTTAGTTTACTGAGGATTTTGTAAATATCTAGCCTAAATTAGTCCTAATTGCTGAGTCTTAAGTAAGAATTTTTAACATATTTAAGACTCAGCACTACACTTATAACTGAAAATTTCTGCTTAGGGGAATTTTCATTCTGTGGTATCTGATGTACTTTGTTCTTCAGTCTGAGGTTCTGTTATCTGTGACGTTTCAGTTTCTGCATCTTCGGCAGCACTCAAAGAACCTTCAGGTACAAGCTCAATTGTGGAATTGTCTAACAGCCAATCAATGATTTTTTCTGTTAGTAGCTCGTTTTCCACTACTGATTGCAGTCTGTCTTCATCAATATCTTGGTCTGAGTACTGCTCCAACAGTTCTGTAACTCTAGCTTGAACTTCTTGGGGTGTCACCTCAATAGATTCACGTTTACTGACTTCCCGCAGTCCCATAGACCGTTTCAGGCGTTCAATGGCCTCATCGCGCGATCGCTCTCGTAATTGAGGAATGATATCTTGGGTAAATAGTTTTCTCACATCCAGTCCCTGTTGAGACAACCGGACTGCTGTTTGTGTCAGCATTGTGTCTATTTCTTGCTCAATCAGTGTTGTGGGCAAGTCAACTTCCACATGCTTCAACAGTTCTGCTAATAAAGCTTCCTGCTTATTAGTTTTAGTTTTTTCTTCAGCCTCTTTTTGATATCGCTCTTCTAAAGAAGCGCGCAATTCATCCAAGGTGTTAAAATCACTGACTTCCTGAGCAAAGTCATCATTTAATTCCGCAAGTTCTTTTTCTTTAAGTTCTTTGAGTGTAACGGTGAAAATTGCCGCTTTACCCGCTAATTCTTCGTTAACATAAGGATCTGGAAACTGAGCCGGAATTTCTCTGGTTTCTCCAGGATTCATCCCCACCATGCCAGTTACAAAACCTGGAATAAATTTATCTTCCTGCAAATCTAGTTGAAAGTCGCTTGCTTCGCCTCCAGGAATTGGTGTTGGTTCGGCTGTTTCATCTTCACCTTCAACTTTAGAGAGTAAACCTTTAAAATCGACTACAGCAACATCACCAATTTGGGCTGCACGTCCTTCCACAGGAATCAGTGTTGCTAATCCTTCACGTTCTTGGTTGAGAACGTTTTCTACTTGGGTAGGGTCATACTTAATTTCCTCTGCTTGAGCTTGCAAACCCGTGTACTGCACCAAGTTAACTTCTGGCTCTACATCAACCGCAGCAGAAAAAATTAGGGGCTTTCCTGGTTCATAATTATTTATTAATTCCTCAAACGAAGTACGCAATTGCGGTTGACCAATTGCTTGGATGGCTTCTTGTTTGACTGCTTGCTCTACGCCATCTTGAACTAGTTCTTCCAGCGCTGCTGCCTTGATTCGAGCTGTGCCTAGGCGTTGTAGCAATATCTGCCGAGGCACTTTGCCTTTACGAAACCCAGGAATATTGGTAGTACTAGCTAAATTTTTAATTACCTGCTCGTAAGTTTGCTTGGTAATTTCTGGCGTAATCTCTATTTCCAGCCCTATTTGACTGGCGGGAAGTTTTTCCTGGGTAACTTTCATACTTCGGTTCTATTTTTTGGTATTTTTTACTCCAAGTACATACAAGACGCGATTTACCGCTTCTATAGATTGATGTCTCTTGGTTATGATAGGAGATGCCCACAAGGCAGATCACAAAAATCCAAATATTTATGGATGAGTGTCCTTCAGTAGAGATCCAGTTTACTGCCAATGGCAAAGGACTTGATACTTTACCGCAATAACTTAACCGATTGCATCTCTAAACTTCTAGTAGTTCTTGCGCTTTTCATTGCTGAGGACTCAAAAATCCCTTAGATGTGATTCTGTGAAGATTTTTAATCCCCCTAAAGGGCAATGCTAAATGGACTTATTCATCAGAAGACTAACACCGTGATATCCTAGTTATCAACCAACAGATTTTGTTTCTCATGTTGTACTGTTGGGTTTGCTTTGATTATGATTACCCAACATGGCTATTGAGGTAACGTGTAGCCACCTTTTTAGCTGTACTGGCTTCATTACATTTGGATCATAGTACATCCACTATCTAGGCAACCTGCTCTACAGGTTAAATATTTATTTAATCAAACTGGAGATTTGGACAACGCCAAAACACAAACACCTCAATTTTTTTCACTTAGTAGGGGTTTGTTGTATAATAGTTTATGCTTTAAAAATGCCAAATTGGCACAAATTTGATCAATATTTATTGTAAATTTCAATATCATTCAATTTATGTGATTTAAAAAGTAAAGGTATAGTAGGAAAAAATTAATCTAAATATAAAAAAACTTGATTATTGCTATTTAAAAAATATGGAAAATATGGATACATGATCAATTATTTACAAAAATCGCACATTACCTCTTAAAGGAGGAATCCAGTTTGTCTAAATCCTATCGTGTAGCTATTTTGGGAGCAACTGGTGCTGTTGGTACAGAGTTGCTAGAATTGCTGGATTGCCGTAATTTTCCGATCGCGGATTTAAAATTATTGGCATCTGAACGAAGTGTCGGGCGATCGCTGCGTTTTAAAGGAGAAAATTTACCAGTAGAATCAGTTAATGATCACGCCTTAGAAAACGTTGACTTGGTGCTAGCGAGTGCAGGTGGTTCCACATCGAAAAAATGGGCAGCAGTTGCAGTCGAAAAGGGTGCAGTAGTTATAGATAACTCCAGTGCCTTTCGCATGAACCCGGAAGTTCCCTTAGTAGTACCTGAGGTAAATCCCTCAGCAGTTGCTAACCATAAAGGCATTATTGCCAACCCCAACTGCACAACAATTTTGATGACAGTAGCAGTTTGGCCATTGCACAAAATCAAACCAGTGCAACGGATTGTAGCCTCAACTTATCAATCTGCTAGTGGGGCTGGTGCTAAAGCAATGGCAGAAGTCAAAACCCAAGCTAGCGCTATCTTACAAGGACAGCCACCAGTCGCTGAGGTATTGCCTTACCCATTAGCATTTAATTTATTTCCCCATAATTCTCCATTGAATGATGCCGGGTATTGTGAGGAAGAAATGAAAATGGTCAACGAAACCCAAAAGATTTTCGGAACCCAAAAGATTAAAATTACTGCCACTTGTGTACGGGTTCCCGTACTACGCGCTCATTCAGAAGCAATTAATTTAGAATTTGAGGAACCTTTTCACCCAGATGAAGCCAGAGAAATTTTAAGTCACTCTCCAGGCATAAAATTATTAGAAGATTGGAACACAAATCATTTTCCCATGCCAATAGAAGCAACTGGTAAAGACGAAGTTTTAGTAGGCAGGATTCGTCAAGATATTTCTCATACTTGTGGTTTAGAATTGTGGCTTTGTGGCGACCAAATCCGTAAAGGCGCAGCATTGAATGCAGTACAAATTGCCGAGTTATTAGTAGCACAAAATCTACTTAAACCTGCAACTGCCTATGTGTTTAACTAGCAATCATCTTGTACTCATTTAAGATATACAAACATCAGTGTAATTTTGCGAACTACGCTTGAAAGAAATTGATCAATAGGTTATCACAATAAGAAACCACCAAGGTATTAAAAACAGTTTGGGTAATCAGGAGTGAAAAAAGGGTGGGAGAATTTGGCAGAGTTTTAACCGCTATGATTACACCGTTCAAAGCAGACGGTAGCGTTAACTATGATGTAGCGGCAGAACTAGCAGCGTATCTAGCCAACAACGGTACAGATACATTGGTGGTGTGTGGTACAACAGGTGAATCCCCCACCCTGACTTGGGATGAGGAGTATCAGCTGTTTGTAGAAGTATTGCAGTCTGTAGCCGGAAAAGCCAAGGTGATAGCAGGATGTGGTTCTAATTCCACCAAAGAAGCGATCGCTGCTACTCAAAAGGCAGCTAAAATAGGAGTGCATGGTTCTTTACAAGTTGTACCTTATTACAATAAACCACCACAAACAGGTCTTTACCAACACTTCGCGGCGATCGCCCAAGCTTGTCCCGATTTGCCATTATTGTTATACAATGTTCCTGGGCGTACTGGTCAAAACCTCAGCCCTGAAACCGTTACCCAGTTAGCTGAGATTAGCAATATTGTTGGCATCAAAGAAGCTAGTGGAAATTTAGATCAGACCAGTGAAATACGCCGCTTGACATCAAAAGAATTTCAGATTTACTCTGGAGATGATTCCTTAACACTGCCCTTGTTAGCAGTTGGAGCCAAGGGTGTAGTAAGCGTAGCTTCTCATCTGGTAGGAAATCAACTACAGCAGATGATTCAAGCTTTTAGTGCGGGAGAAACTGAAGTTGCCACAGAAATTCATCTCCAACTCTTCCCGTTGTTTAAAGCTTTATTTTTAACTACAAATCCCATTCCAGTTAAAAAAGCATTGAATCTTAAAGGTTGGGAGGTTGGTTCAACTCGTCTACCCCTACACGAAGCTGATTTGGAAGTAAGTCAAAAATTAAAAGTGGTTCTAGAAAAACTTCATTTAATCTAAGCAGTAACTTGTTGAGCGCTTGCTGGTTAGTCATAGCTAAAAATAAGCAAAATTTTTGCCAGCTAGCACTTTAATCACTCGTGCTACAACCGTCATAGATATACTATGAATCCTTCAGTCTAAAGTTTATTTTATTAAACAAATAACTGAAAATTTGATTAAAATTTGGCTGTTTTTAGTATAAACAGCAAAATGCTGCCTTTCATATCAAGATCGCTAACTTTGAATTTATTAACACTAAAAAACAAGCAAAAATCTCAGGAGAAAATGGTAAAAAACGAAACTAGTTCTGCCCTAAAGATTATTCCCTTGGGTGGTTTACATGAAATTGGCAAAAATACCTGTGTTTTTGAATACGACGACGAAATTATCTTATTAGATGCAGGATTAGCATTTCCTACAGAGGCGATGCATGGAGTAAATATTGTCCTACCAGATACAACTTATCTGCGGGAAAATCGCCATAAAATTAAAGGCATGATTGTTACTCACGGTCATGAAGATCATATCGGCGGCATTGCTTTTCACCTGAAGCAATTTGACATACCCGTGATTTATGGGCCAAGACTCGCAATGGCCATGCTAGAGGGTAAATTAGAAGAAGCAGGAGTGCGCGATCGCACAGAATTAAGAACAGTCCGCCCCCGCGACGTTGTGCGGTTTGGTAAATCTTTTGTTGTAGAATACATCCGTAATACCCATTCTATAGCTGATAGCTTTACTGTTGCAATTAATACTCCTCTTGGTGTGGTGATTCACACAGGAGACTTTAAAATAGACCATACCCCTGTCGATGGTGAAAATTTTGATCTGCAACGACTAGCAGAACACGGCGAAAAAGGTGTACTTTGCCTATTGAGTGATTCTACTAACGCAGAAGTGCCGGGATTTACACCTTCTGAACGCTCAGTTTATCCCAATCTTGATCGGGAATTTGGTAAAGCCACTGGACGTTTGTTTGTTACTACCTTTGCTTCTAGTGTGCATCGCATCAATATGATTTTGCAGTTAGCACAAAAGCATAATCGGGCAGTGTCAGTTGTGGGTCGTTCCATGCTGAATTTAATTGCTCACGCCCGTAATCTGGGTTATATCAAATGTGATGATAGCTTGTTCTATCCCTTGCACGCAGTACGCAACATGCCTGATGAGAAGGTACTGATTTTAACTACTGGTTCTCAAGGTGAAACAATGGCAGCCATGACCCGGATTGCCAATCAAGAACATCCCCACATCAGAATCCGTCCAGGAGATACAGTACTATTTTCTGCAAATCCAATTCCCGGTAATACTATCGCTGTAGTCAACACCATCGATAAGTTGATGATTCAAGGGGCAACAGTAATCTATGGACGGGATAAAGGCATTCACGTATCTGGTCACGGCTGTCAGGAAGAACAAAAGCTGATGATTGCCTTAACTCGTCCCAAGTTCTTTGTGCCATTTCACGGCGAACATCGGATGTTAGTAAGGCACGCCCAAACGGCTCAGAGTATGGGCATTCCCGCCGAAAACATGATCATTATCCAGAATGGCGACATCGTGGAACTGACAGAAGATGCCATCCGCGTCGCTGGTAAAGTGCCATCTGGTATAGAACTGGTAGATACTACTAGTTCGGGTATGGTCAGCGCCACAGTCCTGCACGAACGGCAACGGATGGCGGAAGAAGGTATTGTTACCATTGCCGCTGCCATTGATTGGCATGGCAAACTGTTAGCTAAACCAGAAGTTCATCTGCGAGGTGTAGTTACAAGTGTAGAGCGATCGCTTGTGCAAAAATGGGTACAACAGCGGATTGAAGAAATTCTTGGCGTGCGCTGGTCAGAATTTGCCCAACCTCGTGAAGGTGAACAATTAGAGGTAGATTGGGGCGGATTGCAAGGAACTTTAGAAAGGGAATTACAACGCTCTATTCGTCGAGAATTGCAATGTCAACCATCTGTGACTTTGTTGATGCAAATTCCTGATGAGCCGCCTGTAAAAGTTGCCGATGGTAGAAGACGGCGGACTCGGACTGCTGCTCAAGTAGCATCTTAGGGAATTTAAGATCACAATCTCACGCAGAGGCGCAGCGAAAAGTTGTAAGGAGGGTTTCCCTCCGTAACAAACTTTTTAAGAAGAGACGCAGAGTTTTTCTTTGTATCTTTGCGCTTTGGCGTGAAATACTGTTTGTAATTATGAATATAGAAGCCGCAGCCTTTGTATTTGCTTATAGTTATTGGAGATGAGCATTATGATTAAAACAGCAATAACAATCAATACTATTGAGGAGTAAATTAATTTTGATGATGGCACAGACAAGCGCCATCAACTTGAGGATGGGATACTGGTAGAAATGCCTCCTGGTACTGGCAAGCATGAGGCAATTATGGTGCTTTCAGCTTAGTTCATCACTTAAAGCACATACCTTCAGTGAACCCAAAGGTATACTAAAAGTAGAGTACACAATGTTAGTGGCGCTCCAAAGCGCAGATGCTCTACCAAACTTAATTTGTAACCTAAATCAGCAGCAGCCTCTACAACAATTAGGTTGGCAACTGAACCAAATAAAGTTAGATTACCCGCCAGAGTTGAACCTGCTGCTAGCAATAGCCAATACTGGGTATCATCTTGAGAAATCAAGGGATGGAGTAAAAGTACAGTAGGCACATTAGAAATTAAGTTAGATAAAACAACAGTTACACTCAAAAAACTCGCAGCAGAGTTAATTACATGGGTAAATGGCTGGAGTAAATTCAAATTTTGTGTGACTTTTGTCAAGACGAACAGTCCAGAAAACATCACCAAGAGATTCCAATCCACTTTTTTCAGAATGCGTTGTGGTTTAATCCGCCGAGTGATTAGTAATAAGCTAGCGGCGACTAAAGCAGATTCCGCTAAGGGTAAGCCAACAGCAAATGCAATCAGCAACCCAGTGATGATAACTAAACTTTTATGAAATAAAGGTTTGAAAATTTGTTGGTTGCCAGTTGGTAAAATTTGGCACGGTTGATTTGAACGGACATCTGGGTATAGTAACCATAGCAGTCCTATTTGAACTACCAAGCCAGTTATCGCAACGGGAGCTAATGCACACCAGAAATCTAAATAAGAAATACCAGAAAACGAACCAATGAGAATGTTTTGGGGATTACCACTCAAGGTTGCTACTGAGCCAATATTAGTTGCTCCTGCGATCGCCAGCAAGTAGGGAATCGGATTTAAACCCAAAGTTTGAGCTAGATTCAAAGTTAGAGGTGTAAAAACCAGCGCGATAGTGTCATTAAGAAAAAAAGCAGAAAGAATACCACTACCAAAAGTTAACGCAATTAATAAACCCACAGGACTGCGGGTAAAACTTAACAATACAGAAAGCGATCGCCAAAAAAACCCTGCATAAAATAGGTTAGCGTTAACTACCATCATGCTCAAAAGAAATACAATGGTGTTGGCATCAATTGCTTGCCATGCTTCTTGTAAATTCAGTGTACCTAAAGCAATTAAAAAAGCAGAACCAACTAAAGCAATAGTGGCACGGTTCATTCGTAAACCAGGAATGTAGCCCAATGCTAATCCTAAGTAAGTCAGTCCTAAAATGCTATGGCTTGCCAATTGAAGGACGCTCACTTTATTGACTCCGCTATTACTGAAACTAATGTCTAAAATTTATTTACTATGCTGGAATTTTTTGAGTAAAAATACTGAGTTATTTGATATTTATTCCCGTTAGAATCACTCGTAGAAAACTATCTAATTAAGTTTTGTGTATGTTACACTAAGATCTAACCCAAGATAGATTTCTTTATTAAAATTTAAACTAAATCAAGTTATGAACAAGATCGTATTTTTACACTACCGATTCCGAGGAAATTGCGATTAACTTGACGTAGTAATAAATGGTTCTGACTTCAGTGGCTACTCAAACATTTAGATCATACTCTCAGTCAGAACACTATTTTTCCGGTAAAGGTAGTTGCCACGTTGTATATATTCATCAAACAGGTGAATACCCCTCAATAACACAGAGGATTAACCATGAAGGTATTCGATAATACCACAAAAAAAATTTTTCTTGCCAGTTGGGTCTCCATAAATCCAGCCGAAGCTAGCAACACTCATGCAAACCAGCGGCAAGGTTCATTTTCTCAGGTTTACTATAATATTCTCCAACCCTTGCGGCGGCGCTTAGACAGCATTCAAGTTGGTGATCGCCAATTAGCTCACCGCTTATGCAAGTTGATTCCTGCTCAATGTCCCTTTGAGCGTGATGTCAAATTATTTGGGAAAACCCTGTTTCACATTCCGCCCATGTGCAAACTTAATCCCTTATATGAAGAAGTAGTTGGTTTACGTTTTCGAGCGATGTGCTATCTAGCCGATGAATGCGGCGAGGATGTATCGCAGTACTGTTAGAACAGAATCAAAAGTTAATAATCCAGGGTCAATACAATTTCTTTTGACTCTGGATATTTTATTATTTTCAATTATACCAAGTTGCAATAGATAGTATTATTTAGAGGAAGTAAAATCAGTGTGCAGTGATGCTTTATGCCGCAACTTTGTATTAATCTGGCAGGTCAAATAAAACTGTGGTCATATAATGCTCTGCCCAATCTTGACCAAAGGCTTTTTCGAGTACCCGACGGGTTTTGTCATTTTGTTGTTGTTTGGTGCAATAGTTGCGTTGTCCGGCGATAATTTGCAACGTCTGTTCGGGTGTCACGGGAGTAGAAGCGATCGCTTGGGTACAATGAATTTCTAAAAATTCCCGCACACGCGAAAGAAACGTTGCTTCTTCTTCTGGAGAACTGGGGCGAACAAAGATACAAAAGTCTGAAAAGATATGTCCCCATTCGGGTAATTCACGGGGTTGGGAAAAATTAGGTGGTGTCAGCGCCGCTAATGCCAAAGTATAGGATTTTGGTAAGGTACGTTCTAGGCTCACAGGAGATAGATCTGCGATCGCAGCACTAATTTGACCTCTACCCCCAACTAAATCACAACCAAACATCGGCAGGTTATATTCTGGACGGGGAAACATCACGCAATGCAGAATATCCAGCATATTGCCGATTTTTGCCAGTTCCAAGTGCATTTTTCGGAACTGGGGTGTTTGATAGCAACGATTTTCAATCGTCAGTTTCTCGCCCTCTAATTTACCTTCCACATACCCTAACTCAGTAGGCAAATGGTAAGTTGACAGATCCAAATGCTTGTACCAAACTGTCTCAATACAATCAGCAAGCTGACGAATTAAGGGATGTTGTTGCTCACGCAGCGAAGGAACAGAAGTAAATGACATGTTCTCATTGAAAATGCTATCTATTTGCCAGTCTACAACCACTAGCGCCACTCTATTCTAAGGAAACACTTACGCTTAACTAACGTAAAGTTATGAAACGATAACTTTTCCCATTGATTATAAATTTTGTACTCTAGGCTACAGAAATATTTTTATGTTAGCCCTTTCGTTAAGGCTAATACATAGTTATGAAACTAAATTCTGAAAAACCAAATTTTGCTCAACCAACAAGTCAACAGCATCGAGATTGGTTAAGTAAATCTTATGCCATAGAGTCAGAGCAAGATTTCCAAACTTCAATGTGGGTTAAGCTTTTAGAACTGCCTAACCCCTTTAGCTTTGATGAAGCACTATTACTCTGTCGGGTGTCAACAGATGAATGGCTAGCCTGGATTCCAGATTATGGAGAATGCTCATTGCATACGAGGCAATTTATTAATAATCGATAATACAGCTACTGGTAAGGGATCTGCTGGTTAATAGTGTCCCAACCAATGGGGTTTCGACTGCGCTCAACCCTCAACTGTTGAGAGTTGAGCGCAGTCGAAACTCGGTTTACTGATACTTTATTTTCACGCAAGTCCTTAAACGCTTGTCTCATCTCCATCAAAGAGAATCGACAAGTGCGGGGAGTCCATGTACTCCCCTAACTCTTGATTACGCCAACGCTGAATCAGAATGTAATAGGTTTGCCATTACTTACCTTCACAGCTCAGATAGATCAAGGACTGGTTTAAAAATATTGTGCTGGTCTTAAAGTTACTTTAAGACTGAGATTTTAAGCTTTGGTCACTTTGGATATCATTAGCCATCTACAGCTGCACTAACTTATTGTTGGGGCATGAAAAAATTCCACCTATTTACTCTTAAACTGTGCGCTGCAATGCTTCTATACGCCTATAGTACCTATTTTCTTGTGGCAAACATTTGAAAAAAGGTATAAAAGCGCGGCACTCCACTCAATGACGGCAAGCACCCGCCTATCCTATCTGCTGGGAATGTCAAGAGCAAACAGTGATGGCTGCGCTAATACCATTTCACGAAATTATTGATACAAATTACTTTTCTTACTCCCCCTACCTCCCCTGCTTCCCCTGCTTGCCCAAATGTATCAACTTTAAAGTGAAACGGTATAACGCCCGCCTTAGGATGTGTAGAGCGATCGCACCGTATTATTTACCAGGAGACTACAGCAATGATGAAAGCTGAAGATATCATGACCACCGATGTCGTTACTATTCGTGGTTCAGCAACAGTCGCTGAAGCAGTGGGACTGATGAAAGAAAAAGGTTTACGTGCTTTAGTTGTAGATTGTCGCTCTGATGATGATGCCTACGGTATCGTCACTGAAACTGACGTGGTTTATAAGGTAACAGCCTACGGTAAAGATGCTAAACAAATGAGGGTTTACGAAATTATGAGTAAACCTTGCATCGTTGTTAATCCTGAGTTGGGTGTAGAGTATGTAGCAAGGTTGTTTGCTAATACAGGTATTCATAGAGCGCCCGTGATTCAAGGCAAGTTATTAGGTATTATCTCGATTACCGATATTTTGACTAAGAGTAACTTTGTGGAAGCACCAAAAGTACTATTACTGGAGGAGAGAATCCATAAAGCGATCGCAGAGGCTCGTGCTGTTTGTACTGAACATGGTGCTTATTCTAAAGCCTGTGCAACAGCCTGGGATGAGGTAGAAGAATTGCAAGCAGAAGTTGCTCATCAAAAAGCTGAAAGCATGGTATCAGCCAAAATATCCTTTGAAGAATACTGTAAAGACAATCCAGATGCACCAGAATGTCGAAGTAGTCGAAGTGCTTGAGGGTTAGGGCATAGGGTATCCCTACCCTTCGGGAACGACTCCGTCGAACGGCTTCGCTACTTCGACTACGCTCAGCACAAGTCAGGGCAAGTGGGCATTGTTATTTTTCCTTACTCTCCTACTCTCCTGCTCCCCTGCTCCGGTCACTGAGCGTAGTCGAAGTGCTGCTTTCTGCTTCTTTAGCGTTGAGCAACCCGTATTAATAAAAATGCACCTATTCCGAAAAATATAAAGTTAGGCAACCAAGCGCCCATGAAGGGAGAAAGTATACCTGCTTGACCGATCGCACCACTAATAAAGAAAATAAGGTAGTAAGAAAAAATTACTATGACGCTAATACCAAAACTTGTTCCTCGCCCAGTCCGTTGGGGTATGGTTCCCATTGCTGCACCTACCAAGCCAAAAACTACGCAGACAAACGGCAAGGCAATTTTTTGTTGAATCCGTACTTGGAGTTTACGAATTTTTTGGCGATCGCCACCGAGACGTTCTACAGTTAGTTGTTCTAGTGCTTCACTAATATTCATTTCACCGTAGTCCCGGCTTTTTTCTGCCAAACTTAAGGGTGTGCGGGGTAATTGCAGCTGTTGATGTTCAAACCGTAAAATATTGCGATAAGAGCGATCGGCAGCCACTAAATAGATTGTGCCGTTGTAAAAATCCCAGACGTTTTGAGAACCATTCCACTGAGCAGATTCTGATACCACAATTTGACTCACACCTTCTTTAGAACGGTCTATAATCGTCAAACCCTTCATTCGCTTACCATCAAACTGGTCAGCATAAAATAAGCGTGATAATATTCTGCTTTTACTACCATCTGACTGTGGGATATCCCGGTACTCAGGATAAAAAATATTTTGCTGCTGAAAAGTTGGCTTATCCGACTTCAAGGCACTATCTAGGGTAAGAGTTGCTTGGTAATTTGCGGCTGGGGCGATTTGTTCATTAAACACAAATGTCATTCCCGTAACTACAAGACTCAACATCACAGCAGTTAGCACCATGCGATAGACACTCACCCCACAGCCACGTAGGGCAATTAATTCGCTTTCACTAGAAAGACGACTATAAGTCATCAAAGTAGCCAGCAGTGTAGACATGGGGAAGGCTAAAACGATGAAATTAGGAAGTTTTAACAAAAAAACTTGAATAGCAATGTCTATGGGTAGCCCGGATTCTACAATTTTCCTTACTAGCTCAAATACAGAATCAATGGTTACGCCAATTGACGAAAAAGCTCCAACACCAAAAAAAAATGTTGGTAGCATTTCGCTAGCAAGATAGCGATCCATGATCGTAAAAGGCAACAGTGATCTGAGGCTATAAAAAGGCTTAAACTTTGTTGATATCATAAGCAATTTGAAGAATTAAACGCAGACAATCCTGACAATATAGTAGAGTACAGGGAATAAAGAACAGACTTAAAAGTATTTTGGTATAAAGGTTTTATGAGCAATTTTTGTCATAAAATGCTAGCGATCGCTATAAATTAATAACAGATGAATGGTAAAAAATAAAAACTCAATATAGCAGTTTTCATCAAGCTCCTTTGGGGCGGGAACAGGGAATAGATTTGCCCGTTCCCTGTTCCCTTTCATTGTTTTTAATGTGTACTAGTCCCTAGCCCCTAGCCCCTTTTCTCAGAATTTAAGCCTGAAAGTTATCCCCTAAGTAGTATTGCCGGACAAGGGAATTGCTGTAAAGTTCTTCTGCAATACCAAAGGCGAGAATTTGCCCCTCGCGCATAATGTAAGCACGATCAGTAATAGCTAGGGTTTCACGAACATTGTGATCTGTGATTAAGATACCCATACCGCGATCGCGCAATCGTGCGACAATTTGCTGAATTTCGGAAACTGCAATGGGATCAACTCCGGCAAATGGTTCATCCAAAAGTAAAAACTTTGGCCCTTCTCTGCCAGCAGCCAAAGCCCTTGCTAACTCTGTTCGTCGGCGTTCACCACCAGAAAGTTGAATACCTTTACTTTTGGCTAACTTCTCCAAGCGAAACTCTCGCAGTAAAGTTTGGACTCGTTTTGGCCACTCCCATCGTGGCACGTTCGTCTGCTCTAAGACTAAAAGAAGATTATCTTGCACTGAGAGTTGGCGAAAAACACTTGGTTCTTGAGCTAAATAGCCAATACCCAATCTTGCCCTTTTGTGCATTGGCATTCCGGTAATTTCTCGGCTATCTAGCCAGACTCTCCCTTGATTAGGCTTTTCTAAACCTGTGGCAATATAAAATGTCGTCGTTTTACCAGCTCCATTAGGCCCTAGTAAACCGACGATTTCTCCTTGAGCTATAGAAAGATTGACGCGATTGACAATAAGTCGCTTGCCATAAGATTTATGAATATTCTCTAGGACAATTTTCACGATTCGCGCCTTTTGATTTGTGGTAGATGCTAATTAGAACCTTTGAAACCTGGTGTTTGAGGGGCAGGTGTAGTAGGTTGTCCGCCGTCATCTGATTCCTGAACCATGTAGATGGACTCTACCTGACGGTTGGATTGCGGTAAGGCAACAAATCGCCCTTCGTCAATCAGATAAGTTACCTTTTCAGCCCGCATACTATTACCACCCTTTTGCAAAATATAGACATTGCCACTAAAGTCAATCCGGCGTTCTTTGCTAAAGTATTGTGCTTGGGCAGCTGTTGCTTGCAGTTGACGAGCAGGGTACAACATTTGCACGTTACCACGAGCCGTTACTACTTGAGTTTTGGCATCATATTCTTGCACATCTGAACGAATTGTCAGTGGGCGATTTTCTTGCGGTGTTTGGGCAGTAGCAGTTTGCATTTGAATCGGAAAACTATTGCCACTTAATGAATTATCAGTAGACATCACGCCCCAGAGTGTAACTGGTAATAGCAAGGCTAATCCAAAACGACGTATCTGTGATATGGGCAATTGATAACAGGGCATCATAGCAATTTGGGATTTAGGATTTTTGCTTGTATACTAATTATCTCAATTACTTTATCCTGAAATAAAATCTACTATCTGGAGTAAGTTGGGATAACTGCTGGCTAAAATATTGACGCTTTGCTAAACCTAGAGGTTTCACTGTAACTTTATCCAAATTTGTGATTAGGCAGAGTCAGCAACCGTAATTGTCGCTTGATCAAGTCCAGAAGCACAAGAAGATACTGCCAGACTTTCATCTGGGGCATAATACCATTTCACGAAAAGCCTGATACAAATAAAGCATCCAGAATAAAACCCCAACCTGTAATATTCGCAACAATTGATGTGTTTAATTCCTCAAGACGTTGCCAAATAACTGTTCTTAACTCGTCCAAATTAGCAAAGCATTCCCAACTTAAATTCCTTTTTACTTCTTCCCATAAACGTTCAATGGGATTGACTTGGGGAGTATGTGGAGGTTGAAATAATAAAATAATATTTTCTGGAATTTTAAGAGTCTGGCTTAAATGAAAAGCACCATTGTCTAATTGAAGTATGTGTATATCTTCCGGATACGTAGCTGCAAACTGTTCTAAAAAGATATTGAAGCAAGCTGTGTTGAGATGAGAGAATTCCCAAATATAATACTCACCAGTTAACGGCTCTACTAAACCATATAAATAGAAATTTTCTCGTTTCCATTGCATGATGCCAATAGGTTTAATGCCACAAAGCGTGATCAGTCTTCCTAATTCTGTTTTTAATCCTACACGGCTTTCATCACCACACCAGTATCTAATTTCTTTATGTTTATCTTTTGGCTCTATGACGTGTTTTTTTATAACTTCTAGGTATTGTGGCAGTTTTTTTTAAATTCTAATTCTGCTTCTTCATTGTGTTTTATCCCTACTGCTCTTGGTACTTTTAACTTCGCTTTCATTCGATAGCGTACTGTATCATGTACTACTTTATACGACGCTCTCACACCTTGAACCGCTTTCAACCATGTTCGGATTTCTTCATAGCTTTTAAATCCAAATGGCTGTTCAAGTTCTTTTAAAAGTTGTTCTTTGGTCGAACCATCAATAATTGGCGGTCGCCCTGGACTTTTTTTTGTTGACAATAGACCGTTTATTCCCGACTCTGTATATGTTTTTAACCATCTTTGCACTGTCACTCTTTCTCTGCCTACGACAAAAGCTGCATCCTGTACCGTTCTTACTTGCCCCATTTTCAGTAAATACAAAGCTTGAACTCGTTCACGGCTTGATGCTGTTTTCTGTTTGACGAGCAGTTCATGCAACTGTTGGACTGATTCTTTTATTTCGACTTTGGTGACTCCAACCATTTTTACCCGTTCATATTTATTCCTAATTTATCTGTATCATACTTTTAGTGAATTGGTATAAGACCGAAATTTAAAATAAACTACTAAAAAATATTGGGGAATAGACAAAGTCTCCATTCCCCAATTGTTTATCCTAAATTATCTGAGTTAACTTTCACTCATCATTGAATTATGGCAATTCTCGGCAAAGGCAATGATTGATTGATATCTATTTCACCAGTAGTAATTTTGTCTGCTCCAGTTTGTTGTAGGGTTTTTAACAAATTTGTACTTTGATTCAGTAACTCGTCTACATCAATGCCGCTATAACTAGATGGATAACGTCGTAGGCGATTGCTACCTTCTCCCAGTAAAATCACAGCGCCTCGCCAGTTACGATTACCCAGATGATAAAGTGCTACAGCAATTTGCAGCACACCTTGATAAAAAGATTTTTCTGGTTCGCTGGCTTCTATCCACAGAGCTTCTAAAGTATCATGGCAGTCATAGAACTGTCCTAAATTGAACTGTTCTACGCCTTGCCAAAACTGTCGAGGGATAGTTTTGCTCATCCCATACTGTCTCGCACTTCTTTGATTGTTTCTAAAGAGATTTCTTGCTGTTCTCCAGCAAACTCGTTATCCGTTGTGAGAAAGAGCATACAATGGCATTCTTTGCGTTCTCTCATCGGTACACAAGGACAGTTCCAATATGTAGCTTTGACTTCGGCTTCTTTGTCTTCGTAGTGACGACAAGGACACAACGGCGCACCTAGATCGTCTTTATGTTTGGCTAGTCCTTCAATTACAACTGCGGTTACAGAAGGCTCAGAACAAAAGTAAGTTCCAGTCCGCTTGGCATATTGCTCGGAAAAATGCCGCATTGCCTCTAGGCTTTTTTCTGTGGATTTGGCGTTGGCTTCTGATGATATCATGTGGATCGGCAACTCATAACTTAAATATTTCTTTGCATTGTACCTCAGCCTCACTAAGCAATTACTGGGTGAGTTTCCCCAACCTGAGTTTTTCAATTTGAATGTAATGATTTTTGCAACTGTGATTGCAATGCTTGATCATTCTGTAGGACGATGCCAGGATAGTCCCAATTAATTACTTCTTCTGGCAATGAGATATGCTTCCATAACACCCAACGACTACCCTGTGGTAAGGAGGAAAGTGTCAAGGGGTTTTGAGTTAACCAAATTACAGGATAGCTGTAAAACTCGTTAATACTAGTTTCTTCTTGAAACGCGGTCGCTGCTAGGGTTTCTAAAACAATACGCTCACCTTTGACTAATCCTGTTGATGCTGTCCACAGTTGTACCTGTAGCTGTTGTTGATGTGCATAAAAGTACAAAGACGCTGCGGCAATTACTGCTTGTTCAAAATTTTCTGCTTGCCAACCACCGGCACTATCAAGAGCAATAATTATTTCCTGTCCGCCCGTGATCATTTCTAATTCTCGCACTCGCAATTCACCATAGCGCGCACTAGTACGCCAGTGAATCAGACGAGTGGGATCTCCGATGCGATAAGGACGTAGCGATCGCACTAATCCTGTGGTTGCTGTCTGCAATGGTCTACCGTGAGGATCGCCCCTTTTACTCTCTTCTTGTCCCATCTCATCTACTAAAGGACATGTAGCCAGAGGTAAAACAGGAGGATAAACGATCGCGATCGCCGCGCAATCATGCTGACGACGAGACCAAAATAATCCCAAAGGCGCACCACTCACCAGTTCAACTGTACCCCAGCGATAAATACCTCGATGTTGGGTAGGGTGATAATATACCCAACGATAACTACCTTGGCTAGGTATTACTTCTATTGCCGTTTGTATTGGCTTGCCTAAAACAAACGGCAAGATATCTTCAATTTGTAGTAAGCTTACAGGTTGATTTTTTTGGTTGTGGATTTCTAATTCCACTGTCAAGTCATCTCCTGCTGATACAGGCGAGATGGGATGGCGGGTAATAAATAGACCAACAAGCGATCGCGGTGGTAAAATTGCGGCTATACCAAGCAGAGCAAAACTCACACCGCTAATTGCATACAGCCATCCAGCCATAGTATTAATAGCTGCCCCGAAAAAACAAATAGCAATGCCTGCTAATACCCAACCAGTGTATGCAGGGGTGCTAGCACGAATTTCTAACCAGTTAGTAATGGGTTTGGTGATTTTCATGTTTCTTTTTTAACCCAACACTGATTGAAATTCACAGTCTTTCATAGGTTGACCAAACTCAGTAATAACCTGTTGTCGCTGATTTCTCAGTTTTTGGGTTTGGGCTAATTAGAACCCACATTAGGCGATCGCGTTATCATTGGCGCGATCGCCTTTAGTGAAGCCGATTCAGCCTAAGTAAAAGCGAGTTTTGAAATGCGATCGCGGTTGGCCTGTGAGCTGGGGAGGTGCGATCGCAAAAATTATATCAATGTTCAGTTTACCATTTTACTTTTTAACAAGTTGGTTGAAGCGATCGCCCCCGGTGGGATGTAGCCTATTGCCAAATCATGATTATGAACACCTGATGCTAAACCACTACACTAAAAGTAGTGGTTTTCATTCAAGGAAGGTTACTAGAGTGAAGAGCAAGAATCAAGTTGTTTTTACCGTAATTTTAAAAAGCGCTATTGTCTTTTCACCTTTGCTGGTATCTGCTAATATTACCAGCGGGCAACCCATACCATCCGTGTCTAGAGAATTGACTCCTGTCCCAGTAATATCAAATCAGCAGCAGGAAAAACTAGCGCAAGCAGCAGTAGAAAATCGCACTCCCGAACCAGAACAATCTAATTTAGAACGTGCCTTTAATCCTACAACTATCCTAATGAATATCTGGTTGGTCATATTGAGTTTATTTCCAGTTGCAGTTATTGCTCTATTTTGGTTGTTAAGACGGGTAGCAATCCGTGAAATTGTGAATAGAGCAATGGCACAGTTAGAGGGAGTTGAAAATTTACAAAACCAGTTAGTTATTGTTAAGCAAGAAGCTGAAAATACTATTCAAGATGCTAAAAAGCTCAATCGTCAATTAGAAAAGGAGGCTGAGTCATTACAAGAAAAAATAAAAATACATCAAGAAAATTTATCAACCTTGACATCTGAACTATTGCAATCAAAAGATAAGATTTTTGCGGGACTAGAAACCGATGTCAAAAGTGTTCAACAAAATATAAAGAAATTAGAATCTGAATTTGCTGGGGAATTATCCCAATTACAGTTGGATAGTCAACTTCAAAGGAATCTCACAGTAGAGAATATAGCCAAACTAGAATCGGAGCTAGCCTCTCAGTTTTCTGAATTAAAATTAGGTGTTGAACAACAAAAAAATCTAGCTTTAGAAAGCATAGAACAAAATAAATATGATTTTATTGCTCAATTTGCAAATGTTCAAGGTGATACTCAAAAACAAAAGGATAGCATCCTTAATAATTTAACTAAATTGCAGACAGAGTTTGTCACACAATTATCTGAGTTAGAAACAGATGCTCGAAAACAAAAGGATATCATTTTAAAAAATTTAGGAGAATCAGAAACTTTATTTCAATCTCAATTAGCCCAATTACAATCTGAAACTCAGGTACAAAAGAACAATATTATTGAGAGTTTTACAAAATCTCAAGCTAAGTTTGCATCTCAACTATCTCAGTTACAGATAGATGCAGAACAAAATAAAAATACAACGCTGGAAAATTTAGAAAAACTAGAAAACACATTTAAATCTTATCTATCGGAATTACAGTTAGATACGCAGCAACAAAAAGATAATATATTTGATGATCTGATTCAACTAAAAACTGAGTTTGCATCTCAACTATCAGAATTACAGGTGAATGCTCAAGCTCAAAAAGAGCTGATAATTGCGAATTTAGAAAGTTCAGGTTCGGAGTTTGTTTCTCAGTTTTCAGAATTACAATCGAACGCTCAACAACAAAAGCTGCTAATTCTAGAAAAACTAGAAAAGTTAGAAACGGAATTTGTTTCTCAACTCTCGGAATTACAGTTAGATGCTCAACAACGCAAGGATGCAATTTTGCATGAATTGGTTGAAGTGAAACCTACCTCTATTGCTGAAAAGGAGGAAACCCAAGAACCACAACCACAACCGAAATTATTAGCAGATGATTATATGCAAGAGGGAGATACTTTATTTTCTCAAAAGCAGTATCTAGATGCGATCGCAGTTTATAATAGAGCAGTTAAACTTCAGCCGAATGAACCTATTGTTTGGTTAAAACGAGGTTTGACTTTAGTTAGATTAAAACGTTATCAAGATGCGATCGCCTCTTACGATAGAGCAATTGAGATTCAACCTGATTATCATCAAGCATGGTGCGATCGCGGTGTAGCTTTTGGTAACTTACGACAGCATCAACAGGCTTTTGACTCTTTTGATCAAGCTATACAACTCCAACCAAATGATGCCATTGCTTGGTTAAATCGTGGGCTTTCACTGGTAGAATTAGAGCAATACGAAGAAGCGATCGCCAGCTTTGATCAGTCACTAAAATTTCAACCTGATTCCCCTAAAGCTTGGGATAAACGTGGTTATACTTTGGTAAGATTAGGACGTGATGATGAAGCGATCGCTAGTTTTAATAAAGCATTAGAAATTAAGTCAGATTACGCCAGGACTTATTACAACAAAGCAGCTTGTTATGCACTACAAAGGCAAGTTGAATTAGCTTTAGAAAATCTCCAACAGGCAATCCAACTGAATCCTATATACAAAGAAGATGCCGCAACCGATATAGATTTTGATGAAATTGCAGATGATGCTAACTTTAAACAGTTGATTGCTGTTTAAATCATCTCAAATTCTAAATTATGACTTTCAACAAAATCATGAGTGAAATGATCCACCACATTTGTATCAGCAAGTTCTAAATTATAAAAGTCTACAACCTCATGCTCAAAATATGGCCCAGCGTGCCAAGTACCCTCATTCAATTTAATAAAACAATTTCCCGGAATCCGAAAAGCGGCAATTTCTTCTAAAACAGGTGTATTTCTATCATTATGAGGAGGACAAACTGCGATTAACCAATCTTTACCTGCCAAAGCACCTAAACATTGAGTGCATTGCAAATGGCGAGTAATTTGATGAAATTTCCGCCCCTTCTTATCTAACCGCATAATATAAAATCGCGGAGTCCCATTTTGTAAATTTAACTGGGCATCTTCTACATCAAAATTCTTACCATCTTGACTTGCAAAAATTACCTGTCCATAACGTCGAAAGTTTTCAGAGTTAATCAACTCTGCTGGTAATTGTTTTAGTGTTTGTGATGTACTCATAAAAATTTTTGATTTTGCAAAAAATTTTAGGCGTTGCATAAATGCAGGATGATTTTTATCACGCAGAGGCGCAGAGAGAATGAGGAGTTTTAGATATCAACACATAAATTTCATCTCTAGATTCAGCAACGCAAAATTTTACTATGACTTACGCAAATAATCTTTTCTCTGTTACCTCAGCGACTCTGCGGTTAGTTTTTCATATTTAATCATTACCATTCTAACTCTTCAGGAATAAGCGATTTAGGAATCACAGACACTTGTTGATCGCGATTTGCAGGCTTTGTGTACCACCAAGCCCAAGCAATTAAAACTCCTTGTAACGGCAGTCTTACAACATGAATCCAAGGTGAATTGGGTATATGATCAACTTTAATTAGATTAACTGCCATATTGATATTGGCTGGGTAAACAGCAATAAAAAGTGCAACTAATCCCCAAGCAGCAGCTTGACTTACAGGTGGAACTAATAAGCCAATACCACCCAAAATTTCATAAAAGCCACTGAGATAAACTAATCCTAAAGGATAGGGAAGTTGAGGAGGCACAATTCTCACATACTGTTCTGGCACAATAAAATGTGTGACTCCAACTACAATAATAGATACTGCCAGGATGACACGTAAAAGTTCCTTATATTTATTCATAGGTTTTGCTTAATTTATTCCTACTAATTCAGTATTGATTGCCTAGTATCAGTCTGTCTTCAATCAATAGGGATAAAAATTGGCTAAATTTTGCCAAAATACCACTTGCGACTTTAAAGTAAATTAATAACTAAAACAACGATCCATCTTCAGACTCATGTATGACGGTAAATTTTAATCGGCGTAAATTTGTTTTGTCTGGTTCAGCAGTTCTTGGTATCGGCTTTTTACTAGAAGCTTGCAATAACAACCAAGCTACGACACCAAAAACAGCAAATAGTAGTCAATGGTTTAAAGTAGCGATCGCCCTTCCTGGAAGCAGTACAGATCAAGCTTGGAATCAATCTGGTTACGAAGGGATAAATCAGGTAAGACAAAAGCTGTGTGCAGAAGTAGCTTATGTAGAACAAGTAGCACCAGCAGATCAAACAAAAGCATTAACAGATTTTGCCCGTAAAGGTTACAACGTAGTTTTTGCCCACGGCGGACAATTTGATGCAGCAGTCAAACAAGTAGCTGCAAAGTTTCCCAACACATTTTTTGTTGCTGTTAACGGTTCTGTTAAAGGCAAAAATATCGCCGCTTTAAGAATAGATCACCTACAAGTTAGCTATTTGTGTGGAATTATTGCCGCTTCTATGACTAAATCTAACAAATTAGCTTATATTGCCGGACAAAAATTTGCAGCTACTCAAGAAGAATTACGGGGATTTGAATTAGGGGCAAAATCTATAAAACCAAATATTCAAATTACCTCTACCTTCACAGGTGATTGGAATGATGTTGCCAAAGCCAAAGAAGCAACATTGACATTAATTGCATCTGGCATAGATGTAATTTATCAATGGTTAGATAATGCCTCAGCCGTAGTGTTGCAAACTGCTAGTGAAAAGGGAGTTTATGCTTTTGGAAATACTAAAGATCAATTAAATATAGCCCCCAAAGCAGTTTTAACTAGTGCCGTGAAACGATTAGATTTAGCAATAGTATATTTAGCAGAATTGGCAAAACAACAACAAATCAAAGGTCAAATATATACTATAGGTTTAGAAAAACCAGATATATTAAATTTAGGAAAATTTGGCTCAATGGTTCCAGAACAAGTTAAACAAAAGGCCTTAAATACAAAACAGGAGATTATTGATAAAAAAATTATCTTTGAAAATTGCAATGAGGGTGGTAAAGACACACGTTGTGTGAAAAAAGCCTCAGTCTAAAATTTAGACATTTGTAAATTTTACATCACATTCATTTATTTTCGAGGAACTCATCAACTGTAATTCCAGCTTGTCGAATTAGACTTCTTAATAATCCAGGTGCTAGTTCTCGATGATGTTGGAACTGATAAGGTGGGTTTTGAGTCATGCCATAATATAATATGACTTCCGGTTTGGTGATCTAATATATAATTAAACTTCTCAAAAACTTTAACAGCTTCTTTACCAGAAATATTTGATAAACGCCCCATTTATACTACAACTTCTGTGATAAATGTTTGTGATTCTTGAGGAAAATAAGGCTTACCATGTTGAGTTTGAACGTATAGATATCCTTTAATAGCATCTTTAATATTTTCTATAGCTTCATCAAGTGTTTTGCCTTGACTCATACAGCCAGGAAGTTCGGGAACTTCAGCAATGTATCCTTCATATTCTGAATCAAAACTGAAAATTACTTGGAATTTCATAGTTGTGTAATTGAGTTGCTTAATATAAGTAAAGTACACAATTTAGTTGTAAATCTCTTTGCGATGTCCAATCCAATCAATAAAAATAATTCTTTTCTCGAAACTAGGGCTTCTGGCTCATACTCAACTGAGTAATTCATCCGTTTCTTAAACCTAGTCTCTGCATAACTTCTGCTGCAAAAACACCTCTTATACCTGTGTACGTTTCTGAATTGCTAGTATTTCTTGTTTAAAATTCTCATTGATGGTTTGATTTATATCTAGGTCTACTAGTAGTTCTTCTATAGTTTCTAGAACAGTTTCTCGAATGAGGGCTTTAAGTTCTTCGATAGTAAGTTCGTTAACTTGCATAGCAGTGACTTCATTCATTAAAGGCTTACTTATCAATTTTATAGGACTTACGCAATAACTCTCTAAAACCCTCTTAACTTCGTGTTCTCTGCGTCCTTGGCGGTTCGTTTTTCCATTTCTTTGCGTAAGTCCTGTTTTATTCTAGTTTTTTATTGTATTTTTCACAGAAGCGATGTCTGACGACAAGCCGCTTTGCGTCTACGCATAATTGTTGTACTGTGAAGAAATGTAGTTATCTATACACAGTTTTATCTTTGCAATACTATCAGTTTTACCCTGAGGAGGATGTTTATTTGTGATGCTTCCCCAGTTAGCAGATAAAGGAAGATGTCTGCGGACTGAATATAGAGTAATCTCTACCTTAAACAGTACTATTGTTCTACTATAACCACAATAAAGATAGTATTATTAAGGATTGTTTCACCAAAACAGTCTGAAATGTCAAGGATAAAGGATGAAGTCAGAACTTGTTACATAACTTCGCTCCTTTGGGGCAAAGGAATCAACTTTTTCAAGATTCATTTTTTGGTACTTATACTGTTTTATACCTACATTTTACGCCGCCTTTCACCATTCCGATATGTCAGATAACAAGCTAGCCGCATCCCTGAATGGACATCTTCCGCACCCCAACCAAAATGACCGGAACACGATTCGGATTAGGGGTGCTAGGCAGCATAATCTGAAAAATATTGATTTGGAATTGCCACGCGATCGCCTGATTGTATTTACTGGTGTATCTGGTTCGGGTAAGTCTTCTTTAGCTTTTGATACGATTTTTGCAGAAGGGCAACGTCGCTATGTTGAATCTCTTAGCGCCTACGCCCGGCAATTTTTAGGACAGTTGGATAAACCGGACGTGGAAGCAATTGAAGGCTTAAGTCCAGCAATTTCCATTGACCAAAAATCTACATCTCATAACCCCCGTTCTACAGTCGGGACGGTGACGGAGATTTACGATTATTTACGGTTGTTGTTTGGGCGGGCTGGTGAACCCCATTGTCCGATATGCGATCGCTCTATTGCACCCCAGACAATTGATGAGATGTGCGATCGCATTTTAGAGTTACCAGATCGCACTCGATTTCAAATTCTCGCCCCTGTTGTCCGCGGAAAAAAAGGCACTCACCGCAAGTTGTTATCTAGTCTTGCTTCCCAAGGTTTTGTCCGTGTACGGATTGATGGCGAAGTTCGAGAATTATCAGACTCGATTGAATTAGATAAAAATTTAACTCACACGATTGAGGTTGTAATCGACCGTTTGGTGAAAAAACCAGACATCCAAGAACGCTTGGTAGATTCTTTATCTACGTGTCTGAAGCAATCTGGTGGGATTGCTAATATTGTCGTTAGTCAGTCGTCAGTAGTCAGTAGTGATAATCAACAAACAACTGACAAGGAACAACTGACAACTGACAGCGAAGAAGAATTAGTGTTTTCGGAAAACTTTGCTTGTCCAGTACATGGGGCGGTGATGGAGGAATTATCACCGCGTTTGTTTTCGTTTAACTCGCCTTATGGCGCTTGTGCTAATTGTCATGGAATCGGGACTTTAAGAAGATTTGCACCAGATTTGGTAGTACCTAACCCTGAAGCACCAATTTATGCTGCGATCGCGCCTTGGTCAGAAAAAGATAATTCATATTATCTGGAATTACTTTATAGTTTGGGTCAAGCTCATGGGTTTGAGTTACAAACACATTGGAATAATTTGACAGCAGAACAACAAGAGATTGTTTTGTATGGGGAGAAGGGAGAACGAACCGCAGAGGCACGGAGGACACAGAGTTTTAAGGGTGCTATTCCCATTTTGCAGCGGCAATATGAAGGGGGTTCGGAGTTAATTAAGCAAAAATTAGAGCAGTATTTGGTTGATCAACCATGTGAGGTTTGTGGGGGGAAAAGGTTAAAGGCTGAGGCTTTGGCGGTACGGTTAGGACAATATGGAATTTTAGATTTAACTGGGGTATCAATTCGAGATTGTCAAGAAAGAACTGCTCAGTTAAAGTTGAGCGATCGCCAAATGCAAATTGCTGATTTAGTATTGAGAGAAATCAAAGCTAGATTGCAATTTTTGTTGGATGTAGGTTTAGATTACTTGACTCTTGATCGTCCGGCAATGACTCTTTCTGGTGGTGAAGCCCAACGGATTCGCCTTGCAACTCAAATTGGTTCTGGTTTAACTGGAGTTCTCTATGTTTTAGATGAGCCGAGTATTGGTTTACATCAACGAGATAATGGACGGTTACTCAAAACTTTAACTAAATTGCGTGATTTAGGTAATACATTAATTGTGGTTGAGCATGATGAAGAAACGATTCGTGCAGCTAACCATATTGTTGATATTGGGCCGGGTGCAGGAATCCACGGTGGGAATATTATCGCCCAAGGTGATTTACAGGCGTTGTTAACAGCAGAAGATTCCTTAACAGGTGCTTATTTATCTGGACGGCGAGTCATTAATACCCCAGCAGAACGTCGAGCAGGAAATGGGCGCAGTTTGGTAATTAATAATGCCCATCGTAACAACTTAAGAAATATTGATGTTGAAATACCATTGGGTGAACTTGTCGCTGTAACTGGTGTTTCAGGTTCAGGTAAATCGACTTTGATTAACGAATTACTTTACCCGTCACTGCAACACCACTTGACGAAGAAAGTTCCTTTACCGAAACAGTTACAGGAAATTAAGGGATTAAATGCAGTTGATAAAGCGATCGTTATCGATCAATCTCCAATTGGACGTACACCACGTTCCAATCCTGCAACTTACACAGGTGTTTTCGATGCGATTCGAGATGTATTTTCTCAAACAGTAGAAGCCAAAGCTAGGGGTTACAAACCTGGACAATTTTCTTTTAATGTTAAAGGTGGACGTTGCGAAGCTTGTAGCGGACAAGGTGTCAACGTCATCGAAATGAACTTTTTACCAGATGTTTATGTCCAATGTGAAATTTGTAAAGGTGCAAGATATAACCGTGAAACTTTGCAAGTAAAGTACAAAGATAAATCTATTTCTGATGTTCTCAATATGACAGTTGAGGAAAGTTTAGAGTTTTTTCAAAACATTCCTAAAGCTGTAACTCGTTTGCAAACTTTATATGATGTTGGTTTGGGTTATGTCAAACTTGGACAACCTGCGACTACATTATCTGGTGGTGAAGCGCAGCGGGTAAAATTAGCAACAGAACTATCACGCCGCGCTACAGGTAAAACGCTTTATTTAATAGATGAACCCACGACAGGTTTGTCTTTTTATGATGTCCACAAATTATTGGATGTGTTGCAACGTTTAGTGGATAAAGGCAATTCGATTTTAGTCATTGAACACAATTTAGATGTAATTCGTTGTGCTGACTGGGTGATTGATTTGGGGCCTGAAGGTGGCGATAAAGGGGGAGAAATAATTGCTGTAGGGACACCAGAGGAAATTGCCAAAAATTCCCGCTCTTATACGGGACAGTATTTGCAGCAGGTATTGCAGCATTATCCCGCGATCAAAAAATAGTCGAGGAGAGCGATCGCCTATATAGTTGTAAACTCATTGCTCCCTGCGGCCTTAATCATAATGTGAGTTCTATCAACTTTAAATTCTAAAACCTTTGACCAACGTAATCAGCAAAAAGTTAAAATTGATTGGCGTTTTGTCGCTTCAGATCTAGAGTTAAATTTCAACGATTGTATCCTGATTTAGACCTGTCATAATTTTTTTGGTGGACTATTAAAAGGCTTGAAATCCTCTGGAAGTATGAGCTGTTAGTTTCTTTGTAGGGATGCCAACTTTAGAATAGAAATATGATGTGCAGATGTGCGACTTTCACTCTAGGGAGCAGTTAAATGACTATTGAGCAAGCCATTTTAGAAAAAGTACGGGTATTATCACCTGAGAAGCAACAAGAGGTACTGGCGTTTATTAATTTGTTGCAAGCTGACGAATGGGAAAAGTTATACAAGGGGAGATTTAAGCAATTACAGCAGGAAATTCACCTTGGAATGGAAGCAGCTGATCGGGGTGAGTTAGTCGATGCTGAAGAGGTGTTTCAACAGTTACGCGAGAAACTGCAACAAAAACGCGCTCAGGCTGGTCAATGAGCAATATTTGTAGGTTTACAGTTCCAGCAAGTCGGGATGTTGAGGCTATTATCGATTACATTGCCAACAATAATAGTTTTGATACTGCTGAAAGCCTTCTCGCCAAAATCAACCAAAATGTGAAAGGTTAGCTAAATTTCCTGGTATGGGACGTAGACGAGATGAATTAGCTCCTAATTTACGCAGCTTTTCTGTTAATGATTACCTAATTTTCTACCGTACAATTGAGGAAGGTGTTGAAATTTTACGTGTTGTTAGTGGGTATCAAGATTTGGAAGGTTTATTTTTAGGGCAGAATGAGGATTAGCAAAATTGGTTGGGATAAGTGAAAAATTAATAGAATTGCCTAAATGTTTGCAAATAGACTGTTCTTGATAATTATATTTAGTCTCAACATAATTCTTGAAATGCCCACTATATAAGGCTTTTGTTTTAAGCGGGTGATGGGACTCGAACCCACGACACTCTGCATGGGAAGCAGATATTCTACCACTGAATTACACCCGCAGATAATTCTTAGCTGAAGATTAAGCCAGATAATATTATACCATTACTTGACCTTTAAGAAGCAGATTGTTCGCTGGTAGGTGGCAGAGTTGTTATTTCACGTTCTTCGGTACGCTTCTTGCCCAAACCATAACGCAATGTATCTAAAATCCAAGTCTGGAAGTCGTCAATGTAGGTAAATATGACTGGTACAACTACCAGTGTCAACAAGGTAGAAGTTGTGAAACCACCCATAATTGCAATTCCCATCGGTTGACGAACTTCAGAACCGACACCAATACCCAACGCCAAAGGCAAAGTACCCGCAATTGTTGCTAGAGAAGTCATCATAATCGGACGTAGACGCGACACGCCAGATTCAATCAATGCATGGCGTTGGGTTTTACCTGCTTGCATATTAATGATTGTATAATCAACCAAAAGAATCGAGTTTTTGGTAACAATTCCTAATAGCAGTACAACCCCAATCAAGGCATAGATTCCCAAGGGTTTTTGAGCAACCATCAAGGCTACTAAAGCGCCGCCTAAACAAAAAGGCAATGCCGCCATAATTGACAGGGGATGGAGAAAGTTATTATACAACAAGACCAAAATTGCATAGATACACAAAACTGCTAGTGCTAGTGCGCCACCAAAACGGCTGAAAATGTCCTGCATAATTTTGGCACTACCAGAAGGTTGCTGTGTGACTTCTGGGGGTAAGTTTTGCAATGCCGGGAGGTTATTAACTGCTTGTACTGCTTCTCCCAAGGAAATACTTTGCAAGTTGGCTTCTACTGCAACTTGACGAGCGCGATCATAACGATTGATGGTTGCAGGGCCACTACCAAAACGAATATCTGCAACTGCCAAAAGAGAAACCAACTCACCATTTTGACTGGGAACTTGAAGATTTTTGAGGGTGTTAATATCTGTACGCGCTTTGGGGTCAATTTGAACGCGGATAGGAATTTGCCGATCGCTTAAGTTAAACTTGGCTAAATTTGCCTCGTTATCGCCAATAGTTGCCAAAGAAGCAGTACGAGCGATCGCTTGCACTGTTACACCTAAATCCGCTGCTCGTTGAGGGTTGGGAACAACGACAATTTCTGGTTTAACTAAACTAGCGCTAGAAGATACTTCTACTAAGCCAGTGACATCTCGCATTTGCTTTTCTAAGGCATTGGCAGTTTCGTTTAAAGCTTGGGGATTTTCACTCCTGAGAACTATTGATAGGCTTTTACGACTATCCCCTGGACTTTGGCTTTGGAAACTGATTCTAGCTCCCGGTATTTCTTGAAATAAAGGGCGGACTTGTTCTTCAAATTGTTTTTGAGAAATTTTCCGTTCTGACTTGGGTTTGAGTTGCACAGCCAGAGTTGCAGCATTAATTTCTTCTGTGGCTAACACTCGTTCAACTGTGGGATTTTGGCGAATCAAATCAGTTGCTTGGGTTGCAACCTTGTTGACATCTGCCAAGGTGGAACCGGGAGGTAATTCAATTGCAACAGTAGAAATACCCAAGTCGCCGTCATCAACGAAACCCTTAGGAATTAAAGGAACTAGCATCAGACTTGCCATAAAAAAAGCTAAGGCGATCGCCATTGTTGTCAATCTATGGCGTAATGCCCACTTGAGGAGGGATTTATAAGGCTGCAAGCGACGGTGTTTAAAATCTGAAGTTTGGGATTGGAGATTGAAAATTTTGCTGAGTCTCAACTTGGCTTGAGTAGCACTAGGTTGATGATGTTGCTTGTGTAATAAATAAGCTCCCATCATCGGTGTCACCATCCGTGCGACTAAAGTTGAGAAAATTGTAGAAACGGCAACGGTAACACCAAATGGTTGAAAAAACTGCCCAGGAACGCCGCCCATAAAAGCAACGGGCAGAAACACGGCAATAATTGTGGCAGAAGAAGCCATAACTGCTAATCCCACTTCCTCAGAAGAGTCAAAAGCAGCTTTCCAGGCTGATTTGCCCATAGCGATATGCCGTTCCATGTTTTCAATTTCAACAACGGCATCATCCACTAAGTTACCTACAGCCAGGGCTAATGCCAACAAAGTCATGTTGTTGAGGGTATAACCCAAAGCTTGCTGCACAGCGAAGGTAGGAATGATCGATAAAGGCAGGGCAACAGCAGTAATTAATGTGGCTCGCCAGTCTCGTAAAAACACTAAAATTACAATCACAGCTAGTACCGAAGCTTGAATTAATTCATCAATGGTGCTTTCGTAAGATTTGCGAACAACGTCAGCCCTAGTAAAAATTAAATTCAGTTGTACATCTTGGGGAAGTGTTTTTTGTAATTGTGCGACTGCTGCTTTGACTCCTGCTTCTACTGTCACCATGACGCTGCCAGTACTCCGCAATACCTGGAAAGCGACCACAGGTTGGTTGTTCAAACGGGCGGCTTGACGCACATCGGCAAACTTATCTTCAACAGTTCCCAAACTAGATAAAGGGACGGAACCACCCCCAGGTAGAAGGATTTCATAGGTTTGCAAAACATCCACACTCGCGGCACTACCAAGGGTGCGGATACTTTGTTCGCTACCACCAACTTCGGCACGTCCCCCAGGTAAGTTAACATTCAATGTGCGGATTTGGTCGTTGACCTGAGTGGCAGTAATGCCTAAAGATTCTAACTGATTAGGATCAAGGTTAATTCGGATTTCTCGGTCAACTCCACCCACACGCTTAATTTGGGCTACACCCTTGACTGCTAATAAAGCCCGGCTGATGGTTTGGTCTACGATGTTACTTAATTCTTCTACAGAACGCTGATCAGATTTGACTGCGTAGGTAATTACTGCACCGCCAGCAAAATCTAAGCGTTGTACAATTGGGTCATTGATATCTTGGGGTAAACTTTGGCGAATTTGAGCGATCGCATTCCGCACATCATTAGTAGCGCGATCGCTATTTGTCCCTAAAATAAAATTAATCGTTGTTTTGGAGTTGCCATCGCTAACTGTGGAAATCATGTTATCGATATTACCCAAACCTGCAACAGCATCTTCAATTTTTTTCGTCACTTGGGATTCTAGTTCTGCTGGGCTTGCTCCTGGTTGAGTAACTGTGACTAAAACTGCTGGCACATCAATATTGGGGTTAATATCAATTCCTAAGGATATAAAGGAAAACCAACCTACTACCGTCAAAATTAAAAATAAAACTATCGTGGGAACAGGTTTTTTAATTGACCAAGCCGAGATGTTAAAAGACATAAGAAAATTTTATGTTTGGGATGAGGGGCATGGGGAATAAAAGGCAGAGGGGCAGGGTGCAGGGCGCAAGGGGGATAAAGAAAATTGGTGTTGCATATTTCAGGATGATTTATCGGGCTACGCCCCGCTTTGCTAACACGCAGAGGAGGACACTTGCGTGGGCGGCTCTGCCGACTTGAGCAAAGTGTCCGTCGCGCAGAGACGCAGAGAGTATAAGGAGTTTTAAGTTTCAATTCATCAAATTTCATCTTCTGATTCAGCAATGCCAGAAAATTTATTGGTTTGCGACTCTTACCTTGTCGCCGTCTTTGAGGTAGCTTGCACCGTTAACTACTACGCGCAGATTTGAAATGTCTTGTTTTAAGTTATTGCTGATTTGCAACCCACTCTTGATTTCTACTCTGTCACCATCGATAAGTTCTCCTACTTCTACTTTCTGGGCGCGGACTATATCTTCGTCCGATAAGGTAAATAAAATGACGCTGCCATCTGGTTGGGATTGCACTGCTTTTTGGGGTACAGCTATCCCCATTGTTGTATTAGTGTTAATTGCTGCCCGCGCAAACATCCCAGGTTTTAATAAATCTGTTACGGGTAAATCAATTTTGACTGTAGCTTCGCGCCTTTGGGGATTTACTAGCGGTTGGATTTCTCTAACTCGTCCTTGCGATCGCACTCGACGATCAACATCTGAGGTAATTTGTACAGATGCACCAATATCTATCTGTGGCAATTGCATTTGCGGAACCCGTGCCTGAAGTTCTAACCTACCGTTACGGATAATAGAAAACAGCTTTTGTGTACCACCAATCACAGTCCCAGTTTGAGTTTGTGGCGGTACACCCGTAACATCGCCGACTCTGGCTAATTTCTCGGCAATCATTCCCGAAATCGGCGCACGCACTACAGTTTGCTTGAGTTGAGTTTGCAGTTGTTGTACCTTGGCCACACTACTACGGACATCAGCTTGGGCTTTATTCACATTTGCTTTGGCACTGCCAATATTTGCTTTGGCACTACTGACATTTGCTTGAGCGCTATAAATATTTTCTTGGGCTAGGCGTACAGACTCTTTAGCAGTTTTCACTGTGTAAAAACGAGTATCAAGTTCTTGCTGACTAATCGCTCCCGAAGCGGCAAGTTTTTGATAACGTTGAAAATTCTTTTCAGCTTCTTCTAATTTGGCTTGGGCTTGCCCTAAGTCGGCTCGTTTTTGTTTAACTATCGCCTGATTAGATGCCACACTAGCTTGCTTGGATGTTATTTCTGCTTGCTTAGATACCACATCGGCTTGCTTAGATTCTATCTCTGCTTTTGCTTGACTAATTTGGGCTTGCAGTATGGAATCATCCAGTATTGCCAGTACTTGACCTTTGTTGACAAAAGCTCCCTCTTTAATGTCTTCAGGGATAATTTTGATTTGTAAACTGTTGACCTGTGGCAAAACAGGAATCAAATCACGAGCTGCTACAGTCCCAGTAGTATTGAAAGTGCGGAAAATACGGGTCTTTTCTACTGGGGCGATAGTGACTGTCATGGCTGGGTTAACTGTCGGTGCGACTTTCTTTGCTACTGCACTTTGTTGACGACTAGGAAGGTAAGTAAATAAACTTATACCACCCAAAGCGATCGCTATCCCCAAGCCAGTACCTATAAATAGCGGTATTAACCAAGGACGGGTTTGCTGAGTATCTGCTTTACTAAAAGATTCATCCTCATCAACCTTTACAGGTGCTTCTGTTTC
Organism: Halotia branconii CENA392; assembly: GCF_029953635.1. Classification (NCBI taxonomy): domain Bacteria; kingdom Bacillati; phylum Cyanobacteriota; class Cyanophyceae; order Nostocales; family Nodulariaceae; genus Halotia; species Halotia branconii. The sequence continues at coordinate 842,534 of NZ_CP124543.1, read as the reverse complement.
CACTTCTAAAAAACTTTCGTTGTCCAAAGTTCTACCTCCACTAGCCGATTTATCTATGCAAATACCACTACTGGTCTTTTTTTTTTAAATAGGTTTCAACTGACTATGCATACTAAAATATGGCTCATATTTGAGAATTTTGACCGTAATAATCCTCATTATGATGCCCATAAATTGACTTAATTCTTTTAATCAAATCAAAAAAATATTCAGTATTTATACGGTTGTTTATCAAGCAGCATGATTTACGTTCTCTATCAGCCTATTTATAAGTCACACAGCTTTTGTATTGAGATCACTGTCACTAAATAAACAGATGTGAAACACTTAATTAGAGTAGGTCGCGATCGCACTTACCTTTTGTCTCATACACGCTAATAAATATTACTTATATAAATTTGGTTAGCATATCATCTGAGCAAATTATGAAGATAGCTAGCGCTCACATCCATTTCTAAGTTACAAAGGATAAATTTGCATTGTTTAAAATTTCCATAACGGCAACCCTGCTTGTGCAAGCTAGTAAAAACTCGTAAATAGTTACAGCAGTTTTGAATTGATTAAATGAACCACTAGTCTAGAAACCTAAAAATTGTTTGATTACCAATCTAAGTCACAAAGCCATGTTCAATGTCACTGAAATTTTAATTGATGCTTTTGTCAAGCAAATTCGAGAAGGCTACCGTCGTACATACGGCTGCTCGAAAAATGATTACCAAGATATCATCGCTTGGGCAGGGAGTATGGCATTGGAAAATATTGCCAATAGCGACGCTCTTTATCACAACGTTGAACACTCGGTTTTAGTTACCTTGGTAGGACAGGAAATGTTACGTGGTAAACACATTCGAGAAGGTGGCGTTTCCAGCGAAGACTGGCTACATTTCATCATTTCTTTGGTATGCCATGATATCGGTTATGTCAAAGGAGTTTGCCGACAAGACCAAGAGGCCGCAGGTTTATATGCTACAGGTAAAAATGGCAGAATGATTTCTCTACACCCAGGAGCTTCTGATGCCAGCCTTACACCTTATCATGTTGATAGAGCCAAACTTTTTATTGATGAGCGTTTTGGCGGTCACAAGTTGATAGATGCTGACGTGATTAAGAGTAATATTGAATGGACTCGTTTCCCAGTACCTACAGCAGAAGATCATCAAGAGACAGCTAACTTTGCTGGATTAGTGCGTGCTGCTGATTTAATCGGGCAATTAAGCGACCCGCGTTATTTAAAGAAAATTACCTCTTTATTTTACGAGTTTGAAGAAACTGGGATGAATAAGGTTTTGGGCTACGAGACACCTGCTGATTTACGCAAAAACTACGCTAAATTTTACTGGAATGGTGTTCATCCCTACATCAAAGAAGGATTGCGTTACTTATCTTTGACACAGCAAGGAAAACAAATTGTTGCTAACCTCTACTCGAACGTATTTGTTGTAGAACATGAAAAACAGCAAGAAGAACATCTATATTTAGTTGAGCAACGACATGCTTAGATATTAGTCAGTGGTCAGTGGTCAGTGGTCAGTGGCAATCATATTTTTTAAGATCGAGCCACTTTCAAGATAAAGTAATGAACTAATGAACTAGTGGTCTGTCCCATTAATTTTGAAGGTAAAATCATGAACCGCAAAGGAAGAAAAACTAAGAATAAGTTAACCAATCAAAATAATTTGATGTGATAGACCACTAGATCAAAAACAACTGACAACTAACCAAGGACACATAACTATGAATTGGTGGCAAAGACTGCAAAAGAATCCTTTGGCGCGATTTGGGGCAATTTTACTGTTAATTTTTTATCTAGCAGTAATTGCTGCTGATTTTGTTGCCCCTTATGACCCCTATGCCTCACAGGCAAATGGTTCCCTACTGCCACCAACTCAGGTTTATTGGGTTTCAAAATCATCAGGGCGGTTTATTGGCCCTCATATTTATCCTACGACCCAAGGAGATACTGACCTGCAAACAGGCGATCGCCAACTGATTGTAAACTTTAAAAAACCCTCACCCTTACGTTTATTTGTCTCTGGGGCAGAATATCGGCTGTTGCAGCTGAGTTTGCCACTGCCGCCTGAGTGGGATGAAACTATCATCTTTCCCGGCATACCCTTGGATTGGCATTTATTTGGTGCAGCTAATGAGGCTAAATTTAATATCTTAGGTACTGACGAACAAGGACGCGACCAATTCAGTCGCTTAGTACATGGGGGTCGCATTAGCTTATTTATCGGAATTATCGGAGTTATTATTACCTTTCCCCTAGGTCTTTTTATAGGTGGCATTTCTGGTTATTTTGGCGGCTGGACTGACAGTGTTATCATGCGCCTCGCAGAAGTACTGATGACTTTCCCAAGTATTTATCTTCTAGTTACCTTAGGTGCAGTCTTACCACCTGGTTTAAGCAGTACCCAACGCTTTTTATTGATTGTGGTAATTACTTCAGTAATTAGCTGGGCTGGTTTAGCACGGGTAATTCGCGGACAAGTATTATCAATTAAAGAGCGAGAATTTGTCCAAGCAGCAAGAGCAATGGGTGGTAAGCCAATTTATATTATTCTCCGCCACGTTTTGCCGCAAACGGCTACTTATGTAATTATCTCTGCTACTCTTGCGGTTCCTAGTTTTATTAGCGCTGAGGCAGTATTAAGTCTAATTGGCTTAGGTATTCAACAACCAGACCCATCATGGGGAAATATGCTTTCTCTGGCAAGCAATGCCTCTATTTTGGTGTTGCAACCTTGGTTAATTTGGCCGCCAGCACTGCTAATTATTCTGACGGTACTGGCTTTCAATTTGTTGGGTGATGGACTCAGAGATGCTCTCGACCCCCGCAGTTTACGAAGATAAGCTAGTTTATATACCCATAGTTCTAGATTATTGTTTTTGATTTTTGGTATCTAGAAACTTCAACTGATTGTAGATACAACTAATTTGTAATAAACTTGCACCTGCTGTTTGTGCCTGACGTATTGGATTGCCAAAAATTGCCTCTATCTCTAGGGGGCGACATTCATCATAGTCAATTTTCATGCTAGTGCGGTAAGGTTTCATTTTGACGGTGTAATCTAGCATTTTTTGAATGAAACTGTCAGGAATATTACGCCCATGACTATTTGCCCCTGCCGCTACTTCAAACATTAATTGTTCGACTAATTTGCAAGTGTACATATCTGCCATTAATTCATCTGTTCTGGCATTGAGAATTACAGAAAGACCATTGTAAGGAATATTCCACACCAACTTTTTCCAACGTGCTAATAGTAAGTCTTCAGCTAATTCTATTGCAATCCCAGCCCGATGAAAGTCATGGGCAATTTGCTGTATTTTGTCTGTAATGCCAACAGTAGGATAGCCTGGAATATATTCCCCTAAAGTAATATGTCCATAGTCCAAGTGGCAAATATGTCCTTGTGCTACTTTATTGGAACACAAAAAGCACAGTCCACCAATAATACTGACGTTGCCAATTATTTGGGCAATTTCTTCTTCTATACCAAGTCCATTTTGCAATACCAACACCACCCCACCATTTTTAACAATAGGTGGTAACAATTTCGGTAGCAAATAATTTTGTGTTGTTTTTAATGCAACTACTACCACATCGCATTGTGGCATTTTCTCTATATCTTGATAAGCATTAACTTGGGGAAGGGCAAAGTCACCGTCTTTAGACTCAACGAGTAAACCATATTTTTTGACATGGTCATAGTCACTTCTGAGCAAAAAATGCACATCCAAACCAGCTTTTTGTAATTTGCCTCCATAAAATCCACCTAATGCACCAGTTCCTAGAATGGCATACTTGCGATCGCACATATTTTTCCCCAACAAATTTTCTCAGAATAATCAGCTTCTCTATGTCTGTAGATAGTGAATTTATCACTTCGTTTACATTTACACATAAGTTTTTGTAATAATATTTCAAGCAAATTCACTATAATTTAAAATTTTTTGCAGAGATTAATTAGGTAAAATAAATGGCTCATATTCTTAATTAAGATTAACTATTTAGTCAGATTTAAATTATGTTACATTTCTCAAGTGATTACTTTAGAGGTATGCTAAGCTCGGTTTAGATAAGTAAAAATATATTTTATTAATTTTATATGCCGACATTATCCCAAAAAATTGATGCTTGATTTCCACACTTTAGCAGAGTTCTCCCGTGCCAACTGCGTCAGCATTTGTGCATTTCTTGTACCAGCAAACTTGATTGCTACATCATTGACAATCATCCTCACATTTCTACAGCGCCAAATATGGCAAACAGTGGGGATTGCCAGCATTTTTGCTTTTGTGATGGTATTACACGTATATACTTGGTTTGCTATTGGTGTAGTGATGGCTCCCACTTATATTTTGTTATGCTTAGCAATTAGTTGTTTGTTGAGTAATTTGGTAGCGGTTATGGTGCGAAAATACCAAATGAATAGTCTGCGTCTTTCTAACAATGCTTGAAAACGACAAATAATATTCAATACAGGAACAAAGTTCTAGAAAAAATCATCACTCATCCGAATTAAAAGCTGCGATCGCTGTTACATATTGTAGTACTATCATAATTCAGATATCGAACTGCGATCGCACTCTCTTTCAAGGTGATTAATCGAACCGCAGAGGCGCAGCGAAAAGTTGTCATAGCGAAGCGTTAGCGAGTCCGCGAGCGTCGGAGGGTTTCCCTCCGTAACAAACTTTTCAAGACAGAGAACGCAGAGTAATAGATTTGTGTTACTTCAATGATTAATTTTCTCTAGCTTGAATATCGTTTTTGATCATGCTTTGGATATCAACTCAATTTACCTGTAATAATGAATGCTGCCCAGTAATAGGGATGATCGTAAAGCTTTTGATCTGGTGTCATTTTACTACTTCTATATAGATATGTAGCTAAATAAGTCCTAACTCTCAACTCTTCAGATTGCAGATTATTAAGTAAGTCTTCATACCATTTTGTTAATTCTCCAGCAGTTAGTTCTTTTAGCCATGCTGTTGCTTCAGCTAATGCAGTCGTTGCAGATTTATCTTGCTGTAGCTTGCGATAAAACTCTATCATCACCAACGCACTCGCAGATGATTCTACAGTCCAAAGAGTACTCACGACATGGGGTACTTTTCTCCAGAGAAAACCATTAACTAAACCCACATATTCAGTAGTAATATTATATTTGTTAATTTTGGCAGTTTCACAAGCAGAAAGAGTTACCAAATTGTAGCTAGCTAGATTTCCTTGACAGATTTCTGCTAAAGTTAGTTTTTCTTCATCTGCTAAAGCTAATTCTGATTTTTTTGGCTCACTATTATTAGTAGTAGCATATCCAGTAAAATGTAATATATTATTACTATTAAATAAGGCATTTTCGACCACATTTTTAGTAGCTTTTACTCCCTGAATGCGTTGAGGATTATTAAACATCTGACTGACGATTTCAGATTCAATTTGGGAAAATTTTAGTGTTGCATAACCTGTACTATTAGGATGCTCAATACTGAGCAATTTTTGATTTGATGACTGCTGTAAATTTTTAGTTTTTAAATTTAAACCTGTTTGGATACTAGGCAAATAAGTAATAGTAAAATTAGATGCCACGCTTGGCAAATCTTCTTGGTGAGGATCAAACAGTGCATGGAGAGGCAATCTGTGCAAGTTACGGTGGGGAACAAGAATTAGTTGAGTAATATCTTCAAGTTCTTGGGCAATTGTGGAAATTTGGAGGATATTTTTCAGTTTTAACAACCTCGGTTCCATTTCTAATCGCCAAGAATGATTACTCTTGTTTTGCTGAGATGGAACTTGACTACAATATTCTTGGTGTGTGTGGTTCCAATCTTCCAGCCAATTTTCAAATTCAATTAAGCGCCTTGCTGCTTCAGTTAAAGGCAATTCATCGCCAGATGTAGCGGTTTCTTCTAAAGATATTTTCCCTATCTCTTGTATGGGTGTAAAGACGAGGATAGGTGATGGTGCTTCATCTTTAATAATGAAAGTGTGTAGAGCTACTGGGCTAATATGCCAGTAAATAATCGCTGTAGTGGGATCAAGCAGTTGTTGAACTGAATGATAATTGGGTGAGTAAATTTCTTGATTCCAATCGAATAACAGCCAATTTAAGCAAGAATTTTTGATTTGTTCTGCCATTTCCCAGGCTTCCACCAAATCACCGTAATCTACATGGACATCAACTGCTAATTGCCAAACTCCGGCAAATTTGAGAGCTAGCTGTTTTTTACTTTCGTCAGGGCGAGTAGGTTCATTAAGCAATTGTTGCAGCAAATTGACACTGTGTTGCTGTAATTCTTGTGCTTGTGCTGTTTCTCCTAAACCCAAAAGCGCTTTGATTAAAGATTGCAAAACTTCTAAATGTAACTGGGCAAAATCTTCACTTGTGAGGGTTAATAGTGCTTGATTATATTCAGTTATGGCATTGTGCCAGTAATTACGAGATGTCGGATGTTTCTTGCCTAAATCGTAATGGGTATTACCGATCGCTAAATGCAATCTCCCCCAACCTTCAGGATAAGTATCTGGGCGGACATGTTTCAATCCTTCTTCGTAACTGGCTAATTTCCCTTCATAGCCACCATACTTAAGGGCGGGATTTGTCGCTGCTAGATTAGTTGACAAACTCGACAGCGCCTCAGTATTCTCTAAATGACCAATTGCTGTACCTCGACCAATCCAAGCTTCCCAGTAGTCAAGTTTAATTTGTAAGGCATTGTCGTAAGAAATGATCGCTTCAGTAAATTGTTCTAAATAAAATAGGGCTACTGCTTGGTTGTACCATGCTAAATGAAAATCGGGTTTAATTGCTATGGCTTGACGATAAGAATCAATCGCTTCTTCGCGGCGTGCTAAGTTATCTAAAGCTATACCCCGGTTGTACCAAGCTAAGTAAAAGTTAGGCTGACTTGAAAGAGCTTTGTCCCAAGAGGCGATCGCTTCTTGCCAGCGTTTTAAATTAAATAGAACTACACCGCGATCAATCCAAACTTCATGAAAGTCCGGTTCTAGTTCTAAAGCTTCATCATAAGAGGCGATCGCTTCTTCATGTTGCTCACTAACAGCTAAGGCGATCCCTCGAAAATACCAGTTTTCTGGATCTTGGGGTTCTAAACGTACAGCTTCATCATAAGAGGCGATCGCTTCCCACAGTTGCCCTAACTTCAGTAGCGCTAAACCCTTGCTAGACCAAGCATCTGGGTAATCGGGCTGGATTTTGATTGCTTGATCAAAAGATGTGATCGCTTCCTCGAATTGTCCTAGTTCACCTAAGGTTCCACCCCGATTGTGCCAAGCTTTGTAATAGTCGGGTTTTAATTCTATAGCTTGATTATAAGAAGCGATCGCCTCAGCAAAATGTTTTAAATGAAATAAAGTCAAGCCTCTGTTAAACCAATATTCAGAAGAGTTGGGCTGAATTTCTATTGCTTGATTATAAGAAGCGATCGCCCCTAACAAATCACCAGTTTTAGCTTGCTGAAGACCTTGGTAAAACCATGCTTGAGCATTCGACGGGTTGGTGGTAATCGCTGGAGTTTGGCTTGGGGAAATTGCCAGATTGGAAGCCAATTGTTGGGCTAAGTTTGTACTTTGATCCAACCTGACTAATAATTCATCTAAAGTGTTAGCTACTTGTGGCTCTAAATTAGTGAGAGACCGATCCCCAACCTTTTCTTTTGAGACGATGGGGGCTGGGGTTTTGACTACATAGTCTAATGAAAGTTCGCTTAAATTACCAATTACATCTTCTTGTGCAGGAATCAGCAGAGGTAGTACCCTTGGGGCTTCGACTTCTTCTTGTGTATCTTCCCTAATTAAATCTTCTAAGTTTTCTTGCGGTAATAAGGTAGCTTCAACTTCTTCCTGTGGATATTCCTCAATCAACGAGCCTCTTGGCTCATCGTTGACTGCTGCGGTTTCAACTTCTTCACCTTCATATTCCCAGATTAATTCTCTTGATTGCTCATTAGTATCTGCTGGGGATGCTGTCGTGGTTTCAATTTCTAGATCGTCAGATTCCCATAACAGTTCGCCTAAGTTACGTATTAACTCCTGTCCTGGAGAGTCTGTTAGGCTTTCAGACGTTTCAGAAATTGTAGTTTCGGCTTCTGGCTCCTCATTATCGTCGTACCATTCGCTTAAATTACGTGTCAACAGCTGTGTGCCAATGTCATAAGAAAGTTCTCCAATTGTACCGACACGAAGCTCACCTAGCTGTACCATCCGCGTTGCTAACTGATGATTTGGTGCGGGTGATGTAAGTAATTTTTCACCAAAAATTAGTAACCAATCTATCCAACGCTCAACACTAATGCGTTCTTCCATGCGTTCTAGATAATTGATCGCCCACTGTCGTTCACGTCCTTGATAGACACCTTCCAACAGTTCATGAAACAAAAGTTCCAGATCCGCATTCGTGAGTTCAGGAGGTGATTCTCCAACCTTCTGTCCCCTCGCAGTCTTGATAACACGAGTCTGCTGACTACCAACGGGGCTGTTTAAAAATGTTATAAGCCACTGCAATAGCTGCGTGAGATCTGCCATACTCTTGGATTTTATTTCTCCTAGATTGTAGCGATCGTTATGTTAAAAAAATCTGTAATTACGTCAAAACAATTGAATTTAGCGAGGTTTTTAGTCATAGGATTATAAAAAATATACAAAACTTTAGAACTAGGGGCTAGGGGCTAGGGGCTAGGGGCTAGAGGCTAGGGACTAGGGACTAGAGAGCAGAGGAGCAGAGGAGCAGAGGAGCAGGGGAGAATAATATCTATAGCTCCATGCCCAATGCCCCATGCCCAATGCCCCATGCCCCATTTCCAATAGCTTACCCTTGATCTGTAGTCGATTCATTTGCAGCATATTGATTAATCAACTCCTGGACAATAACTTGTGGATCGTCAGTTTCGATTGCTAGCTGTTGAGCAACTTGCTGGCGTAGGTTCTCATCTTGCTGCAACATGACAAACAATTGCTCTAGGCTAACAGTTTGGTATTCTCCTTCTGCTGGGAAGGATTCTTCCACCGCTGGGATATTTTCTTGTTGGTTTAATTCGTTTTGTAATAGGTAGTTCTCTTGAGGTAGATAGTTTTCTTCAGGTAAATAAGTTTCACTGACAGCATCTGGCCCCTCGTATTCCCATATTGGTTCGCTTTGATTGCGTCTCAATACCTGCATACCAATATCGTAGGCAGTATTGCCAACTTCTCCGATGCCTAACTCACCCAGTTGGACTAACCGAGCAGCTAGTTCATTGTTAGGTGTAGGTGATGCTATCAATCTTTCACCAAAGCGCTGTAACCATTCTATCCAGCGATCGCTAGAGACGCGATGTTCAATGTTATGCAGCCACTTTTGCGCCCAAGCTTGTCCTCGCGCCTGATGTACTCCCTCTAGAAGTTCGGTAAACAGAAATTCTAGATCTGTGTCGGTTAGAGGTGGTGCTGGTTCTTTTGGTACATTGTCTTTTGTTTTGGAGTCAGTCTGTTGCCCACCAAACAAGCGTTGGAAAAATCTTTTAAACCATTGAACTAACCGCCTGAGCATTTGCTGCACCATTGAGTATTGCTTACCCTAAGATTGTAGCGATCGCACTGTACCATCATTTCACTTCAGTCAATAAAATGTACATTATTCTATGGGCATGGAGAAGAGGCGGAGGGGCAGGGTGCAGGGTGCAGAGGAGATGAAGAGGAATTACCTCTTTCTCCCTTTCTCCTTTTCTCCCTGCCTCCCCTGCTCCCCCTGCCTCCCCTGCTCCCTGCTCCCTAGCCCCTAGCCCCTAGCCCCTCCTATTGGTTCAAATGTACTATAATAAAAAACAAGGTACTGAAATTATTTAATTGTTTCCAAGGGATATTCCTGCGTTTAGAATAATTGAATGCCAAATTGCGTACTTGTGTTACTAAATCAATTTATAAAAGGCATTGACAATTTCTATCTATGTCTTACGAACCCCTACATCACAAGTATCGCCCGAAGAGTTTTGCTGAACTGGTGGGACAAGAAGCGATCGCGACTACCCTCACTAATGCGATTCGCACAGCTAAGATTGCTCCTGCCTATTTGTTCACTGGCCCGCGAGGGACAGGTAAGACTTCAAGCGCCCGGATTCTTGCTAAATCTTTAAATTGCCTCAAAAGTGGTAAACCCACGGCTGAGCCTTGTGGTGTATGTGATGTTTGTCGGGGAATCACTCAGGGATATTCCCTTGATGTGATTGAAATTGATGCTGCTAGTAATACTGGTGTCGATAATATCCGTGAGTTGATTGAAAAAGCTCAGTTTGCCCCTGTGCAGTGCCGCTATAAAGTTTATGTGGTGGATGAATGCCACATGTTAAGTACCCAAGCGTTCAATGCATTACTTAAAACCTTAGAAGAACCACCTAAGCATGTAGTCTTTGTTTTGGCGACAACAGACCCGCAACGAGTATTACCGACAATTATTTCGCGTTGCCAAAGGTTTGATTTTAGAAGGATTCAGTTAGAAGCGATGGTAAAACATTTAACTGCGATCGCTGCTAAAGAAAATATTCAAATTGCTCCTGATGCTGTCACTTTGGTAGCCCAAATTGCTCAGGGAGGCTTGCGAGATGCGGAAAGTTTACTTGACCAATTAGCGCTATTGTCTGGTGAGGTGACACCGGACAAAGTTTGGGATTTAGTGGGTTCGGTAAGTGAAAAAGATTTATTATCGCTGTTAAATGCGATCGCTCAAGACCATGCAGAATCAGTGTTAGATTGTAGCCGCAATATTCTAGATCGCGGTCGGGAACCATTGATTATTCTGCAAAATTTCGCCGCTTGCTACCGCGATTTACTGATTGCCAAAACAGCACCTAATCGCCATGATTTAGTTGCTTGTACTAGTCAAACCTGGACAGCGCTAGTTGAGTTTGCCCAGCAATTCGATGTGACTACAATTTTGGCAGGACAGCAACACTTGCGAACTGCTGAAGTCCAAATTAAAAACACTACTCAACCGCGTTTGTGGCTGGAGATGACATTACTAGGATTGTTACCCAGTGCAAATATTCAATCTGCCGCTACAGGGATTTTACCTAAAGTCACTGCACCATCAAACAATCATCGTCCATCTCCACAGTATCCAACTTCTCTTTCACAACCCAATCATATCGAAAGCCGTCGGGAGAGTAATTCGTCTGATTCAGTAAATCACAACTCTTCTCATGACTCGGTGTCACTGCCACCAGAAAATGGATTTGTCCCTCAGCCATCTGTTGAGGAAAAACCGCCGATTGCACCTGCACAATCAGTATCTCCAGAAGTGCCAGCAGAAGCGGTTAATGAAGTCATGCAATCTGACTTGACCCAAGATTGGCAAAAAGTCCTGGCTAACCTCCAGCCAATCTCAAGGCGAGAACTGCTGCGTCAAATGTGCTATCTCACGGAGTTTGATGGTACTGTTGCTTGCGTTGGTGTTAAATCTGTATGGTATGACAAAGTAAAATCTGATTTACCCATGATAAAGGCTGCGTTTCAGCAGACTTTTGGTCGGGAAGTTGAGGTCAGCCTAGAAAAAGGAACTTTGTTAAACTCCGCTGTAGCTAGAAAAGAACCATCAAAAAACGGTTCCTCTAAGATTCAGCAACCTCCTCCTTCCACTGACAACCAGAATCACCAGCCAACGCCAACACCACAGCCAGATCCCATACCTGCACCACCACCAGCAAAAATCGAACCAGCAGCCAACAATGGAAATAAAGTAAAACCTTCACCTTTGCCACCAACCCGACCACTTTCCAATGATTGGGAAACTGACGAAGTAGCGATCGCAGCTCAACGTCTGGCACAATTTTTTGATGGACAAATTATCCGCCTCACAGAAGATGCAACAGAATCGCCTGAATCTATATCTACATCTGAATGGACAGATGAATCAGAAACAGACGATGAGTGAAAAGCAGGGGGCATACTTCGACTACTTCGACTACACCCTTCTCTACGAGAGGCTGCGCCAACGGCTACGCTCAGGCTAAACTCAGCACAAGTGCGCTTAGTAACCAGGGGGAAAGAATTAAAGATTAATCATCTGTTTCAAATATTTTGTGAAATGGTATGAGAAGTTACAGAAGACAAAAAAATATACAAGCTCTTTAAGTAAAAATCTGTGGTATGAAATAGTACCCTCAAGGGTACTACTGAGAAAAAAATATTTATGTAAATATTTTAATATTCAAGATTCAGCATTAGTACTTGATGGCTTTTGATTGATGTTTGGGAATGCGATCGCTTTTTTGATGAACTCTATTTCTTCAAATATCCCTGATTTCATCAAATTCATCCTTGATTAGGCGAATAGTGAGTATTTAACCAGAAACTAATCATTGCGATAGTTGTAACACACATGTCTTACAACTATCGAACACATTTGACCTGTAAAACCAAAATAAGGTATACATTATGTCCACTATTGTTGGTACTGCTAACAGTGACTTTTTGTCGGGCACTAATAATGACGATCAAATTTTTGGTCGTGGAGGTAATGACAATATCTCCGGCGGTCTGGGAAATGACCTAATTGACGGTGGAAACGGTAATGACACCTTGGCGGGTAATGCTGGCGATGACACTTTCAGAGGTAGTCGGGGTAATGACAGTATCAATGGTGGAGATGGCATTGATACCGCAGACTATAGTAGTCTAGGTAAAAGGATTACTCTCTCAGGTGTAGGCACAGTTGAAAAAGCTGGTAAATTTGGAAAAGACCAACTTTTTAAAGTTGAAACAGTTATAACTGATGCTAGTGTAAAAAACAACACCATAGATGCATCCCAATCTTTACCCGGAGTATCTGCCGCTGTTGACCTAGAAGCCGAAACTATTTCTGCCCTTAATGTTCCTGGTCTGGGAACATTGACATTTAATGTCATTAACTTTGTCAACATCCAAGGTACAAATGAAAATGACAGTATTATTGGCAACAATCAAAGTAACCGATTATTCGGTAATGATGGCAATGACAGCATTGATGGTAGAGGTGGCAATGACTTGATTGACGGTGGACGCGGTAATGACAAGTTAGCAGGTGGCGCAGGCGATGACACCTTTAAAGGCAGTCGGGGTAACGACAGCATTGATGGGGGAGATGGTATTGACACCGCAGACTACAGAAAACTGGGTAAAAGCATTACTCTGTCCGGTGTAGGCACAGTTGAAAAAGCTGGCAAATTAGGAACAGACCAACTTTTCAAAGTAGAAACGGTTATTGCTGATGCTAGTGTGAAAAACAACACTATAGATGCATCCCAATCTGTTCCTGGCGTATCTATCACCGCTGACCTACAAAATCAAAGTATATCGGCCAATAACGTTCCTGGTTTGGGAACATTGCCATTTACGGTGATCAACTTTGATAATGTTATCGGTACAAATGAAAGTGACATCATCACTGGCGACAATCAAAAGAACCAATTAATAGGTAATGGGGGCGATGATATTATCTCCGCAGGCCTTGGTAATGATTCCATCACTGGTGGAGAAGGTGATGATATTCTTATAGGTGGCTTTGGTGCAGATAAGTTTATTTTCAATAGTGTTAATGAGGGTATTGATACCATCAAAGATTACAACTTTGCTCAAAAAGACGTAATCCAAGTTTCTAAAGTAGGATTTGGTACTACTAACATTAGTGATTTTTCTTTTGACACCTCTAACGGTAACTTGTCTTTCTTAGGAAATCAATTTGCCTTCCTTGAAAATCTCCCATCCAATTTAAGTATTCAATTAGTATAAAATTACAAAGTTTTTTCAACTTGTTACGGAAGCACTGGTTAGTAGTTTGCTAATATCCAGTTGAGGATAGTAAAAACACAAGCAATTGAGTTTATAACTCAAACCAATATTGTGTTGCAAAAAATGATGTAAGGTTGGTAAAAATTATAAATTTTATTAATAATTATCAGCTAATATCAAAGTTTTTTGCAACATAGTTACTAAACACAGTATTTATCTTAAAATACATTTGGGAGTAATATAATACTTTATATTCGGAGTAGATTATAAAATATTGATGATACTCTAATATTTAGCTTTGTTAAAGTTATTAACTTAAGAATTATAGCTGTTATGAGAAAACAATTGTTTAATTTTTCTGCCAAATTAAAATGTTTATCGATAGTTACAAGTTTAATAACATTGACATCACTACCAGTTAAAGCAGCTACCTTTTTAGTAACTGAACGTGCTATTTTGGGAGGCCATGATCAAGTTGATTGGGTGAGTTTAGGTAAAGTATTTAATCCCTCTGCTCCTAATTTTTCTAGTTTTTTACCTAACTCTTTTATAGCAACATCTCAAGGTGGTTTAAAATTGGATGTAGATATAAGTCCAAGCTTAAATCCTCAAATTACTCCACCGTTTGTCTTTCAAACTTTGCCTCCACCCGGCATTCGGACTAACTTTGCACAAGGAGATTTTATTCTCTTTGGAGGTATAGATCCAACAGGTTTTCAACCTCTTCCTCCTGGTGCTGCTGATCCTCGGACTCAAGGGAATGGAGGGCCTTTTAGTATTAGTTTTGAAGAACCTATTTTTGGCGCTGGTACTCAAATAGCTGTAGATATTAGTAATTTAGAAGTTGAAATTTTTATTAGTGCTTTTGATAATGCTAATAATCTGTTGGGTAGTTACTCAGTTTTAAGCACTTCATCGTTAGCATTAGATAATTCCGCAGTGTTCTTAGGGATTCGTAGCGACACTCCTAATATTTCGCGGCTCGTTTTTAGCAGTTCTTCTCCACAATACGGCTTGGCTATTAATCGGGTCAGCATTATTGCAGTTCCCGAACCAGCTTTTATCTTGGCGATATTAGCTTTTGGCATTTCAGGTACTGTTTTGAAACTACGCCGACACACTTGAAATTATCAGAAATTGAAATAACTTTCATTTAATGATTTATAGATATACTCAAATTTAAGTAAATACTTAAGTTTCACAAACATATTATTTTCAGTCAAATTAAACTCAATGTCATACAAAGAATTAGAAGACATCATAGACACTAAAATCCAAAAAGCTATACGAAGGCATGAGATGATAGTTGCTTTTATTAGTAGTATTATTGGCTTGATTTTCATCATAGGTTTATTCCACGCTATTTTGCTTAACCATGCTCAAATTCAAACACAATGTTTTTTTAATTAGTTGATTCATTTTACTTTTCTTTGTTCAAAAATCATCATATTTATCATAATTAACAAAGCTACATATATTTTATCTAAGTGTACAAATCGGTTGATTTCTGAAATTACTTGCGTAGACGGGGAACAGAAAACAGGGAATACTTCGGCTACGCGGTAGTTGAGCGCACTTGTACTGAGTTTAGCCTGAGCGTAGCCGAAGGGCGAAGTCGAAGTAGTCGAAACTCAGTGTATCGCAGGAAACAAGGCTCTTTGAGGTGTACTGAATTTTTTCAAAAATCAAATATGAGTTCTATATAAATTGCAACTATGGAGAATGAAAATAATCACAAGGCTATATTTGTCTTGTTTTTGACTGTATTTATAGATTTACTCGGTTTCGGAATTATCCTGCCAATATTACCTTTGTATGCTGAACAATTCGGTGCAAAACCTCATGAAGCGACTTTACTTATAGCTATTTATTCTTTAATGCAGTTCTTATTTGCTCCATTATGGGGCAGATTTAGCGATCGCTACGGTCGTCGTCCGATTTTATTACTAACTTTATTCGGTTCTGTAATTGCATACGCAGGTTTAAGCTTTGCCAACTCATTATGGATTTTGTTTATTGCTCGTAGTCTTGCTGGGATAATGGCAGGAAATATTGCCACTGCTCAAGCATACATAGCAGATATTACCACGCCAACTAATCGAGCGCGTGGCATGGGTATGATCGGGGCAGCTTTTGGTCTTGGCTTCATTCTTGGCCCTGCTATTGGAGGTCTTTTAGTCGGTTCTGATCCGAATAACGCCAACTTTCATTTACCGTCGTTATTCGCAGCCGGATTATCCTTATTGGCATTGGTGTGTGCTTTGATGTTGCTTCCGGAGTCCCTAAATTCTCAGATTAAGGCTAAAATCCAAACTCATCGTTACCGTCAGCGACGGCTGAACTGGCTACAACTGTCACAGCGTCCACAGTTTTGTATGCTTGCTGGCATTTACTTTTTTGTTACCTTTGCTGTTGCGGCTATGGACTCTACATTAGCTTTATGGTCTAAGCAGCAATTAAATTGGGGACCTCAACAAACAAGTTATCTTTTTGCCTTCATGGGGATTGTCAGCACAATCATTCAAGGAGGACTCATCGGATTGCTTAAGAAACGCTTGGGTGAAATCAAGTTACTTACCTGGGGGATATTAGGGTTAGGTTTAGGATTATTGCTAATTGGATTTTCACAAAGCTTAATTTTATTGTTGGTCGCCACCGCACTTGTAGCATGGGGAATTAGTGTCAGCCAACCAATATTGAACAGTTTGATTTCTCAAACTACAACCGCAGAAGAACAAGGACAAATACTAGGAATTGCTAATTCTTGTTCTGCCTTGGCACGTATTGTAGGGCCAACATGGGCGGGGGTTAGTTTCATGAAATTTGGGATTGATGCACCTTTTTTGAGTGGATCTTTAGTAATGCTATTAGCTTTGACTTTGAGCTTACGAGTGATTAAAAACACATCTGAATCAAAAGCAGAACCTGTCGCCTGAAAATCTTAATTTCAAAGTTAAAAAAAGTCTTAATTACGAATTACGAATTACGAACTAATATGACAGGTCGCCGAGTATTATTTTTAGGCATCTTTGTAAGCATTCTCCTCACCTACGCAATTTGGCTGGGTGGGAGTATTCCTGCAAGTATTATCAAACTTCCTGACCAAGGACTAAACTGGTACTACTGGAAACTTCCCAACCCGACATTTTGGAGCCGAGCGACGGCTTGGGGCATATATCTTGCACATCAGTTTAGCATCTGGGCGTGTATTTTGTGGGCGCAGCGATCGCAGCTGAAATACAAAACAGCGTTGCACCCCATTAATTACCTCATGCTTGCCATTAATTTTGCATTCATTGCTTTACACTTTCTCCAAACCTATATTTGGTACGATGCTCTAGCTCAAGATACTTCAATTTGGGCTTCTCAGGGTGCAGTTGTACTTTTACTAGTTTTCGTACTGATTTTAGAAACGCCCCGACGCGGTTTGTTTTTTGGTAATTCTGTTCCCTTCCATCAACAGTTTTTGCAAATTATCAAGCTATACCACGGCTACTTTTTCTCCTTCGCCGCTATCTATACCTTTTGGTATCATCCAATGGAAGCGACTTTGGGACACTTAATTGGTTTTCTCTATATGTTTTTACTTCTACTGCAATCGTCGCTAATTTTTAACCGCACCCATACAAACCGTTGGTGGACATTCACTTTAGAAATTACGGTGCTTTTACATAGTGTAGTTGTCTCGTGGATGTTAGGACAAAGCAAATGGCCAACATTTCTCTTTGGTTTTCTTGGTATTTTAGTACTGACTCAACTCCACGGTCTATCTTTGGGTATCTGGACTAAACGTACTATATATGGAGCTTTTTTAGTAAGTGTATTGGCCGTTTATGGACTAACTGAACGCGGCTTGGGAAGAATTTACGAAGTAACTTATATTCCTCTAATTGAGTTTGGGCTAGTTGGCATAATTTACTTAATCTTTCTGCTCCTTTTATGGACAATTTCTCGTTTACCCGTCAACCCAATTAAAAATTAAAAATGTAAAATTAAAAATTAAAACTGGTCAATTAAACCAATTTAACCAAGCATCCCAAGTTTCTATAATTCTGGCAAGCTCTGTATAACCTGCGGCTCTTGGATGTGCGCCGTCATTGGCTTTTGCTTCATCTATCCAAATATGGGATTTTTCTAATACAGGAAAAACATTTAAATAAGGCACATCAAGCTCATTACAAACTAAAGCATATTGTTTTGCTAAATCAGCAATCCTTTGATTTTGCTCATCATCTGCAATTGGTAGTGGACTGACCATTAAAACGGGATATAATTGTCTAGCATCGCTTAAAACATTACGAATATTTTCAATTGATTCTGTTGGCGAAACACGAAGTTTACCGTTTTCTATTGTTGTATCATTTACTCCAAAACAAAATACAACTCTGCCATCATAAATTTTTGGTAAGCGATAGGAAACTTCTTGCAGCCAACGATTTTTAAGTTCAGTACTCGTTTCTCGCCGAACCCCTAAATTATAGTAAGTGATCTCATGACCTTTTTGATTAGCACTAACACATATTCTTCCTGCCCAACCTAGATACTCAGGATCACCTGTACCATTGACGAAAGATTCGCCGATAAAACAAATTCTGATTTGAAGTCCCAACTTTTCAGTCATATTCATTTCCTTTGATGCAGGAATTTTACCAACAAATGTTGCAGCAGGGTAAATCGCTGAATGTGGCTTTGCATGATACCCAGTTAAAGATGTGGCAGCAAGATGAGTGGCGTAATCCTTATTTCTGGTCGGCTTTCAATTTTCAGGGTGAGTGGCAAATCTAAGTTTCTTGGTGTGGTAACTCAAGTGTTAATACTGTGCATTTGGTCACTGTAGGCCGAATACTTGTAGAAAATGGCTTGATTGATAAGATTGCTTTTGACAGTTTTTTAGAAAAGATACTTAGTTAAACGCGATATTAAAGAAGGTGATGAAAAATACATGCAACCCACCAATCATCTGCTAAAGAAGAGGCGTTAGTCTGGGCTTTACGCTTCACGACTCGTAAAATCTATTCAATCCGTTTCACTTCAAATCCTTGTAATCCTTCCGGTTTTTCATACTCAATCACTACATCTTTGACTACAGCCGCAGGTGGCCCTGAGTGACACCAGCGAATCATCTCTTCTACAACTTCCCGTGATCCTTCAAAAACTGCTTCTACACGATTATCAGTAAGATTCCGCACCCAACCTGTTAATCCCAATTGGCTGGCTGTATCGACAGTAGCATAACGATAGCCTACCCCTTGGACTCGACCAGAAATGAATACATGGGCGCGAATTATTTTTGGCAGTGGAGTGGGATTCTGCATTGACTGCTTTATTCTTTACGATTCCAGTCTACCTGCTTTGTGGATATGCAATCGACTTTTTAAGTCAAACACTTTTGGTTTTGACGGATAAGTCTTTTATCAGATGTAGATAGGGATAAATTCATCGCTAACTTTAGGAGTTTTCAAGATAGTGGTAAATTGTTTTTACTGCCTATTAGTCATTGTCGATTGGATAGATGTATCTCTAACTCTCGATACTTGATCACACGCAAATTGTGTATTTTTCATTACTTATGTCTAATTTACCACCACTCAACACAGATACAATTTGGGCGATTCTTAACGATCAAATTGATGATGCCACAGTTAATCAATTGGTATGGCATTATTTAGGCTATCGTTATGATACCTCCACAGAAACGTGGGATATTAGTGCAGTTGTACAAGAATGGCGAAATGATTACCCACAGCCGCCAGATTTTATTGATAGTCGTCCTGCAACAGTCAAGTTAACTCGTTCTATTCCTAAGGAAAATAAACAAATAGTTAAAGAAAAACTGGGTTTCAAGGGTTATAAAATAGGTGAATTTGGCCCTCGACAAACTCGTAGAGCAACAGCAGCAAATTGGTTACTGAGTTATTTACAGCAAAATAGCAATCAATTGGAGTAATTTATTCTGGCAAATATTCGGTAATCAACCCATAATTTAGTCCGAGTATTTGCTTTTTTAAAGTTAAAATAGAAATTAATTAATTATATTTTGATCTATAACTTATGGTAGTAGAAAATTAAATATAAGCAGCTAAAGACTAATTTAAGCTATTATTACTCAATAAATATTATCTTTATAGATTCAAACTTCATTCTCCAGATAGAGGAAATTTTTATGTAATTATTTCTAAAGACTGATTGGCAAATTGATTAATAATTTAGAAAATAACCAATATCAACAACATTTCTTACAAAGAATTTCATGGTAAAGCCAATTGAATTTAACTTATTTGCGCCTTATAACAAAGGAGCAGTATTAATTGGTTCCTTTTCCGATTGGGAAGAAATTCCCATGAAAAGAGGCGAAGATGGTTATTTTCGGACAAGTGTTGAATTAGAAGATGGCACTTACAAATATAAATTTCGTGTGCAGTCTAATTCATGGTTTTTTGAACCGGAACAATGGGTTGATGTTACAGATCCTTATGCAACGGATATTGATGAATTAAGTGGCAAAGATGATAGTGTTGTACGCATAAAAGATGGAGAGAGGATTGTTGATACTTATGTTTGGAAACATGATGACAAACCTTTGCCAGCTGACCATGAATTAGTAATTTATGAATTACATGTGGGAGACTTTTCTGGTGGTGAAGATGATCCTTATGCACGAGGTAAGTATAAACATGTCATCGAAAAATTAGATTATTTGTGTGAATTAGGAATCAATGCTATTGAGTTGATGCCGCTGAAAGAATATCCAGGTGACTATAGCTGGGGTTATAACCCCCGACACTTTTTTGCTACTGAATCTAGCTATGGTTCTACAGAAGGGTTAAAGAAGCTAGTTGATGAGTGCCACAATCGAGGTATCCGCGTTATTATTGATGGTATTTATAACCACTCAGAAGCATCTGCCCCGTTGACTCAAATTGACCATGATTATTGGTATCATCACTCTCCCCGCGACCCTGATAATAACTGGGGACCTGAGTTTAATTATGAACATTACGACGAAAAATTAGATATTTTTCCAGCCAGAAAATTTATTGGTGAAACGATCCGTTTTTGGGTGTCAGAATATCATATAGATGGTATTCGTTTCGATGCAGCTAGGCAAATTGCCAACTACGATTTCATGCACTGGATTGTTCAGGAAGCCAAAAAGACTGCTGGGACTAAGCCTTTTTACAATGTTGCAGAACACATTCCTGAAACCACCAGCATTACTAATGTAGATGGCCCAATGGATGGCTGTTGGCATGATAGCTTCTATCACTGTATTTTAGAACATATCTGCGGTGATACCTTTGATTTAGAACGCCTCAAAGATGTTATTGACTGTAAACGTCAAGGCTTTTTGGGTGCTACAAATGTAGTTAATTACCTCACCAACCATGACCATAATCATATTATGGCAGAGTTAGGCGATCGCCAGATTTTGGACGAAGAAGCATTTAAGCGGGCTAGATTGGGTGCAGCTATTCTCATGACAGCTGTCGGTGTACCTTTAATTTGGATGGGTGAAGAATTTGGTGAATACAAACCCAAACAACAAGAATCAGCCAAAATCGATTGGACACTGTTAGGTCATGACCTCAACCGTAATTTATCTAAGTACTACTCAGGGTTAATTAATCTGCGTAAAAATAATCATGCCCTCTATACCGAAAAGATTGACTTTATTCACGAAAATCCTGAAGCTAAGGTGTTAGCCTATAGCCGTTGGAATGATGAAGGTTCTCGTGTAGTTGTAGTAGCCAATTTTTCAGACAATTTCTTAGCTGATTATCACATTCCCAACTTCCCTGAAAGTGGTACATGGCATGAATGGACAGGCGATTATGATGTCGAATCAGGTGATGATGGTATTAGAACTGACATAGGCTCTTACGAAGCCAAAGTCTTTGTATGGCAGTAATATAGCCGTTTTCGCTGTGCTAAATTATCAACATTTTGTATAAGATTCGATGCGTAAAGCCCCCCAACTTAGTTACGGGGGCTTTTTTTATTTATAGCTGCAATAGACATTGCCTCAGTATTAACTTGTATCAGTAATAATATTAAATACAACTTAAAATACTTACATATTATTAAGTCTTTATTGTGCCATAAATAACTAACCCTATGGCATACTTGAATAAGTATCAAGTTATTTACCATGCTTGTAAATTTCTAGAGGTAAAAAATATTGCCTTTTAACCCTGAACTGTGTCGCAACGAAAGCGAAGTTGAAAGTAAACTTATAGTGCAATATTTGCTACCGCAGCTAGGGTATACTCCCGAAACGTGGCATCAAGAAGTTGCTGTTGGTAGCATCCGTTTAGACTTCTTAGCATTTGCTGCACAAGTAATTCCCTTTGTCTTAGATGCCAACTCACCGCTGAGTGTGGTTATGGAGGCAAAAAGCCCGAAGCAAAACTTAAATAATCATATTCCCAAACTCAGGCATTATTTAACAAGCTTGAATGTCAGGTATGGGTTACTCACTAATGGTAAAGAAATCAGGATTTATGAAAAATTTAAAAATGATGTTCAGCTAGTATTTCAATGTTCTGGTAAGGATGTTGAAGAAAAGATAGATACAATTACAGTTTTAATTGGCAGAGATAGTCTAAAAGAATCACAGGTTATAGACAGTTTAAAAGAACAAGTATCTGAAGCTAATTCAAATTTTGAAATAGAAAGGCAAGATTCAATGAAAATAATTGCGGTTTATCATAACAAAGGTGGAGTAGGCAAAACAACTACTGTAGTTAATCTAGCTGCTGCTCTCAGAAAAAAGGGTAAAAGAGTTTTAGTTATTGACCTCGATAGCCAAGCTAACACTACATTTGCCACAGGTTTAGTAAAATTTGACGATGAAGAGTTTGATGATATAAAAGATTCTAATATTTTTCATGTATTACAATCAGAGGACTTTTATCCTATCTCTGATGTAGCCAGAAAATCTAATTTTAGTGATCCAGAAATTAATGTTGTTCCTGCACATATTGATTTAATGAAAAATGAAACTGATTTAAATGCCCTTGATTATAGCAGACTAATATTAATTGATAAATTAGAAGAGGTAGGTGATAACTACGACGTGGTACTTATCGATACTCCACCTTCTTTAAATCTTTATGCAAGAATTGCATTAATAGCAGCAGACTATTTGATTATTCCTTCTGATTTAAAACCTTTTGCTAATCAAGGACTAACAAATGTAAAAGAGTTTGTCAAAGCTGTTAATGGCTTTAGAAAACAAATCAAAAAACCACCTATTGAAATAGTAGGTGTCCTTGCTTGTAAAATATCTACAAATGCTAGATTTATACAATCAACTCTAAAAAATAGAATAGAAAAAATTACCCAACGTTATGATATTAACGTTATGGATACTGTGATTTATGAAAGAGATGATTTAGCAAAATGTGCAGAAAAAACTCTGATGATTGGAGATATCGAAGTAGCTGATCCTGTTTCTGTAATTGATTTCAAACCAGATTCAACTGCTGCACAAGAATTTGAACTACTAGCAACGGAAGTTCTACAAAAAACAGGATTAATATAATGAAATTATCTACATCACTTGTCGCCATCAAAAAGATTATCTCCAGCAAGCCTCGTTCACTTTTTGCAGAAGAAAAGTTAGAACAAGCTGCTGAATTAATTTTAGAATCTGAGGGAGTTATTAACCCTATAGTCGTTCGTAGAACAAGTCTACAATCCTATGAGGTAGCAGATGGAGATTTTGAGTATTATGCTGCTTCTAGAGCTAGAGAAATAGATCCTCGCAAAGGTGAAATGATTGGAGTATTTATTATTGAAGATGAGAATGAAGAAACTTTAACAAAACAAGTTGAAGTATTCAGAAAGCCAAAAGATAATATCCCAGTCATCACAGAATGGAACTCAAAAGATATTGAAAAATTCCTCATTAATTTAGAGTCACGCTTTGAAAAGATCACTAAACAACTATTAGAACAAGCAACTACTCACGTCCAATTAGAAAATAAAGTCAAAAGCCTTGAGCAGAAGCTAGCTGATAAAGTTGAACCTTTAGAAGTGTTTAGAAAATTTGATAAACTTAATATTGCTTCTCGATTAATTAATGTTGGGATTCCTGAAAAAAGAGCTTCTATGATAGCAGAAGTAGTAGAAAATGAACGTAGTAAAGAGCAATTTAAATCATTAAATGATGTTGTAGAAAGGGTCAAAATATCACATGGTAAAAGTATGCAGAGAGGGATAAGTAGTAATAAAATGCTTGACATAGTTGATTTGTGGTCAAAGAGGTAGTTACTTGACTTGATCAACATTCAATAAACTTAAACTGCTACATTAAATTACTTCGCGCCTTTGCGCCTACTCTACGAGAAGCCACTTCGTGTCTATGCGCGAAACATTCCCCCTTCTTCAAAACCATATTCGAGTGACATCCTTGATTCGCACTTTGTTCATCACCAAAGAAGTGCCTTACCCACCCATCGGCGGAGTAAGCTTACGTACTTGGCAAAACATCAACATCATGATGAAATTAGGCTCCGTTGGTGTTTTTTCAGTTTCTAACTGGAGTCCTCAAAACACATCTTTACCCGGAGTCACACTATGGAAACACAGCAACGTTGCCAGCCAACGCTCAAAATGGGAAAAATTAGAAAATCGTTTATGGTGGCTGCAATCACGCAGACATCCCGATGCTGATTGGGCTTATGCAAAAACTGCGGCTGAAGAATTAGACACAATCCTGACAAAATTTCAACCCAATTTGGTAATCTTTGAAGAAGTCTGGTTGTACCCATACTTAAATGTTGTCAAACGCCATCAGTGTCAAATTATCTTCGATAACCATAATGTGGAAGCATCCGTGTGGCAACAAAGACACAGTTCACTTCCAGATTTTAAGTCACAATTCAAAGCAAAAATTCAGCTAGACCATCTTTTGTCCATTGAAAGCGATTTCGTCAAACAAGCCAGCCAAGTATGGGTGTGTAGCGAAGATGATTCAAGGTTAATAAATCAGTATTACAAGCAAGTAGCACCAACTCAAGTTATACCTAACGGCATTAATGTTGCCCACTATAACAGTGTGTACTCCCGTGAATGCCCACCAGTAACTAAATTGGAGAATACGCGCCACAATATACTTTTTTTGGGTCAGCTTTCATACTCGCCCAACACAGTAGCTGCCGAGTTACTGATTTATCAAATTTACCCCCAACTACGCAAACTCTACCCAGATAGCCGTCTGCTGTTGGTAGGGCGTAATCCTACCTTATCTATGCAAGTAGCAGCCCAGAGAGAACCGGGAATTATTGTTACTGGCAGCATACCCGATGTACGACCTTATTTAGCCGCTGCTAGTGTGATGGTTGTACCTTTACTTCAAGGCGGAGGTACACGTCTAAAAATCTTAGAAGCGTTTGCGGGTGGCTGCCCTGTTGTAAGTACTACCAAAGGTGCAGAAGGTATCAAAGCAAGGAATGGGGAACATCTGTTAATTAGAAATACCATCGAAGAATTAATTGAAGGTGTGAATCAACTTTGGTTAGATTTTTCTTTAAGAGATAAACTGGCTCGTTCTGCTTATGAACTTGTACAGGCAGAATATTCTTGGCAAGCAGTTAGTCGCAAAATCAATTTAGCTATTCATCAGTTAGTTCCTGAACTAGCCCCTTTAAGTTGACTTTTAAAATCTCTTTTTTCTCTCTGTGTTCTTTGCGTCTCTGCGGTTGAAAGCTCTTTTAGCTGACCACATAAACACAGTTATAGCAACAGACATGTTATTCTAATTTATGAAAAACTATTACCAAATTGACGGATTAGGTAATCTTTTACTCCTCGTAAAGCGGCCTGAGATTTAAGTTTTTCTGGGCTACCTAAAGGTGAATTAAAATATTTGCGAATCTGGCGTAAAATATCTCGAAAAATGACTTGATAAATGCTGAATGCTGTCCAAAAAGAGAAATTGCGCTCAACCCATAATAATCGATTACGCCACCAAAAATATTGATAATGAGGGGCTTTGTCTCCACCACTAAAACTTGCTGAAATTTTATGCCATACCTTTGATTGTGGGACTAAAATACATTTATATCCTGCTCTTTTAGCTCGATAACACCAGTCTGTTTCTTCCCACATTAAAAAATATTTTGGCTCCATTATTCCTATCTTTTTAACTACTTCTGCTGTTATCAATAATGCACAGCCGCAAACATAGTCTGTTTCTTGAATTTCTGTAAAATTACTCTCATTATCTAGCTTTCCCAATCCTATATGCTTAAAAATAGCTTGCTCAGGTAGCCACTGCGCTCCAGCAAACCAAATTTTTTCGGGTTGGCTGTAGTAGTATATTTTTGCTCCTAATATCCCCGCCTCTGGATATTTTTCATGAGCATAAATAAATGCCCAAAGGATTTGTGAATCAACTACAGTATCATTATTCAATAAAAATATATAATCTGCTCCTTGAGAGATAGCATAGTCGATACCAACATTATTACCAGCAGCAAACCCCAGATTAGCATTATTTTCAATGACTAATACTTGAGGAAATTTTTCTTTAATGGTAAGAACTGAATCATCTATGGAGCCATTATCTAATAATATAATTTGATAATTTGGGTAATCAATTTTCTGTACTGACTCTAAACATTCAATTGTATCTGCTTTGCCATTCCAATTGATAACTAGAATAAAAATTTGCGGAACTTTCTTATTCATGACTATTATTCAATAATATTTTTTGTATAAATATCGAAGTAATATTTAACCACGTACTTGTCGGAGTGCTTTAAAAGCCTGAATCCGTAATTTACTTGGTAAAAGTGATAGTCCTAAACCAGTCCAAGCTTTAGCGGTTGAAAAAGATTTACCTGCTAAAACTAACTTCCTTCCTTGGGAAACTTCGCCCTTTTCAATCAAGCGTAATCCTAACAATATTTGCGTTTCTAGCAGGCGATTATGACGAATTTTTTCCAATTTATCGGAATCAAATTGATAACTTTCTAAATACTTAATTTTATCAGACAAATAAGGAATAGCGCGATTAATACCTTGTTGTTCTGCATGATAACGATATTCCATGAGTAATTCTGGTAAGTAATAGCCTTTTTTACCAGCTAAAGCTAACCGCACAAATAAATCATTATCCTCACAATTTTGCAGATTGGGCAACATAAATCCTAATTCTTGTAAAGTTTGCCGACGAAACAAAGTTGCTCCAACTTGGAAACTTTGTTGAATAAAGACAACCTCTAATAAATTGTGGACAATACCATTTGCTAAGTTGCTTCTACCCCATCGACGAGAATTTTCCTGAGTTTTATCCTCATCTCGGACATTATTGATATCAATTATCCAATGATCTGTACCCACAAAATCAATGCTAGAATCTTGATCAAGAATGGCTGTAGTACAGGCTAAAAAATCGGCTGTGAGTCGGTCATCATCATCAAATTTCATAAAATATTCGCCACTGGCTGCATCAAAACCAGAACGCATATTATTACTTTTACCGATATTTTGGGCGTGGCGGATATATTTAACCCGGTTATCTGTATACTGTGACATCAATTCTGGGGTTCCATCACTAGAACCATCATCACAAACAAGTAATTCAAAATCTGGTTCTGACTGTTTGAGGACACTTTCAATAGCATAAGGCAGAAGATTAACACGGTTGAAAGTAGGAATACAAACACTAATTTTAGGCATATTTTTATGAATACAGTATTAATATAGATATATATGTAGGTAAAATTTAAAATAAAGTCCTTTGCAATTTTTTCATAGTCTTACCAAATAATTGGTTAGTTTTAGAAATCATATTCTGTGGTTCTAATTTTTTTGGTCTGTGTTCTGGATGTTTGAGAAAACGATAGTATAAAAATTCTTCTCTATAACAAATATTGATATCTTCACCTTGGCATAAACGAGCAAAATCTCCTGGAGAATAGCTCATATAGTGAATGCGATGTATAGGCTTTAATCCGTTTTTATCGTAAAGAATATTATTGATATTGAGGAAGATATCGGCATTGGCACAATTGCCAGTTCTATCTTGATGATCTGGGCTGAGTGTAAAGTTAAATAATGAGCGATCGCCCCCCAAAGTCATATAATTAAACAAAAAAGCATCATCCCACCATCCAGTTTTATTAATCCATTCAACTTCTCTTTGAGCAATTAACCGTTGCTTCATGGCTGCAATGTCTTGGGCAGTAAATAATCCTCGCTTACCGCCAAAAAAACTAGAACAGTGCAACTTAGGACGGATATTTGCTTCCGTATACATACCCGACGCTTCTACAACTGCAATATCTAACGCAGCTACAGACCGAGGCTTAGTATGTTCCCAATCATCAAAAATAAAATCGTAAATAGCTAATTTTTTGATAACATCATCAACAGGCTTCATGACCAAGCTGTCACAGTCATAAAATACAAACTGCTCAAAAATACCATCAAAAGTGACAAACTTTCTTTGTAAATGACTTTTGTACCAAGTAGGACGCGAAGCCTTGCTCCACATTTCTCTAGGATGAGCTACCCAAACTTGATGAGCAAATTCTTCCCAATGTTGAATAACTTCCCAGTTATCATATAGTATGACATTCTTACGAGAATTAACTTCTTGTCTGACCCGATTGAGTCGCCCATCATAAGGAATAATACAAATAGGAATATTTGGGCTAACATTCACCTCAATGCTGTTGAGTAATGCGATTAATTGATTGTAAACAACATCATTGGCGAGGGTATAAACACCGAAAGATTCCATTTTTATAAATCCTTTGTGTTTGTGTTTGAAAAGTTTTATTAATAAATATATAGACAGATTAATGATGGCATAATCTGTGGCAAGTGTCATCTCAAAAATAAATTCTCAATTTTTGGCAAAAAACATGTAATACCAGTTATATATGAAGATTCATATAAATAACTCCACCCACAACTCCTTCAGATAGTAGTTTACTAGCACCTGTGTATACACCGTAGCCGATGCCTTGGGGAGGGGTCAAAATAATGTGCGGCTTCACAGAGAATTGATATAACAAGGAGAATCTAACCACAGAGACGCTGAGGACACAGAGGTAAGAAGTAAAAATGCGGATTCACGCTGTTCAAAGTGGACTTGTAACGATTAAAACTTGCCAGTGCTATGGCAAAGGTCATGGTGCTATGCGTCTGGTCAATACTATTCTTGACCGCAATTGGACTGAGCCTTTACCGATTTATAGCTGGGCAATTGAACATCAAGAAGGAATTATTTTAATTGATACAGGTGAAACCGCACGCACTTTGGAACCAGGTTATTTCCCTTGGTGGAATCCTTATTTTCAGTTCAGTATTAAACCATGTTTGCAACCGGAAGATGAGGTAAATTTTCGCTTACGTGCTTTGGGTATAGAACCAAATGATGTTCGTTGGGTGATTCTTACTCATCTACACACAGACCATATAGGCGGTTTACATCATTTTCCGAATGCAGAAATTATTATTTCTCGTAAAGAATACGAATTAACTAATGGTTGGAGTGGACAGTTAAGAGGTTATTTAACTCAGCGTTGGCCAGAGTGGTTAGCCCCTACTTTAATAGATTATGAACCCCATCCTCTTGGAACTTTTTTGGAAAGCTTCACCCTCACAAAAGCTGGAGATGTCAGCTTAATTCCTACAGAGGGTCATACTGGGGGGCATTTGTCAGTTTTATTACAAATTGATGGACTTTCTTTGTTTTTTGCTGGTGATGCTTCTTACACTCAACAACTGATGTTAGATCAAATTGTTGACGGTGTTGCTCAAGATGAAGACAAATCCCGTCAGACGTTGAAGCAAATTTTACAGTACGTCCAAGAATTTCCTACGGTTTATCTTCCCAGTCACGACCCTAGTGCAGCTCAAAGATTAGCAGCACGAACCATTGTTTCAGTTTAATTCCAAAAGGAGTGACCCAAATGACAAACACACCAATAAGCGATCGCCTCGCACCTTTACCCGAATCATTTATGTTCGGTGTAGCTACAGCTGACCACCAATGCGAAGCCTACGATTCTAACTATGAAGACATTCGGGATGTGTGGGAACGTCGCCGCGCCCTCACAATCAGGGGTCAAGCTACTGATTTTTGGCATCGCTACGCCGAAGATATTGCCCTGGCACAGTCTCTTGGTTGCAAGATGTTCCGCTTTTCTATTGCTTGGTCGCGGGTAGAACCTCAACCTGGCCAATTCAATGAGGAGGCCTTTGAACATTACCGTCAAGTGATCGAAACTATCCGATCGCATAACATGGAACCAATGGCTACATTGCACCATTTCACCCATCCTATTCATGTAGAGGCACGAGGTGGTTTAACTAGCCCAGAATTTCCGTCAATTTTTGCCAGTTATGCTCAAGAAGTTGCTCAACGTATGGGGCCTTTGGTACGCTACTGGATTAGCTTTAATGAACCTAGTCAATTGATCTACGGCTATGTCAAACCTTGGTGGGAAAGATCTTACTTTATGCCACCTGGTTTAGATCGAGGCGCGACTATTGCCGAGCAGATGACCGCAGTCCAGAAGTTGATGCGGAATTTGTTTTTGGCACATACTAGAGCGAGAACGATTCTCAAGCAGGTCAACCCAGATGCCCAAGTGGGGGCAAATCCCATGTTATTGGGTCTACCGTTGTGGTTGCAAAAACTGGTTGATCGCAATGTTACTAATCTCCGTCGTCCCGAAGATTTCGTTGCCCAAGGCAAACGTTTTAGTGAGCGCGCTTTGTTGGAAAAAGGGCAGGTAGATGTAGTCATTGCTACTTTAACTATGACAGAAGATCGAGACCAGCAAGTAGCTTTCTCTGAAACTTACTATCAGGCGGGTCAATTTC
The DNA here is from genome assembly GCF_029953635.1 of Halotia branconii CENA392. Taxonomy (NCBI): domain Bacteria; kingdom Bacillati; phylum Cyanobacteriota; class Cyanophyceae; order Nostocales; family Nodulariaceae; genus Halotia; species Halotia branconii. The sequence continues at coordinate 811,924 of NZ_CP124543.1, read as the reverse complement.
TCTTGGTAAAATCAGCTAGTACTATTGAGCGACTTGAAGATTTAGACCGCAAACCTGTAGCAGTAATTAAAAGTACTACTGCTGAATCTGCCATCAATTGGCTAATTCCCGCAGCTGATGTGCGAGTGGTAGATAACTATGATGATGCCCTCAGAGCTTTAGACTACGAGCAAATCAACGCCATCCTCGCTGATGACATCATGCTGTTAGAAACTGCAAAGCAACATCCGGGACAATATCGACTTGTGGGTAAAAATGGTGAGGGACTGACTGAAGAAAACTACGCTGCGGCTGTAGCTAAAGGCGATCGCGAGTTACTGAATGCTGTAGATATCGCAGTCCGCAACTTCAAGGAATCTGGTGCTTGGGCTGCTAGTTACGCCCGTCATTTCCCCGGTCAATCTGTACCAGAACCGCCCCGCGTAGGCAGACGCTCAACTCTAGCTGACATCACTAAGCAAGGTGGGGAACAATCCCTAATATCTAACAAGCCTTTACCCAAGCCTCTGCTGCGTGGCATTCAAAATCGGGGTTATTTGATTGTAGCTGTCAAAGATAACGTACCTGGGTTTGGTTATCGCGACCCGAAAACAGGTGAATTTAGCGGCTTAGAAATTGATTTAGCTCGTGCTATAGCCCAGCAAATTTTCGGTGATCCTAACAAAGTAAAATTTCAAGCAGTGGCGACTCAAGAACGTCTACCTGTATTGCGATCGCTGGTGCGAGTTTTTGACCCCATATTTAAGATTTTCAGCGCCCTCTCATCATCGCTGACCAGTAATTGGTGGCATCTGGGCATGGCTGGAAAACTACCTACATTCCTTTGTCCTAAAGAATGCGTCGGTCAGCAAGATTTTGTCGGGTTTGATTACTATTGGGGCATCAGCAATTTGCGACTTAACCGCATTCAGCAGTTAATGGATGCAGCTTTTGGACGTTTCGGTAACGCACCAGTTTGGTCTGGAGTACTGTACGATATGCTCAAGTTTCACGCCCAACTGTTTCCTGACAAAGAAATTATGATTGTCGAGAACGGCTGTGTTGATATAGCTGATAAGGTTGTTAAACGCGAAGAATACATTCGCCAGCATATCCAGCAGGTGCAGCGCGCTCGTCATGACGGTGTAAATGTGGTGGGTTACGTTTCTTGGTGTATTACTTCTAACCGTGAATGGGGTCTGAAGTTTGGCCCAGATAGCGATTTTGGTTTGTACCACGTTCAGTTAGATCATGATCCAGAATTAAAGCGCCAACCTAGCCCTGCGGCAAAAGTATACCGAGATATCATCAAGAAAAGTGGTGTGTAAATCTTAACAGTGATAACTGATAACTGTTTATGCCCTATGCCCAATACTTCGACTACGCGGTAGTTGAATCTCGACTTCGCGGCAGTTGAGCGTAGTCGAAACTCGATTGCCGCGCAGCGCTGCACTGACTTGTACTGAGCGTAGTCGAAGTAGCCTGTCGAAGTGTCGAAACTCAGTACAAGTGACCCATAAGCATTTACTGATAAGTTGTTGTGCATTTAAATTGCACAAAAGTAGAACTGAAGTTCTTACTACAAGCGAATCATTCTGGAAAAATGAATGACGATTAGCTTACTATTCCATATTCTTCTTCCAGACTGAATGTTTCTTTATAACCAAGGAAAGAGGTACACAAACCTACAAGTGTGAAACTCTAAGTATTAGAGGTGAAACTAGTTTGACAATATTACATGCAAAGCAATTTAGCGATGTTCCCTACTGCTGGGATTGTAGAAAAGAGTACGCAAACAGAAAAAAGAACAGTTACCAAATATGACCGCGCTGAGCAGCAATTTATCGAACTGCTAGCTGCGGAAGATTTAGATAATATCCTCGATGTAGAAGCTGAGAAAGTCAATGAATTTGAACGTATACTCTCGAATGCAATTCGCGCTGCTTATCGAGATGACTGTGGTGACATGCAAGCTCACAGATTTCTCCAGCGGATACTTTATCGAATTAATCGGTTAAAGCTATTTTGGTATGATGATTTGCAAAATTATACCAATGAGCGATCGCTTTATTTATATTCATGTCGTAACCAAATTGAGGCTGCTTGGCAAGACTGGGAACTAACGCAAATTGATGTGAGAGCATTAAAACAACTAGATGTCAAACAAGCTTTAATTGAGCGCAGCTCTAACGATTTAGATCCGCCATTGTCAGAGAATAGTAAATACATTCGCGAGGAGATGACTGAAGCTGGTTATCGTCACTTGCTAGCAATTGCTTCTTTAGATGGTTTAGTAGAAGGTAGTCGTCTTGCCAGGATTTTAGGTGGTGCTGCGAATGAAGTGCAATGTACTCTAGTGCGGGTATTACTTGAAGAGTATGGCAATGGCCGCTTGTCTCGCAAGCATTCTACATTTTTTGCCCAAATGCTGAGTGAGTTTGGCATGAATACTCAACCAGAAGGTTACTTTGACTTAGTACCGTGGGAAGTTCTAGCTTGTAGTAACCATAACTTTTTATTAACTGAGCGCAAACGCCATTTCTTACGTTACAATGGTGGATTGACTTATTTTGAGATAGCTGGCCCTGGAGCTTACAAAAATTATCTGACAGCAGCACAACGCCTAGGTTTGTCAGAAGCAGCTATGGGTTATTGGGAGCTGCATATCAAAGAAGATGAACGTCACGGACAGTGGATGTTAGATGATGTGGCTTTGCCTTTAGCAGAACAATACCCCGATCATGCTTGGGAATTGGTTTTGGGGTACGACCAGGAAAAACTAATGGGCGATCGCGCAGCTCAAGCTGTTGTGCAATCAATACGTAAGTCTGAATAAACTGCTTTACCCAAAAAGTCAATTCCCAAAATTAGCAATTTAAGATAACAGATTTTTTGGAAATTCTCAATTGAGTATATCTAACTTATCTATAGGAATCTGATTTGATTCTTGATGTTAATTGTTTATGGAGGAAACACTTTGACAAACGGTAGTTGAATCTCGACTTCTCTACGAGACGCTACGCGTAGTTTGCTTCCCTGTAGGGATACGCTCGATTGCCACGTAGCGCCGCACTGACTTGTGCTGAGTTTAGCCTGAGCGTAGCCGAAGTAGCCTATCGAAGTGTCGAAATTCAGTGACCACGAGTAACAAAGAAGAAGAGATATTAGGTGTACGGAGTTTTTTTTAAAATCAAATACTAATCCTATAGATGTAGATGCTTGTGAGCATCTATTTTAAATTGCTTGATAAAGCTGTTTTTTGCCTTTATTTTAGGCATTAACTAACCTGATTATACGCATATTATGCTGGAAGTGCAATAACATGAAAGATATCTTTTTTTGTCCTGAAGAATCGAATTTCTACTCAACTTGCTTAGAAACATTCGTTTTCAGAAATTGCAAAAATAATGAGTCTGTTGTTGAGTTTGGCTCAGGAGATGGCAGCCCCATTATTAATTCATTGTTGAAAAATAAGTTTGATGCTGTAGTACATGGATTTGAATTAAATACCTCTGCATGGAAACTGGCCAATTCTACAATTGATGAATATAATCTCGCTCAGAAATACATCATCTCTAACTCATGTTTATTTAAGTCTTTTAAACCTAAAGCCGAATATCTTGTAGCCAATCCACCTTATATTCCAGCACCAGATCCAGATATTTATATGCCGCTATTATTTGGAGGTACAGATGGAGCTACTATTACTAACAAGCTTTTGACACTAGATTATAAAAATGTATTAGTTTTAATATCTAGCTTTTCTAATCCTCTAAGTACGCTTCAAAAAGCCAAAGACAATAATTATTTTGTCCAAAACTTTATGATTTTACCTTTGAAATTTGGATATTATAGTTCAGAACCAAAAGTTAAAAAATACATAGAGAACTTACGAAAAAACAAAATGGCATTTTATTCTGGTAACTATTACTTCTTAGCTGGTGTTTTATTTAGAAAAGGTCAAGAATCAGCTACCAATTTATCTCATGAATTAGCTCAGGTAATGGTGAATTTATAAAGTAAAATTACAATTAATTACATTGCACCTGACCAGAAATGCAGATTACCCAAAGTCTTCATGCGGCTATTCTCGTTACTGATTTAGAACGTTCTGAACATTTTTATAGCAAAGTATTGGGATTATCCAAAATAGATCGCTCCTTGAAGTATCTCGGTGCATGGTATCAAGTCGGCAATTATCAAATCCACCTTATAGTTGCGTCAGCTGTTCCTACTGAAAACCCTAACGAGAAATGGGGACGCAATCCACACATTGCTTTTTCTGTTGCAGATTTGGACACCGCTAAACAGGAGTTACTTAATCAAAATTATCCCATTCAAGCCAGTGCCTCAGGTCGCGCCGCCCTCTTCACCCAAGACCCAGATGGGAATATTATCGAATTGAGTCAGCAGTGAGGAGGCACAGGGGCAGTGTTTCGACTTACTTCGGCTTCGCTCAGTACAAGACGCTCAACAACCAAGGCACAGGGGCAGTGTTTCGACTACGCTCAACAACCAAGGCACAGGAGACAAGAATAACAACTGACCACTGACCACACTTCGACTACGCTCAGTGCATCGCTGACAACTGACCAATGAAAATTATCGCCTACACTTACAGTGACCCTTTACTAGAAACTTCTGTTGATCCAGCTAATTGGGGATGGGAGATAGATCGGGTTTATGAGGATTTAGGCAAAGAGCGATCGCAATTACAAAAATTACTCGCAGATTGCCAAACTGAGCCAGCAGATTATCTGCTCATTCGTCGCTTGGAAGAATTAGGGGATACTATAGAAGAAATAAGCGATCGCCTCAATCAACTCGAAGCGATGGAGATAGCGATCTTTGCTACTGAACAATCTTACACTTCTGAAAATTCCCAACTCCGTGCTGAGTTACTGAAATTACTGACCACACTTCGACTACGCTCAGTGCATCGCTGACAACTGACCAATGAAAATTATCGCCTACACTTACAGTGACCCTTTACTAGAAACTTCTGTTGATCCAGCTAATTGGGGATGGGAGATAGATCGGGTTTATGAGGATTTAGGCAAAGAGCGATCGCAATTACAAAAATTACTCGCAGATTGCCAAACTGAGCCAGCAGATTATCTGCTCATTCGTCGCTTGGAAGAATTAGGGGATACTATAGAAGAAATAAGCGATCGCCTCAATCAACTCGAAGCGATGGAGATAGCGATCTTTGCTACTGAACAATCTTACACTTCTGAAAATTCCCAACTCCGTGCTGAGTTACTGAAATTACTGTACGAAATCCAACGTCAGCAACGCAGCCACCGTATCCGTCAAGGACACGCCCGCAATCGTCTTGATGCTGCACCTCCACCCGGTAAAGTTCCTTATGGCTACCGTAGAGGTAAAGATAAATATATTATTGATCGCAGTACTTCGCCAGTGGTCAAAGATTTTTTTGACAACTTTTTACTTTATGGTTCTCTACGAGGTGCAGTTCGTTACTTAGCAAAAAAATACGGTAAGAAAATCTCTGTCACTACTGGACGGCGTTGGTTGACTAATGCCGTTTATCGCGGTGATACGGCTTATCAAAATGGGGAAATTATTTGTGATACTCATATCCCCATCATTTCTCAAGAAGAAGCTGCCCAAATTGATCGACTCTTGCGCCGTAATAGCCGATTACCACCTCGGACTGCTAGCGCGCCCCGTTCTTTAGCTGGGTTAGTTATTTGTAGTGAATGTCAGTCACACACAAAAGTTTCTCGCGTCACTCAGCGCTATCAAAACAAAGAGTATCTTTATTTACGTCCTATTAGTTGTCCTAAAAATCCCAAGTGTCGGGCTATTCCTTACCAAGAGATATTAGAACATACAATTGACAAAGTTTGCCGTGACTTACCCTTAGCAGTTGCAGGGATGGATTTTCCCCAGTTGGATGCAATTAAGCAGAGTTTAGGGCAAGCGATCGCTCGTCAGCAAGAAATACTCGCTCAATTACCGGCTTTAATCGAAACTGGGGTTTTAGATACTGAAACAGCTAAATTAAGAGCTTACAAACTTCGTACAGAAATTTCAGCCCTCCAGGCAAAACTGGCAACTCTGCCCCCAGTTAACTTGCGTTCTGTTGCTCAAGCTGTTTCAATTCCGCAATTTTGGTTAGATTTGTCAGAAACAGAGCGGAGATTTTATTTTCGAGAATTTATTAAACAAATAGAGATAATTCGCCAAGATAAAGAATGGAATTTGCAAGTTATTTTTATTTTTTAGGCTATCAAAAACCTGTTTAGAACTCAATACCGTTCGGTTAAGATATCTCTTCATTGGTCATTAGTCAGCGATGCACTGAGCGTAGTTGAAGTGTGGTCATTGGTCATTAGTCAGCGATGCACTGAGCGTAGTCGAAGTGTGGTCAGTGGTCAGTGGTCAGCGATGCACTGAGCGTAGTCGAAGTGTGGTCAGTGGTCAGTGGTTATTCTTCTTGCCTCCCCTGCCTCCCCTGCTTCCCCTGCTTCCCCTGCTTCTTCTCAAGTCCGCCCCACTAGGCTAGCAACCACTGTCGCTAATTCAGCTGGCTCAATGGGTTTAGGCAAATGCAGTTGATAACCTTCTTTGATAGCCCGCATCCGATCTTCGGCTCTGGCATAAGCTGTTAAGGCTGCTGCGGGAATTTTACCGCCTTGTTCTGGTGACTGCGATCGCAATTTACGGATTAAAGAGTAACCATCTTCTTCAGGCATACCAATGTCACTCACTAAAACATCTGGTTTCCACTGTGAAATTACTTGCAACGCTTCTTGTACCGATGCAACTACTCGCACTTCGGCTTGACACTGTTGGAGGACTGTAAAAATAAAGTCACGGGTATCGGCCTCGTCATCTACAACTAATACCCGCACACCTGATAGAGAAGAACTGAGATTTGGAGGAATGAAATCTTCTGGTTGACTCCCACTTTTTGCCTCCACAACCATCTCTGTAGTTGGCAATAATAGAGGTAATTTGACTGTAAACGTTGCTCCTTGCCCTTCGCCTTGACTATATACATGAACGCTACCGCCATGTAATTCGACTAAATGACGGACAATCGCTAACCCTAGCCCTAATCCGCCGTGTGATCTAGTACTAGAACTATCAGCTTGACGAAATCGATCAAACACATAAGGAAGAAATTGCTGACTGATACCCATGCCTGTGTCAATTACTTGAATCTGAGCATAGTTTTCGGTTGTCTGGTACTTGTCTTGACTACTAACAATTGACAGCTTAATTTTTACCTTACCGCCGCGATTGGTAAATTTGATAGCATTAGATAGTAGATTCCAGATGATTTGCTGTAAGCGTTCGCCATCACCGGAAACCAATAAACTTGAATTTGGATGTTTTGCTTCAATTAATCCACTCTCTGAACTTGGCAAAATTTGGGCTTGTGGTGCAGCAGACTCTAAATTTTCGCGATCTAATTCCCAACTCAAATCGATTTCTTTGGCTTGAGCAGCTAGGTTAACAGTTTCAATTGCTGACTCAACCAGAGAAACCAAATTGCAAGTACGGACATTGAGCCGCAACTTGCCTCTAATCATCCGCGAAATATCCAGCAGGTCTTCAATTAACTGAGTTTGCGCTCTGGCGTTGCGCTCGATGGTTTCTAAAGCTTTGGCTGTCTGAGTTTCACTAAGTTTGCGGCTGCGTAGTAGTTGAGACCAGCCTAAGATAGCATTGAGAGGCGATCGCAATTCATGAGATAGTATTGCTAAAAATTCATCCTTCATGCGGTTGGCTTCACTCAACTGCTCAGTTTGTCGCTGCAAAGAGGCAATTAAGATCGCGCGTTCTATAGCTATAACTATCTGGTCGCAAACTGCTTGCATCATTCCTCTTTGATTATCAGTGAAGCGAGAGCGACTGCGACTGCCAAAAGACAGAGTACCCAAAAGTCGCCCTTGAGCTATTAATGGATAGCTATAATAAGCATTAACGCCTAAAGAACGAATCAATTCTGTTTTTGGGTCAGTTGATTGTTGTACATTTTCTAGAGAAATGGGACAACGCCCTTGAGCTACAGCACCGCAAACGGCTTGACCAAATTTTAACCATTCAATTTCTTTGGCTAATTCCTCAGAAAAACCTGTGTAGGATGTGAGCCGCATTACCTGGGAGTTGTCTTCAACTAAATAGTTGAAGTAAATATCTAAACCAATTTGCTCTTTTAGTTTTTGGAAAACGCTGTCAAGCAGTACTGCTGGTTCTTGACTAGAGAGTAAATCGTTGGCTGTGCTAAAAAGTAACTGGAGTCTTTCGTAACCCAATGACAGAGCTTTTTCTATCTCTTTGAGATTAGTAATATCTTGGAAAGCTAAAACGCAGGTAGCTGGATAACCGTGCATGGCTGGGAGACTATCAGCAAATATATGTAGAGAACGCACACCTCTACTCGTATGCCAGTCTATCTCCAATCCATCTAAACGTTCTCCACGAGCGACCCTGACTCCAGGCATTTGATCATTGGGGATGGCATCACCTGCTGTATCTGTGCAGTAGTAGGCTGTATGATACTCTTCGGCTGGTATATTTTGAGGAAATTTACCCCCAGCTATTTCATCAGCAGCTCGATTGGCAAATATTACCCGTGCTGTTTCTGGTTCAATAAATAGTAATGGTATTGGCATCAGATTTAACACATCTTCCAACCATTTATGCTGGTTGCGGAGTGTGACCTCTGCTTGCTTACGTTCTGTAATATCCAAAAATGCACCAACTGCTCCCCTGGTATTGCCTTCTTCATCAAATAGTGGTGCAACGTACTCTAACAAATTCACTACTCTGCCATTTTCATGAACGATATCGAACTCGCAATTAACAAATTCAACACCATAAGCCGCAGAGTACTGCATCGGGAGTTCCTTTGCTGACAATTCTCTACCTTCGCGATAGACTTTAAAGTTTGTTGGTCTTTCGTGACTGGGAGCGCTGAGGGAAGCATTCACATTTGGCGAGATTCCCAACAAATCAGCAAATGCTGGGTTAACTTTGATAGTTTGACATTCTGGATCTTCGGCAATGCCAATGCCAATTGGAATTACTTCTAATAAAGTTTGAAACTCAGTAACCCGACGCTGTAAATCTTTATTAAGCTTTACTATTTGTTCTTTTGCTTGTTTGCGTTCGCTCAAATTGAGAATAAAAGCAACTGATTCTTCGCGTTTTTCTCCTAATAATACATAACCAACTAATACCGGGACGCGGCTACCATCTTGGCAAATAAATTCTTTTTCGTAAGGTATACAAGTGCCTTTAGGATTTGCTTGTGCTTCTAAAATACTTTGTGCATCCAAATGTAAATGCTCTGGTGGGGTAATATTGCTCCAACTTAATCTACCTGTTAGTAAATCTTCACGGGTGTAACCAATCATCTCTAAAAATTCGTCGTTTGCTTGTTGAATACCGCCGTAGACATCGGCAAACAAAATGCCAATGACATTGGAATCTACAAAACTTCTGAGTTTTTCTTCGTAAGCTTTAAGTTCTTTTTGAGTCTGATCGTGTTGACGAGATAGGCGTTCAATAACTGCTGCACTTTGCCATACCAAAATCACAAAAATTACAATTAGGACTATAGCGAATATTGATATTGCAAAAGCTGGGCCGTAACTTCCTGCTTGTTGTCCTTCTACAATTAACCACCCTAACAAAAAAGGAACTGCGATCGCGGCAATTAATAAACGACGCGCCAATAAGCCGCCGTAGGTATCGCTCATAATTACCCGCATGAATCCCTGTTCGGTATGCACCCATAAAAGACCAATACAAAGCACAATGAATGTCAGTGCTGTATATAACTCCATTGTTCTGGTGTAGGGTACAATACCGTAGAGAACTTGCACCTTGTAGGCGTAGCCAACGACGGCCTGCACAGAAATCACCGCAGCTATGGCACTCAGAATCTGAGCATACCAATAACTACGTTGGGTTTTCGGGTGAAGCAGCAGATCTAAAGATCTACTCAGCAGTATAAAATTGAGGGCAGTATTCAACCCCATCAGTTCTGGACGGAACGCCACTATAGTAATTGGCGCATCCCCAACAAGACTGACGAAATATTGTACTAGTGTCAGCAACCCAATCAGGCCAGGCACTGCGGCAAAACCCCTATAAAGCTTTAAATAAAAGAGACGACGGCGAGAAGAGTTTCTTTTATCTTGAGTTTTTTCAGATTTGGAGTTTTCCCTGCTAACTCTGACTAATAGCCACAGTGAAATGCCAGACAAAAGAAAACACAAGGCTGTATTTGCCTTCATCACCACTGAACTGCCAAAAAAAACTGCTTGAGGAAGTTCCAGTCTGAAATATCGACCTAGTAGTACCAAGCCGCCGACCAAAATCGCGATCGCACCTGCCACTTGTACTACTACTAAATTATGTAAATCTTGCGATCGCAAGCGGTTGACTTTTAACATTGAGGTTTTTGTAACCGCCTCTATCTAAGGTAGTAACGTTCAGTGTGATTTACTGAATTAATATTCATCACGTTTTTTGTATATAAATCTACTGCAACAAAATGAATTTTTTCATCTATCTATATGCATATTTCATGTATTTCAAAGAATAGAATTATATATTGAGCGATCGCCTTTATTAATACTCACATTATTTTTGTAGATAATCTGTTATTCTTAAGCATCCTTGCAGCATCAAATCATTTAAATTTAGATTCCACAACATCACTCCACTATCTTTGCCACCACTGAGTGAAAGTTTGCCGTCAGGACAGAAGCTGGTACTATTAAATTGATTTGGGTATCCGAGTAAGGTTTTAAATAATGTCCTAGTTGCCACATATAGGACTCATATTTGATTTTTGAAAAAATTCAGTACACCTCAAAGAGCTTTGTTTCCTGTTAATGGTTCCCTGCTTACGCAAATAATTTCAGAAGTCAGACCGGATTGCTATACCATAATTTGATAGTAAGCTAATCGTCATTTAAATTGCATCATGTTAATGTTAATAAAAGCTGCAAACCCTCTCCCTTGCCCCTGCTCCCGGTCACTGAGCGTCTTGTACTGAGAGAAGCCGAAGTAAGCCGAAGTGCTGCCCCCTGCGGTCTCAATGTGCAAATTAAATGTTTAACAACTTACTGTCAGCACTAGCACCAAGCTAGTATTTGACTATCAAAACTGAAACTTAAACTGGTTACACCGTTTGTATATCCAGTTAATGTGTTGATTAATTTCCCGTCTGCAATATGCCAAAGTTTGATAGTATTGTCCTAACTAGCAGAGGCTAGAGCTTTGCCATCGGGACTAAAATTTTCCCGATGCGATCACTAAACCATATAAGCAAAAATTATCCCACACAAAACCAAATTAATCTTATATGAAATATTAATTAATCAACATTGTTTTATGTATACAACAACTATTTTTGAGTATTCATAAAAGGGTATTATCGTCTTTATTCCCATATTTGTAAAAGGATGAAGACTCCAATGGATCTGAGACCACAATGGCAAAAAAACATCTTTTTAGTTTTGGCATTTACCTTAATTTTTAGTCCCATACCATCTGTACCAAGTTTCGCTCAAGTAAAAACACCAGATTGGAGCTACGGTGGTGCAGAAAATCCAACTCGATGGGGCGAACTTGATAATAATTTTGCCCTCTGTGAATCAGGTAAAGATCAGTCCCCCATTAATATTGTTGATGCTGTCCAAGGAAATCCTGCACAGATAGTCTTTAACTACAAGCCTACACCTTTAGAAATTGTCAACAATGGTCGCACAGTGCAAGTAAATTATGCACCAGGAAGCAGCGTTACTATCAATGGCAAACAATATGCACTTCTCCAGTTCCATTTCCATACTCCCAGTGAACATACCATTGAGGGCAATGCCTCGGCTATGGAACTGCATCTAGTACACCGCAATACAGCAGGTGAACTATCAGTTGTAGGAGTCATGATGAACAAAGGAACTGCAAATCCTGTAATTGATAAAATTTGGCAACATATTCCGTCTACACAGAAAACAAACACTGTTAGTGGTCAAACCATTAACGCTGCTGATTTATTGCCTAAAAGTAAAGCATACTTCAGCTATTCTGGTTCACTCACAACGCCACCTTGTAGTGAAAGCGTCAAATGGAATGTTTTAACAGAACCAATTACAGTCTCATCAGAAGAGATTGATACTTTTGAAAAGTTGTATCAGGTAAATGCCCGTCCAGTTCAGCCCACAAATGACAGAAAAATTGAACTACATGGCAACTAGCCATTTGTAGACCTCAATAATGATCTAAATCCCCCTAAATCCACGCCACTTCCTACAAGTCGAGGAATCCGCCCAACGCAGTGGCTCCCTTAAAAAAGGGGGACTTTAAAAAGTTTTCCCCGTTTTTTAAGGGGGTTAGGGGGGATCGAAACGCTGTTAGGCAACTTTCTAAAACTTGTGTGTACACCGTAGCCTTGTAGGAGAGGGGCTGGAGGTTAGTTCAAAACAATACTTATCGAACTCACGTTAAGTAATTACAGTTGGTTTTTCCATGTTGGTAAATGTACGTACTTGAGCAACTTCATTGGCGATTGCAATTAAGTCTGCAAGGCTCTGTTGTGGATCAAGATTGTGTTTGCTACTATCAGGCTCATAGCTTTCTAAGTAAATTCGCAAGGTTGCGCCTTGAGTTCCAGTTCCAGAGAGGCGATAGACAATGCGAGAACCATCGGTAAATCCAATGCGGATACCTTGATTTTCGCTGATACTGCCATCAACAAGGTCGGTATAGCTAAAGTCATCGCTGTATTTGACTTCGTAATTGCCTAATTTTTTTCCTTTGAGATTGGGAATCTGAGCGTGGAGATTAGCCATTAATTGATTAGCGCGATCGCTATTTATCGCTTCGTAGTCATGGCGAGAATAGTAATTGCGGCCGTATTTTTGCCAATGTTCCTTTAAAACTTGTTCAACGGGTTGTTGTTTGACTGCTAAGATATTCAGCCAAAATAACACAGCCCATAATCCGTCTTTTTCACGAATATGGTTAGAACCACTACCAAAGCTTTCCTCTCCACACAGAGTAGCTTTACCTGCATCTAACAAGTTACCAAAGAATTTCCAACCTGTGGGCGTTTCATAGCAATCGATACCCAAATCCGCCGCGACTCGATCAGCCGCTTGACTAGTAGGCATAGAACGCGCTACTCCTGCTAAACCGTCAGCGTAACCAGGAACTAGAGTTGCATTAGCTGTTAAAACTGCTAAGCTATCGCTTGGTGTGACAAAGAATTTACGTCCTAAAATCATATTGCGATCGCCATCGCCATCAGAAGCTGCGCCAAAGTCGGGAGCATTATCCCCAAACAGTATTTCTACCAGTTCATGAGCGTAGACTAAATTTGGGTCAGGATGTCCATCACCAAAGTCTTCTAAAGGAGTACCATTAATTACTGTGCCTTTAGGTGCGCCTAGTGTTTGCTCAAATAAATTTATAGCATAAGGCCCAGTCACAGCGTGCATTGAGTCCATGCACATCCGAAAATTCCCACTAGTTAGCAGTTCTCGAATTTTTCCGAAGTCGAATAGCGACTCCATCAGTTTTTCGTAGTCTTGCACTGAGTCAATGACTTCGACTACCATATCTGCCAATTTAGATTCACCCAATGTATCTAAATTCACATCAGGCGCGGTCAAAATTTTGTAATGGTCTATGACTTTACTACGGTCAAAAATTGCTGCCGTCATCTTTTCTGGTGCGGGGCCACCATTGCTGCTATTGTACTTAACGCCAAAATCTCCTTCTGGGCCGCCGGGATTGTGACTAGCAGATAAAATTATGCCACCAAGAGCGTTGTACTTGCGAATTACACAGGAAGTTGCTGGTGTAGACAAGATGCCACCCCGACCGACTTTCACCCGTGCAACACCGTTAGCAGCAGCCATTTTCAGAATAATTTGAATTGCTGGTCGATTATAGTAGCGACCATCACCACCTAAGATTAAGGTTTGTCCTCGTAAATCTCCTACAGTATCGAAGATAGATTGAACAAAATTTTCCAGGTAATGGGGCTGTTGAAAAACGGTGACTGCTTTGCGTAGCCCAGAAGTACCAGGCTTCTGATCTTGAAAGGGGGTAGTAGAAATGTTACGGATGCTCATGAAAATATTTAGCAAATAAAACGTTTTTCTCTTTCCAAGTGCTTATTATAAGAATTTCTACTGCTAAGTTAGTCAACAAATTTTTCGCCATGTATGATCAAGCGGGTTATTCTATACAATCTTGAACGCAGGTATAGCCCGCCAAAGGCATCGCACTGACAAAATATGGATACAGATGAAAAGTTAAGCTCAACTTTAATGCATTAATGCTAGTACAGTTCGGCAAAAATAAACCATCCATTCTAGATCAATGAAAAGCTGATGCTGTATTAATTTTTAATTTCGCCTTGCGGTGCTACTTCTTAAATAAGTTAACGTTTGATTATGGCAATATTATTTATTGCCTTTAAAAGCTTTGGGATATTTTAACAATTAATCTATAGGATTCATATTTGATTTGGAGAAAAAACTCAGTATACCCCTAAATCTCTTTTTTCCTGCGATGCACTGAGCGTAGCCGAAGTGTTCCCTCCCTACGCAAATATGTTTATTAATCAAATTAATTGCTAGATTAATGTATAAAAACTAGATATTTTACAGTCAAATAATTAATTTATAATTAAAAGTTAAGTTTAGAGAAATCCTTAACTTTTTTGTATCTACTCTTATTTGCCTTTAATTTATAAATAGGAATGTCAAGATTAGATACTTCCTAAAAGGAGGCAATTATGCAACTAACTTATCGGGCTGCTAGTTACGAATTGAACTATACAGATGTTAAAGCTGCTACAAACTCATATATTGGCTGCTATCGTGGTGCTAAATTTAAAGTGCAGCCATCCACAGTTACGCATCAATTGAAGTTACCAATAGAATTAAAGTATCGTGGTACGAGTTATACTATTTGGCAATGAAATTTAATGAAGCGATCGCAGCATAATTCAGTCTTTCAAGACTATATGTTTTTTGGTATCAAAACTAATTAAACCTTGTTGTTGTAGTTTACCCATCAATCTTGTAATTGTCACTCTCGTAGTGCAACAGGCACTAGCAATATCTTCATGAGTAAAACGAACACTAAAGCGAGTTCCACCTACAACAGGTTCACCAACTTCTCGTTTTAAAAGTTCTAATAAATGATGTAAACGATCTTCTACTCGTCGTCTTCCAGATATGACTAAAAATGATTCAGTTTGCTGTAATCGCTGATTGATTTTCGGTAATAAAATACGGTTCAATATTGGATTAACAGTCATTTCTGTTACATAAATTGAGACTAATTCGACATCCGTTAAGGCTGTTGCTTGGTAAATTGGTAAAGAAGTCATATTAGAGCCAAAAACCATTTGCGTTTTAGCTAATCCAATTAATGCTTCTTCGCCTGTTTCAAAAAAGGTACTGAGTTTAACTAACCCCTGATGAACATACCAGATCATTAATGGGTTTAGAGGAATAGTTTCTCCTTTTGAATGTTTAAATATAGGACGATCTTGACTAAGATCTATATCACTCTTGATTAGCCCTTCTATTTTCTGACGTTCATCAATGTTACGTAATAGCCAGCGTAGAGAACTGACTCTGCCATGTTGATTGCGAAATGCTGTCACTGTTAAAGCTGCGGTAAAAAAATCGCCATGTCCTTGCCGAAAGCGCACTACTAACTCTCGCCTTCTGTCAGATTGCGATAACTGATTAAGTTCACTACGAAAACAATGTCTTTCTTGGAAAAGGACAAAGTTGCTCATTGGTTTGCCTATTAAAGACTGTCTGGAAATATTGAGCAACTTAGCTGCACTTAGATTAACCTCTCGGATAATTCCTTCCGCATTTGTAACTAAATAGCCATCTGGTGCGAACTCGAATAAATCTTGGTAATATTGGCGTTCTGCTTCTAGCAGATTTCGTGTTTGTACAAGTTCTTCATTTTGTTGATAAAGTTCTTCGGCCGCTAACTGTAGTATCTTTGAAGTGCCATATAGTTCTTTAAAAGCTTGTGGTAGCATATCCGGCGGAATCCAAGGTAAGACACTAGCTGTTTGGTATAAATCTGCCAAACTTCTGTGTAATGCTTCTGTGCGCTGGATAAATTGTTCTATGTTCACCTTAAATTACCACTACTAGCTTGCAGAGGTTGAGCAAAAAAAATTACAGTGTGTCAAATTTTTAGAGGAGTTACCCAAGCTCTGAGGCTGTTGCCACTATGTAATGAAACTTTTAATAAGCTGCAACTGCTGCCCAACGGTACTTTCTAAATACACATATTTTTGAGTATATTGGCTAATTATTGAATTTTTGGATAAAAATTCCTTGACCAAAGTAAATAATAAGCATTTTTGCTAGATAATACTTCTACCCTTAGTAGTAAAATAAACTAATTTCCAGGGTTGTTTCTAAAGAAATGTAAAATTCAGTCAACCTAGCGATCGCTCTTGAGTAATTTACCTGTTCATTAGTTTTTGATTTACTAACAAAGAGAGATTAACAAAGTTGATGAAACAGGCAATATTCCTACTTATGTATGCATTCTTGAATTAATATTAGGACTCATATTTGATTTTTGAAAAAATTCAGTACACCTCAAAGAGCCTTGTTCCCTGTTCCTTATTCCCCGCCTATCGCGCTTGCGCTGCGCTTCTGTGCGAGACGCTTTGCGAACGCGCACCACGCAAGTAATTTCACCAAATCAAACCGGATTTCTATAGCTACTATTTAATTAGATAAATTCCATTAATGAATTTACCGCAGCCGTTAGTTGAGCAAAGTCGAAACCAACGGAAGGTCGAGAGTTGAGCAAA
Source organism: Halotia branconii CENA392 (assembly GCF_029953635.1). Lineage (NCBI taxonomy): Bacteria > Bacillati > Cyanobacteriota > Cyanophyceae > Nostocales > Nodulariaceae > Halotia > Halotia branconii. The sequence goes on along the minus strand of NZ_CP124543.1, from coordinate 795,081 downwards.
GCGTTATACTGACTTGTACTGAGTCTAGCCTGAGTTTAGCCGAAGTAGCTTGTCGAAGTATTGAAACTCGTCAGTATTGGTATTTTCTTGGCTAGTAGTATGTCCTATTAGTAATCTGCCAAGAGAACTTTGCGTGGTGGCAGGCTTCGTGGCAGGGAGCAGAGGAGAAAGATTCTCTCCTTGCGCCCTACCCCCTTCACTCCTGCTAGGTCTACACAGCAATATTGGGTTGGTGAACTACTAGAAATCACTTAACTATCTATAGTAAGAACAACAACAAATAAACGTGTAAAGAATAACGAAAATATTTAACAAAAATTAGTATCTTTAGTGAGAGGACAAGTTAAGTACTAGTTTGTTGTAATGTAACTCAAGCATAACAGCTTATCAACGCACAATGTATCAGGAGTAATGGGTTTGATGATATCTCACCAAATTCATCACTCCTTTTTCTGTACAGATATTTGAATTTTGCAATTTATCAAGAGTTTATATTTTTTGTAGTTTGTTTCATTGAATCTACTCATCAAATAATTAACTAGCTAAATCATATCGAATTAAAAAATCCGTAATTTTTCTCTTTTTTATTCGATAAAAGTATATGTATATTTTTAATAGTTGCGTTGTTATTTATACAAGGTTTTCGACTTTTGTGAGAAGTTGGAATCTGAGGCTCTCAAAAAAATATAACACAACTTAATTAAAGCCCAAAGCTCAAAAATTTGATAAATTAAAATGAATCAATACTGTTATTCCTTGCTAGCGCTGACATTAGCAACAATCTCTGCATTCAATATTTCTCCGTCCCAGGCTCAGACTGTACCAGCATCAAACACCGATCAAACTAATACTGTTATTAGTCCTATAGCTTCTGATATATCTCCCATAATTAGTACAATAGAATCATCCCAATTAGTTAATTCTCCTATTTTTACCAATAGTAACAAAACCATCTTTTCTGAAGTTACTAATGATGCATCATCTGCTAATACTATCTCAAATCCTAATAAACCAGATTTACGTGTGCCTATATCCAGCAGAATTTTTGCAGTGCCTTCGATGCAACAGTAGTCAAAAGGCGATCGCACTACCCACTTCTTCTCTTTCAGAGACGCTGACGCGAACAAGGAGGGTCTGTAATAGTCGCCCCGTCCCCGTCAGGTGTCAGTAGTCAGCGATGCACTGAGCGTAGCCGAAGTGTGGTGAGTAGCAAAAAAACTGAGTATTGACCCCTGACCACTGACACGAAATCCCGCCCCTTCCAGGGGTGAGATGAGCTTAAAGGTATTTTTAAACTCAAATTTTAGGTTAGGTTATGTACAGTAATCTAATCTAATTTCTATGTTTTATGGGACTTACGCAAAACTAACGCAATTTCGTCATTACGAGCGATAGCGACGTAATAGCAAAAATCCTGCGATTGCTTCCCTACACTTCGTTTCGGTCGCAATGACGATTTGGGCTTGCGTAAGTCCTGTTTTATACTCTATCTTGACGAATGTATTTATTTTTGCTTAATCATTTTATCCCAGACAAACTTGTTCGTAACGTTTTCCAGCAATATCCCAAGTGAACTCTGTTTCTACAAGTTGTCTAGCTTTGCGAGATAATTCAGAACGCAATTGTGGACTATCAAATAGTTGACTAATAGCGCAAATATACTCTGCTGGTTCATTTGCTCGTAATGCCCGTAATGATATATTATTACCGTCTACGACTAGTCCTTCTAAACCGCGATCGCTTGCTACTAAGGGTATACCAGCTGCCATTGCTTCTAGAGTTTTATTTTTAATCCCAAATCCTGTTCGCATCGGTACAATACAGACAGTTGATTGGTGTAAATACTCTACCATTGACGGCACTTTACCAGTTACATTAATTCCTGGTTGGTGTTGCAGTGCTAAAACTTCTGGTGCAGGACGAGAACCGACAATATCGAAAGTTGTATCAGGATATATTTTTTGGATTTCTGGTAAAATTTGGCTGCTGAAAAAGCAAACAGCATCAATGTTAGCTAAATTATCCATAGCGCCAATAAAAACTAAGCGGTTTCCCCCCGGATCAGTAGTACGATAGGGAAATGAAACTAAATCTACACCATTAGGAATAACTGTAATTTCACTGTTAGGACTAAACGCTTGTAGTTGAATTTGATCTTCTTGCGTTGTCACGACAATTTTGGAAAATTTAGAGCAATATCTTTGCTCATAGCGACGTAAAAGCGGTAAATTAATTTTGTCTCGCAATGTATTTTCAGAAGTACCAGTTGCTAGCTGATTACGACAAGTACCGTAGACAGAACTATGAATATTAACTACGGTTTTCAGATGCTTTTGGAAGTGTGCTGGTACATAAATTTCATTCACGCTATGTTCGCAGGTGATCACATCACATTTCTTCGCCTCGACGAAGTTACTAACCCACTCTTGCATTTCAGTTGAATAACGATTAAGTACACTTGGCGGTGTACCTTGTTGTAAGAATGTATTAAAACGCTGTATCTTCTTCAGTATTCCTGTAGTTTCTTGAGAATCGGCAGGACGTTCAAATACAACTAGTTGATCTACACATTCCCTTAATCCTGAGATTTCTGTTTGTGTTACATCGCTTTCATGTTGAGTCACAAGGGTAATAGCATGACTTTGACTCAAATATTTGAGTAAATTAAATGTCCTGACTTGAGTTCCCCCTCGCGTTGGTGGATAGGGAAAAGTAGAAGATAGCATTAAAATATTCATACAGCGGATATCAGGAATAACACTAAGTCAAATGATGATACATATACCATGCCTTTAGTTAGTGCTTGATGTCATCACTAATATCCCTTATACCAATTCTGTGCGGCTTCACACAGAATTGGTATTAAATAATAGATGTTCCAATTTGCTACTCGTGGCTTAGTTGATCTAGTCACAGAATTGCTGTCTATTTACTTATGCACGAGGTTGATCTTCGTCATAGTAACGTGAATATTGGAACTCTAACTCGTTTTGCTGTTCTCTGTTTCCTGGCTGGACAATAGGGCAATACTTGGTGTTAGCACTTATACAATCCATGTGTGGGGTTTTAGCATACACCACCAGCAATGCACCTAAAATCAACAATAAGCCACAAATTGCTGCCGTCTGCATCCCTGAAATTTCTAATGCCCCGTGAACGACTACTTCTCTGAGTACAGATACAATTGCTATTTCTACTGCTACTCCCACAGCAATACTATGTTCCTGTAAGTAAACCATCAGAAGTCGAAATAACTCTACCAAAATCAATACAAAGAGTATTTTTGCAGTTACTTCTTGAAAGTCTAACGGCTGCACGAGAGCAATTAATATTCCCCACAATTGGATCACCATGACGGCAAACAAAATTAAACATAGGACAATCACAATTAAGTCTTGGAAAGCCTCCATGTTGCGAACAATTGAATGCCGATCAAGCCAGCGATCGCCAAATAAAAATCGACTTTTGAAGCGCTTTTGCATGTCAGTTTCCATTTCAATTGGGACAAGTTCACACCACACCTGCCAGTCCACCCAATATCTTAATTTTAGGCAATATTAAGCGATCGCGCCTCAGCGAGGTTTGTAATTTAAATTTTGTGCTTGTTGCAACAATTGTTGGGCATTTTTCGCCCATTGAGGACTACCTTGAGCATTATATAAATCTCTGGCATATTGTAATACTTGGGCTGCTTGAGCATACTGCTTTTGCTGCATAAAAACTAACCCGGCTCCATAATAAGCATGAGGGTAGTTGGAGTTAGCTACAGCTGATTTTCTAAAAGCTTCTAATGCTTCTTGTAATTTGCCTTGGCTAAACCAAATTGTTCCCAGATTGTAGTGAACTTCTGCATATTTGGGATTTCTTTGTAATGCCTGACTAAAAGCGTCTTTTGCTTGATTGATTTTACCCTGTTGGAGATAACACAACCCGATATGATAGGGAGGTTCTGGGGCATTCTTACTATATTCCATTGCTTTTTTAAAAGCAGCGATCGCTTGTCCCCATTCTCGTTGCTGTTCTCGTACTAACCCCAAATTATAGTGGGCAAAACCTAGTTTAGGATCAAGTTGTAATGCTCGCTGTAAGTAATCATTTGCCTGTTGTAAATTATTTGCTTCTAATAGCGTTCCGCCTAAATTGGCAAAGGCTAAAGAAAAATTAGGATCTGATTGGGTGGCCTGATAAAATGCATCAGCCGCTGGCTTTAATTGCCCTGTTTGGCGCAATGCTAGTCCTAAATTGTAATGAGCAGCGGCTAAATTGGGATCTAGTTTAGTTGCTTGTTGAAAAACTGCGATCGCATCTTGCGCCCTTCCCGCCTGGATTAACTGTAATCCTTGATTTAATAACTCTGTGGCATTTTGAGCGTTCGATTGTGCTAGAAGAGGCAGGGGGCATACTTCGACTGCGCTCAGTAACCAGGGGGCAGGGGGCAGGGGGCAGGGGGGCAGCACTTCGACTTCGCTCAGTGACCGGGGGGCAGGGGAGGCAGGGGAGGCAGGAGGAGAGAGTGAGAGTATGCTGCCAGTTATTAATATCAAGCTCACTATTTCTGCTAGGGAATATTTATTGAGTGATAATCTCATAGATTTTTGGGCTAGCAACAGTTTGAGTTACGTTTACTTCATAAAAGGTTTGGTTATAAAGAATGCCTTTACAAAATGTTTGGTTTCTCTATTAAAGTTTGTGGTACTTAATTTTTCTTAAGCTAAATCTTACGACAGGCTACAATTTTTTTTACTTTCGATTAAAGAGAGGATAATGACAAATTAAGGGAGGAATAATTCTTCCTCCAGCAGAACTATTAATCCCTAAAACACACAGAATCATGCGGTTAAGAGTAATTTACCGCAAGGGAGGTTTTATGAACGAAAAAGTAAAATCGGGTTCGCGGAATGTTGCAATTGTTGGCCCTTATTTAAGTGGAAAAACTACTTTACTAGAAAGCTTGTTATTTGTCACAGGGACAATTTCGCGCAAGGGCAATGTTAAGGATGGTAACACAGTTGGAGATAGTGCCGGAGAATCACGCGATCGCCAGATGAGCGTGGAGGTGAGTGCAGCGAGTACCGAATTTAATGGTACTCGCTTTACTTTTATAGATTGTCCGGGTTCTGTGGAATTTGTCCAAGAAACGTACAATGCTTTAATGGGAGTGGATGCAGTAATTGTAGTTTGCGAACCCATACGCGATCGTGTCCTCACCCTAGCCCCTTTATTTAAATTCCTAGACGATTGGGAAATTCCTCACATCGTCTTTGTTAACAAAATGGATCGGGCGAATATTCACGTTTTAGAAACGTTACACGCCCTCAAAGCAGTATCCAGCCGTCCTTTAGTAGCACACCAATATCCCATTATGAATGGGGAACAGCTGACCGGCTTTATCGACATGGTGAGCGAACAAGCATATCAATATCATTCGGGCGCACCTGCTGACCCGATTCCCTTCCCCGAAAGTTTAAAAGCAGAAGAACATCAAGCACGGGCAGAAATGCTCGAAGCTTTGGCAGATTTTGACGACCACTTATTGGAAGAACTTTTAGAAGACATCGAACCACCCCAAGAAGAAATTCTCAACGATTTAAAATTAGAATTAGGGGCTGATTTGGTAGTACCCGTTTTCTTTGGTGTGGCAGAACAAGATTATGGTGTAAGACCTCTATTAGAAGCCCTGCAACGAGAAGCACCCGAACCAGAAACCACAGCCGAACGCCGCTTAAAGAACATCAAAGACAATACATCTTTAGCCCAAGTACTAAAAACTTATTACACTCCCCAAGGTGGCAAACTTTCTTTAGTGCGGATTTGGCGGGGCAAATTAACTGATGGTATCGTCCTCAATGGCATTCGCGCTGGTGGAATTTACCGTCTCATGGGACAACAACAGCAGTTAGTGAATGAAGTCGGGGCTGGTGAAATTGTTGCAGTCAGTCGTTTAGAGGGAATTAAGACCGGGGATACCATCTCTACAGAAAAGCAAGTTCAGGAACTATCCAAAGCTGAACAGTTAGAACCAGTGTATGCCCTTGCTATTACACCAGAAAAGCGCAACGATGAAGTTAAACTCAGCAGCGCCATTACCAAACTCTTAGAAGAAGATCCTGCTTTGGCTTGGGAACAACACGGTGATACCCACGAAGTAATTCTTTGGGGTCAAGGCGAAATTCATTTACAAGTCGCCTTAGATAGACTGCGCCGTAAGTATAATTTGCCAATGACGACCCACTTGCCACAAGTGCCTTACAAAGAAACTATCCGCAAAACTGTGGCTGCGGTACATGGGCGCTATAAACACCAAAGCGGTGGTCATGGGCAGTTTGGTGATGTTTTTCTTGACATTCAACCTTTGCCGCGAGGTACAGGCTTTAACTTTAATGAAACCATTGTCGGTGGTGTAGTTCCTAAACAGTACATTCCTGGCGTGGAAATGGGTGTGCGGGAGTTTCTTACACACGGGCCTTTGGGCTTTCCAATGGTAGATGTAGCAGTAACATTAACCAATGGTTCTTACCACAGCGTTGATAGTTCTGAACAAGCCTTTAGACAAGCTGCCCGATTAGCTATGCAAACGGGAATACCCAAGGCGCAACCTACCCTTCTAGAACCAATTCTGCGGGTGGAGGTAACAACACCCAGCGAATTTACCTCTAAAGTATTGCAACTTGTGAGTGGCAGACGTGGGCAAATTTTGGGCTATGAAGGGAGAAATGATTGGCAAGGCTGGGATAATGTAGCTGCATACTTGCCTCAAGCAGAAATGCAAAACTTTATTGTGGAGTTGCGATCGCTTACTCTTGGTGTTGGTTCCTTCCATTGGGTATATGATCATCTCCAGGAAGTACCGGAAAAACTTGCTGAACGCGTCCTTACGAGTAATGGAAATGGTAATAACACCAACGGTAAGTAGTTCTAGATTTTAGACTGAATCTAACATCCTCTTAAATTTCTATTTAGGGACATCTTTTGTGGGTGTCCCTAAACTTACAATAATCAGCTTCACCTTATCGAATAGGGATGGCAATTACAAACTTTGCACCCTGTCCCGGTGATGAAATGCAACGTAACGAACCATCATGTTTTTCAGTAATAATTTGATAGCTAATTGATAATCCCATACCAGTACCTTTACCAACTGGTTTTGTAGTGAAAAAGGGATCAAATAAATGAGACTGGATTGCTTCTGGAATCCCTATACCATTATCAGCAATATGAATAAAGAGATTTCCATCCACTTGGGCTGAAGAAATACTAATTATCGGTTCTGGACAAAGCCCTTTTTGAAAAGCCTCTTCTAAAGCATCGATGGCATTGGCCAAGATGTTCATAAATACCTGGTTCAATTGTCCTGCAAAGCACTGGACTTTAGGAATATCACCATACTCTTTGATTATTGTGATTTGGGGGCGAGCGTTTTGGGATTTGATTCGGTGTTGCAAAATTAATAGGGTACTATCAATCCCTTCATGGATATCAGTAGTTTTAAACTCGGCTTCATCCAAACGAGAGAAGATTCGCAAACTGAGGACAATTTCCCGGATGCGACTAGCTCCAATCTTCATAGAAGTCAAAATTTTCGGCAAATCTTCTGTTAAATATGCAATATCAGCTTCTTTTTGGGCATTTTGAATTTCTGGTTCTGGCGAAGGGTAATGTTTCTGATAAAGTTCAAGTAACTGCATTAACTGTTGAGTGTAATCATCAGTGTACTTGAGATTACCGTAGATGAAATTAACTGGGTTATTGATTTCATGGGCAATGCCAGCAATCAACTGTCCCAAAGAAGACATTTTTTCGTTTTGAATTAATTGGGACTGGGTACGCCTGAGTTCTTGTAAAGTTTGGCTAAGAGCGGTATTTTTTTTCCGCAGCGCTTGTGTTCGTTCTTCTACTTTTTCTTCTAGTGTTTGACTATAAATTTCTAGCTTTTGGTTTACTTGATATTGTTCTGCTAATAGTTGTTTTACCTGTTGAATTAATTGATTAAAAGAAATAGCTAAGATTCCTACTTCGTCTTGAGTCGTTACGGGAGCTTGGAGATCAAAATTCGATTCTTGGGTGACTCGTTGTGCAACTTTTGTAACAGCTTGCAGATGACGAGTAATTGTTTGTGCAATTAAAAAACCAATAACTGCCACAATACTGCTTCCCAACAAAAATAACAGCCCTAAGTGCTTCCATAACTTATGTTGAGCAACCTCTAACAGCGAGATGGGATACAACACTGTAATTGTTAAAGACTGACTTGCTCCTGTAAATGTGATACTTTTGGCTAAGTATTTTTTGTTATTAATAGTTATTTGTTCAGCAGGTGACTCAGAACGAGGAAATTGCCAATTTCCTACTTTGGCTGCTGACAAGGTTGTTGCAACTATACTATTTTGTCTATGGATAATTAGGTGTTTGGAAGAACCCGCAGCAATTTGTTGTAGTAAGATATCATCTACTAAGTTACCAATGACAATTCCTCCCAAAACTCCTGCTGATGATTTAATCCCATTTGTGGCCACTTGTAGAACTTGTTCTCCACCTTCTACATCTACCAAATCTACTAAATGTGCTCCTTTAATAGCAGTACTAGTAATTACTTTGTCTAATAAATTGGCTTGATGAAAAGAGCCGTTTCGTAAATCCACAAGGATATTTCCTTGAGTATCAATTACTTTAATCCAATCCAATTTCAAAACAGATTTGAGTGGTAGTAATATTTGCAACAACAAACCTTGATCGCGCTGTTTAACAGCCTGACTCAGCATATCTCGATTAGTAATTAGTTCGATTTCCGTTTCTAGAGTTTGCTGTTCATCCTGGAAATCTTGAGCAACTCGTTCAGCAAAACTTCCAATTTCTTGACGGAAATTCTGCTGCAAACTATCGGTGAACCAATTTCCTAATATTAATAAGCCCAGCATGAATACACTCAAACAAACTGCAAGCAATGGTAGAACAATTTTTTGGATGAGTTTCAGACTCCTGAAAAATTTACGCATGACATATTAACCAGTAATTCTTAATGACCCTCGCGGACTCGCTACCGCTGCGCTAATATAATTAATTACAAAATTGTTAATTTATTTGGTAGGGACAAAACCATTATTTTGTAGTACTGTTTCACCTTCTTTGCTTGCAATAAAATCAATAAAACCCTGAGTAGATGTTGAAGGTGTTTTGTCCCAGAGAATACCTATATGACGCACCATTTGATATTGACCACTGGCAAAGTTTTGCGCTTTAGGAGCAACACCATTGAGACTGAGATGATTAATAGGCAATTTATTGATTAGAGAATAAGCCAAAGAGAAAGCGCCGATGGAGTTAGGAGTATTTTGTAAGGTTTCAATTAATTCTCCCTCTTTGTTCAAAATCACAGCTTTAGTTGTGGTTTTCTCTTCTCCTAAATAATATTTTCGCAATAACTTTTTCGCTGATTCATCTTCGGGTCTATCCAAAACTACAATTTTTGCATCAGCACCGCCTAATTCCTGCCAATTTGTAATGTCACCTTGATAAATTGCTTTTAATTGTTTAGTGGAGAGGTTGCTAACACCTTTAACACTATTGTTAGTAGCAACAAGTAATAAATCTTGTGCAATTTCTCGATATTGAATTTGACCGTTATCTTCTTCTGGTTTGAGTTTGTGACTGCTACCAGCGATGTCGATAATATCGTTTTTGAGGGCTGCGATCGCTCCTTCCGATTGACCATTGGAAACAAACTCAATTTCGATATTTTTATTTTGGGATTGATAAGCTTGTGCTAAAAGTTTTAAAACAGTTACCGTTGAACTAGAACCACCTACTTTGATAACTGCTTTAGCTTGAGACTTGCTTAGGCTAGTAACTGAGTTAGAATTTTTCAAATCAGTCGATTTAACTGAATTGCAACTGCAAAGCCCCAAAAGGAGGATACCGATAATCATGGAATTAGCAATCTTTTTCATAAGTTAAGTATCCAAATATCAAAAATTCAATATTGCTTTTAAGCTTTTATAACTTAATATTCCCGAATAATCATAAAATGTAACTGTAAGCAACAAAATACCCGACTTTTTTGAAAAGCCGGGTATTTACGGTTTTAATTATTTTATAAATATATTGTTATTTCACAAATTATTTTCCCAAATAGGCTTCTAGAACCTTTTGATTGTTTTGAATTTCTGCTGGATTACCGTCAGCCAAATTCTGCCCTTCTGCTAATACCCAAACACGATCGCACAAGGACATAATCACATCCATATTGTGTTCAATAATTAAAAATGTCATGCCATCCCGGCGGTTCCAGGTGACAATGCGATCGCATATATCATCAATCAATCTAGGATTTACCCCCGCGGCGGGTTCATCTAATAAAATTAACTTCGGATTAGTCATCAACGCCCTTCCCATTTCTAGCAGTTTGCGTTGTCCACCAGATAAACCACCGGCATATTCGTGGGCTTTTTGGGCTAATCCCACGGATTCTAACAAAAACATCGCCTGTTCTGTTAATTGCTTTTCTTCTTTAGCGACAACATGCGGCTGTAACTGCACCTGCCAAAAATTCTCACCTGTTTGTTTTTGTGCTGCCAATAGCATATTTTCTAACACCGACAACCGCGAGAGAGTCCTAGCAACTTGAAAGGTGCGGACTATTCCCTGCTGGGCGATTTGGTATGGTTGTAAATGTTGGATGGGTTCGCCGTCAAAAATTACTCGTCCTTTATCTGAGCGAATGAAGTTAGAGAGTAAATTAAATAAAGTAGTTTTACCAGCACCATTGGGGCCAATTAAGCCAGTAATACTACCTTTGGCAACTTCAATTCTTGCGTCATGAACTGCTTTAATCCCACCAAAGCTTTTGCAAAGTCCAGTTGCTACCAATAGAGGAAGTGAGTTATTTTCCAAGGGTGAGTTCCTCCTTTTTCCCTAAGATACCTTGAGGTCGCCAAATCATCAGTACCATCAAAATTAAACCAATTACCATAATGCGAAATGCACCCAGACGCGCTTCATCAAGAGGGACAAATTTTGGTAATACTTCTCTAGTGAGGGCATCGTAAGCAAAGTAAATTACTGCACCTAAAATTGTGCCGATATTATTGCCAGAACCACCTAAAGTCACCATAATCCAAGCGTCAAAAGTTAGCTGTGGTTGAAAATTGTCAGGATAAATGGCGCTAAGTTGCCAAGCAAAAAAAGCACCAGCAACCCCTGCGATCGCCCCGCCAAGCATCAGCGATTGCATTTTGTACCAAAAAACGTTTTTCCCCATTGCTTTGGGTATTTCTTCGTCCTCACGGATAGCTTTGAGGACTCTACCCCAAGGCGATCGCACTAAAACTTCTAAGCGCCAAAATACAAAAGCTAATGTCAAAAGTGCCAACAGCATTAAACCCGCTTTTGGATTGTAATTGTACAGGCCGATAACTCCAGAAATATAAATGGCGATCGTCAAAAGAGCAAATACAATACCTACACCCAAACGTGTGGCTAATTCTTGCTTACTACTTATTTTGTGAGCGAAATCAGCAACCAAAGATTTTTGAGCAGTCCGAATCCAGCGCCACAATGCCAATAAAGTTACCACAACCAACAGCGTCAACAGTCCAATCATCCCTAGTCTAAAAAACAGATTCGGCTCTGTAGATAAGGGTATACGATAACTTTGTACCCCAAACGCTCCTGATATCCAAATGTCACCCACAGGTAATTCCTGGTTATTTACCACCAAACGAATTAATTCTCCTGTGCCGATGGTGACAATTGCCAAATAATCCTCCCGCAAGCGCAGAGTTGCAAAACCAATGATCAAACCCAACAAAGCCGCGACTATTGCCCCAATCACTGCTGAAATAAATAGGGGAACACCTTTGAAGCTTAACAATACCGTTGTATAAGCCCCTAGGGTCATAAAAGCAATATGACCAAAGTTAATTAACCCTGTAAAACCCCACTGTAAGTTGAGTCCCAAACCGAACAGGGCAAAAATTGCCGTAGAAATTGCTAGAAAGATTAGATAGTCAGTCATGTTTAGTCAGTTGTCAGTTGTCAGTTGTTATTTATTTTCCCTACTCCCCCTGCTCCCCCTGCCTCCCCTGCCTCCCCCTGCTCCCCCTGCTCCCCCTGCTCCCCCTGCCTCCCCTGCCTCCCCTGCTCCTCTGCTCCCCCTGCTCCCCCTGCTCCTCTGCTCCCTGTTTAGTTACCCATTGCCATTTTCTGGGAATAATATTTTTGAGTTTTGGGTAATATTATCAATCAAAATTATGAATTTGTTGCGAATTAGGATTCATCACTTAATCGAGCAGTTGGGTGATGAAGAACTCGAAAGTGGTTGGAATGCTCTCCACGCTTTACATTGTGACTCTTATATGCTTGATGCCATACAACAAGTTAAACAATCGCAGCAACCGTGGGATATCTTAACCCGTGAAGAAGCGATACAAGTATTAATGTTTTTCTGATTTTGGTTAAGGTAAAGCCTAGTGATACCATTTCACGAAATATTTGAAACAGATGATTGGTCTTTAATTCTTTCCCCTGGTTACTGAGCTTGTCCTGAGCGTAGTCGTGAAGCCTGCGGCATAGCTACGCTTAGCGCGCAGCATCTTTGACAGGAGAAGGGCGCAGTCGAAGTATGCCCCCTGCTCTCTGCTCCCTGCTCCCTTGCTGCCTATTTGTATCAACTTTAAAGTGAAACGGTATGAGTCTGGAAGTGCGCTATGCCAGGTCTTTTTTAGTAGACCTGAAGAGTTTAGAGCCAGCTGCCTACCAGCGGGTATATGATTTTGTCTTTTTTGAGTTTGCTGAAAAGGGACTTTTGCATAGTCTGCCAGAATTACGGCAGTTGGATAGTGGCAGGATTTTTCATCGTTTTACTATAGATGATTATCTTGTCGGTATAGAGATTAGAGGCGAAATTGTCAAATTTCTGCGGGTCATACCTATGCCAGATGTTTAAAGTGAAGAGTTTGACCAACACTTAAAACTGTAAACTGTATAAGGCTAGGCAGGGATCGCTCTATCCTTACATTAAACTTATTTTGGAAAAACACTTTATTTGAGATTTCCCTTATGGATGCAACGGCACTTTGGCAACGATACCAAAATTGGTTATATTTCCACGAGGGATTAGGACTTTACTTAGATGTAAGTCGGATGCGTTTTGATGACGCTTTCGTGGAGTCGTTGCTGCCGAAGTTTGACAAGGCGTTTGCGGATATGACCCAATTAGAAAAGGGTGCGATCGCTAACCCCGATGAAGACCGCATGGTTGGCCATTACTGGTTGCGAAATCCTGATTTAGCACCCACTCCAGAACTTACACAAGAAATTGTCCAAACTCTAGAAAATATTGAAGCCTTTGCTGAAAAAGTCCAAACAGGTGCTATTCATCCTCCTAAAGCCAGTCGTTTTACCGATATAATTTCCATTGGCATTGGTGGTTCTGCTTTAGGACCTCAATTTGTCGCAGAAGCCCTTTCCCCAGATTTTCCACCTCTGAAAATTCACTTTATCGACAATAGCGACCCCGCAGGTATTGATCGCATTCTCAATCATCTACGAAATAGCCTTGCTAGCACCTTGGTTCTAGTCATCTCCAAATCTGGAGGCACGCCAGAACCCCGCAATGGCATGATTGAAGTCAAAAAAGCTTACGCTGGACATAATTTAGATTTTGCCAAATATGCTGTAGCGATTACCAGCGTTGATAGCAATTTAGATAAAATAGCACAAGCTGAAGGCTGGCTAGCTAGGTTCCCCATGTATGACTGGGTGGGAGGACGCACTTCCGAAATGTCTGCTGTGGGTTTAGTACCAGCAGCATTGCAGGGTATTGATGTTCGCGCCATGCTAGATGGTGCAAAAGAAATGGATGACGCTACCCGCGTTCAAGACTTGAAAAATAATCCTGCTGCTTTATTGGCTTTGGCTTGGTATTTTTCTGGTAATGGACGGGGTGAAAAAGACATGGTTGTCCTGCCGTACAAGGATAGCCTACTGTTGTTCAGTCGCTATTTGCAACAGCTAGTAATGGAGTCCTTGGGTAAAGAAAAGGACTTAGACGGCAATACTGTCTATCAAGGCATCGCTGTTTATGGTAATAAAGGTTCTACAGATCAACACGCTTACGTCCAGCAGTTGCGTGAAGGTGTCCCAAATTTCTTTGCTACCCTAATTGAAGTTTTGGAAGATCGCAATAGTCCCTCGCCAGAAATAGAGCCAGGAGTTACATCGGGCGATTTTCTTTCTGGTTTTCTGCAAGGAACTCGACAAGCACTTTACGAAAATCATCGCGATTCAATTACAGTCACTATTCCCCAAGTCAATCCCCGGACTGTCGGGGCATTAATTGCTTTGTATGAACGCGCTGTTGGTTTGTATGCCAGCTTAGTAAATATCAACGCTTACCATCAACCAGGGGTGGAAGCTGGTAAAAAAGCCGCAGCCGCCATTCTTGATTTACAAACACGAGTAGTAGCAGTACTGCAAAAAGAAAAAACTGCTCTGTCTTTAGAAGAAGTCGCCGAGAAAGCAGGTGCTGCTGACCAAGTTGAACCAATTTACAAGATTCTGCGTCATCTGTACGCCAATCATCGCGGTGTGGTTTTTCATGGTGATCTAGGTCAACCTAGTAGTTTGAAAGTTTCTGCTAGCTAATACATCACAATTTGTTCAAGTTTTTTACTGTAAAGCATCCTGATAATTGAAACTGGATGTTCAATCTAGGATGCTTTACTTTATGTTTTCTTTCATAAAAAGAGTAGCAGACCATTGAGAACAAATTAAAAGTAAGTGAATTTTGTCAATAGATCGTTTGAGCATAAATATCATTATTGTACTGGTTTACTAGAACGATTTGTTCCCAACAAAATTATGTGAAACTTAGTCAAGATAAATAATTGAGCGACTAGCAGCGGCCACGAAGCAAGCGATCGCTTGGTTGCAGACGCAGGGGGTAAGAAGGTGACGCAGCAACGCGTGGTCAGGTGTTTTGGCTGGATGATGGAAGTGGACAAACTTCCATGCTTCGGATCAGACCATGCTCGATGGTGAAGCGATGGCCAACATACTCATCGGCGAGAAGATTCCCCGCCAAGTCGCGCACGACCTGATGCACATTGACCAAAACACGCCCGTCATCTTCTGAGTGAAAGGAAGTTGGTTCCACATGCGGGTTGATCTCGTTCCATTGCTCTGTCCAATAAGCGCGGACTTCCTGAGGGCTATGGACAAAACCACCTTTGAACGCTTTTGGCCAAGCCACGTCAGGAGTCATGATGGCGAGGGCGGCATCGATGTCTCGTGCGTTGAAAGCTGCGTAGGCCGCGCGCAGCAGTTCGATTTTTGGCGAAGAATTATCTGGCATAAAGGGGCGATAAGCTATGGTTGTTTGTAGTGTATGACTAGAATGATTTGTTCTCAACAAAATTATGTGAAACTCAGTTAAGACAAATAATTGAGTGATTCAAACTCTCTTGACAACCGCCTCACAGTCTTAACTTGTGACCAATGGTAGCGAACAGAAAGCACCTGTATTAGCCCTTTTTGAAGTGCATCTTAATTACGAATTACGAATTAGGTTGCCGAGCGAAGTCGAGGTACGAATTACGAATTAGTACTATAGGACTCCTATTTGATTAAGGAACACGATTCAGTACATATCTACCCCTTCTTAACTGTTCCCTGTTTCCTGTTTCCTGTTCCCTACCTACACAAATAAATTCACCGAATCAAACCGGATTACTATATACTCGACTTAAGAAACGTTGATTAAAGTAACTTTTAGGTAAAAAACAGCGATCAGGCAGAAAAGGATTGTCCATATATTGAGAAAATAAAGTACCTAGCTGATGACAATGACAAAATGGTGGTACAATTCCCCAATATTCTGCTAGCCAAATCCAATATCCTGTTTCAATTCTGCCGTAATTTGATACTGTTAGAATCTCCCCAACACTGTTATTTATAGAGACTAGTTTGGGAGATGCCTTAATTTCAGTTAAGAGCCAAGCTAACTCTTCTACAGAAAAATCATAGCCATTTTCAGTAGCTATTTTAATAAAACCCTGCGGACTTTTGGCTGTTAGTAATTGTTCTTTAAGAGATGGGGTTTTTTGTGCTAAATCAAAAAGATCCCAAATCTGTTTCCTTGTAGTTATAAACCAAGCAAGTTCCTCTGCGGTGAAGTTATAACCATTTTCTGTAGATAACTTGATAAATTGCTCAATAGTATTAGTTTTTCCTAATTGACTTTTTAATAAAAAGGTTTGTTCTATTAATCCCAAAAAATCGATAATGTTTTGCCAAGTCAATTTATCAGACTTTTTGTTAAATTTTATCTTCTCTTTCCAGAAAAGATACTGGTCTTCTTTCAAGAAAAAATTCCACAGCTGATAATACATAAGTCATCTCTCTTATAGTCTCTAACTTAGTAGAGCCTAACCATTAATAAATATCAGTGTAGTCAGTATAAAGTGAGTTCTTCGACAGTACTGGATATACTATCTTATGTAAATGAAGTTACACAGTAATTAAGTATAAAAGTTTTGTAAATTTTAAACTTAAGTAAAATCGGTATACTGAGTTAACGATCGCCTGCTGCGATCGCTTTTTTTCTTTGTTATATCCTTATACCAGTTCTATATGAAGGTACAACGCACTTAACTATATGAGGAATGTAGACGCAATGCGGCTTGCCGTAGGCTACCGCAAAGTACACAAAGAAGAAAAAAATAAAAAGCAAAGGAAATTTGGCGCAGCTTCCTAAAGAAATGGTATTCATTGAATTAGACAGCCTTTGATCTAGCGATCGCACCTGAATAATTTTGGAAATAGACAGCAGTAAAAAAAGAAACTAAATATATTATCCTAATTTGACTAGTAAACCGTCTCAAAAGTAAGACTAATTACACTTAGTGATTAGTGTAAAAAATTACAATAAATTTATAAAAAACTTAAACAAAGTGCAAAAATGTTTAATTTGGACGAGTCAAGACCAATACTATGCTTGTCGCACATCTTAAAATAGAGATAAGTTAGATAGCTTAATATTTTCACTAAATTTGCTCTATGTCAGTTTTAGCAGCGATCGCAGTCTTGGCTGTTCTGATCTTGGTACACGAGCTGGGACATTTTATTGCAGCCCGTTCTCAAGGTATTCACGTTAACCGTTTTTCTTTAGGGTTTGGCCCAATTCTTTGGAAGTACCAAGGATCACAAACCGAATATGCTATCCGCGCCTTTCCTTTGGGTGGCTTTGTTGGCTTTCCCGACGATGACCCAGATAGTGATATTCCACCCAATGACCCGAACCTGCTGCGTAATCGGCCGATTTTAGATCGGGCGATCGTCATCAGTGCTGGAGTAATCGCAAATTTAATATTTGCTTACTTCCTTTTAGTAGCCCAGATTGGCTTTATTGGTATACCACAAACCAGCCTACCTCAACCAGGAGTTTTAATCCAACAGCTAGCACCAGATGTTAGTTCTGTAGCCCAAAAAGCAGGTATTGAAAAAGGAGATGTGATTTTAGCTGCTAATCAAACAAAATTTGGTACATCGCCGCAAGAATTAGAAGCTTTAAGGGAAATCATTAAAACGAATGCAGGTAAGCCAGTTAAATTAGAAATTGCTCGTGGCGACCAAAAGTTATCTTTGAATGTAGTTCCCGAAGCTAAAGCCAATGGTGAAGGTAGTGTCGGTGTTGGACTTTCTCCCAACGTCAAAGTAGAGCGTCATCCCGTTACTAACCCGCTGAAAGCCTTAAACAAGGGTGCAGTAGAATTTCAGCGCATCATTACGATGACATTTAAAGGCTTTGGGCAGCTAGTTACCAACTTTGGCGAAACGGCTGGCCAAGTAGCAGGGCCGATTAAAATTGTGCAAATCGGTTCCAGTATTGCCCAAAATGATACGGGTAGTTTATTTTTCTTTGCGGCTTTAATCAGCATTAACTTGGCAATCATCAATATTTTGCCTCTACCAGCTTTGGATGGCGGACAACTGGCGTTTTTGCTGATTGAAGGTGTGCGTGGTAAGCCTTTACCCACCCGCGTCCAAGAAGGTGTCATGCAAACAGGTTTAATGCTACTGTTAGGACTGGGAATTTTTCTGATTGTTAAAGAAACCACCCAGCTTACTAGTCAGTTGGAATGGGTACAAAAATTGTTTCAGTGAGTACCACGCCTAAATCACTATCCAAGAAGCAACGGGTACTAGAAATTCTAGTTCGCCTAAAGCATCTTTATCCAGATGCAGTTTGCTCTTTGAACTACTCAACACCAGTGCAACTGCTGGTGGCTACTATTCTTTCTGCTCAGTGTACAGATGAACGAGTAAATAAAGTCACACCAGCTTTGTTTGCTCGGTTTCCCGATGCAGCTAGTTTGGCGATCGCTGATTTAGTAGAATTAGAAAACTTGGTACGTTCTACAGGGTTTTATCGCAATAAAGCGAAAAATATTCAAGCGGCGTGTCGCATGATTGTTGCTGAGTTTGACTCTGTTGTACCCAACCAAATGCCACAGTTGTTGCAACTTCCTGGTGTGGCGCGCAAAACAGCCAATGTAGTCTTAGCTCATGCTTATGGCATTAATGCTGGCGTAACCGTAGACACTCATGTTAAGCGCCTCAGCCAACGTTTGGGTTTAACTGAAAATCCAGACCCAACTCGCATAGAAAAAGATTTAATGGAGTTGTTACCGCAAACAGATTGGGAAAATTGGTCGATTCGGCTAATTTATCATGGTCGTGCTATCTGTAAAGCACGGTCTCCCAATTGTGAAGCGTGTCAACTTGCTGATTTATGTCCTAGTGGTCTGTCAACTCAAAAATGACGGGTGGAGACAAGCAGGGGAGGCAGGGGAGGCAGGGGGAGAAAAGAACCGGACTTTTTTCCCATTAACTTAGCAAAGTTCCCTTGGCAGACTACTAGTGCTGATAGGGTATAGGGCATGGGGTATTGACGACAAAAGTAGCCCTAGAATTGATAGGGCGTTGTAGAATAGAAAATGCTGTCTAAATTTAAGTTAGAGAATGTATGGCAAAAAAGAGCATGATTGAGCGCGAGAAAAAGCGCGCCAAAATGGTAGAAAAGTACGCTGACAAGCGGGAAGCTTTGTTAGACGAGTTCAAAACTACCGAATCTCCCTTAGAGAAGTTGGAAATTCACCGTAGAATCCAACAACTACCACGTAATAGCGCACCTAGCCGTCGCCGCAACCGTTGCTGGGTAACTGGTCGCCCTAGAGGTGTTTACCGTGACTTTGGGCTGTCTCGGAACGTATTACGGGAATGGGCGCATGAGGGTCTTTTACCTGGAGTTGTTAAGTCTAGTTGGTAGTCAGTGGTTAGTAGTCAGTGGTTAGTCGTAAAAAATCACAACTGACAACTGACAACTGACAACTAACAAAAATTATTGACCGCAGCAACGGTCTATGCCTAGACTGTCTAAGAGTAGATCGCTGACAGCGTTAGCGATCGCAAACTCTCCATAAAAACTTTTAGAAAAATCAAAGGCCTCCATCTCTGTAACAATGGCAATCACCAGAGAGCCAAGATCATTTTCTCCTTCCATGCGCTGTCGCACAAAAATCTGTGCTGCTCGTTGAGATATTGTATGATTGATGGCTTCCGGGATAAATTCTGTATCTAGCCACCTCAATAAACTCTGTTGCAACCATTCACCTTCGAGGTGAGGATTTTCAGATGGTGGTAGGGTGATAGGTGGAATTATCTCAGTCATTTTTTTAAACGCAAAATAACGCTAAGTAAGTTGCAGAGGAACATCCAGTTGTATTTCTCTGGCGTTTTTTATATTTATGGAATATGACATCGCTACTATTATTCGAGGCTATGCCCAAGGCTATTTTCTCATGGCTGATGACACCAATGGACTGGGGTGGTATAGTAGTCGCGATCGCACTTTAATTCCTTTGAATGAACAATTTCGCTACCCCAAGTCTTTGCGACGTGTTTTAAACCAAGAGCGTTTTACCGTGGCGATTAACCGTGACTTTCAATCTGTAGTCGCTGGATGTGCTAACCGCGAAAACACTTGGATTTCACCAGAATTACAAGAGATTTACTGGCTACTTTACCAGACAGGATACGCTTATAGTTTTGAAACTTGGCAAGGTGACAAACTTGCTGGGGGAATTTTAGGAATTGTCATTGGTGGCGCTTTCATTGGTGAATCGATGTTTTACCATATTCCCGATGGCTCAAAGGTAGCAATGGTTAAATTAGTGGAAAGATTACGTCAAAGGCAATTTGTGCTATTCGATGCTCAAATGATGAATCCCCACTTAGAAAGATTTGGCGCTTATGGTGTTACGGATGAAGAGTATCAAGCTTTACTTAATAAAGCGTTGCAATCTCATTGTTATTTAGTATAATCGGATGCAATAAATTTTATGCTTTGTTTACAACCTATTTACTATTTAGAATTGCTATATTTGGTTGATGTATTATGAGGTTTCTTTTTCCTAGCGATTACTTTAATCCAAAAAAAGCGGATGCAGAACTCAAAAAGTAAAAAATCTATTGTTTGCTAATAATTGAACCCCTGGGCAACCTAAATTTCCACCAAAGAGCGAACGCTTAAAATTTCATGATTTTTCAGTGGTTTAATATCAGTGATGGGAAGGATAACAACAAATATTGATTCACCAGTAGCACTGAATACTTCTAGAACACATCCTTGTTCGCCATTGCTAGGATGAGGGACAAAATCAATTAAAGTTGCCACATCGCCTTTTTTTAATTGATATTCATTTAAGTCACGATTTAAAGCTACACGTTGGTATAGTTCAAAGCTCATCTGAAGACTCCTTGTTAGGTTTAAGAGTGATAAACTGAAACTTGCCGTCAACAGCCCTTTGCAGCCAAACTGTAATCACTGCTAAGTTTCGCCCCTTCAAGCCGATTAATTCACCAGTAACGCGATAGAACACCCCATATTCATTATCCCTATCTTGTATTGTTGCTGTTGAATCTACTAATTGTCGAATTGCTGCTTTTAAGAGTTCTGGATTTTCTTGTGTAAATCCAGCTAGGGCGAGAAACTTTGATTTATCGTCTTGTTCTCTTGGTACTAATAAGTAGCGGGTAATTTTTTCGTCAGCAATAATAGCATCAGGCGGAATTTTCATATAACTGTTTCTACGGCTTTGTTTACTTTGTTGCTTCCGCCATAATAGTGACACCGTTAAATCTACATATAGTGAAGTGACATAAACTCTACTGCGGGAATTTCTATCTAAAAATAACTTTTTTCATGACCTTCTTATTGGTACTTAGACAAAAAGTAAAAAGTCTATTGTTTGCCAAACCCTTAACTTGCCCAACTCCGCATTCGCTGAAGACGATTGAGGATGCGGTTGGCGAGATCTACGGCATTTACTGGCTTGCAGAGGTAGTCATCTGCACCGACATTAAAAGCTTGATTCTGGGTTTTCGCATCTGTTAGCATACTCAAAAATAAAACGGGTAAACGCCGCCAACGTGGATCACTCCGCACAACTTGGCAGAGTTCAAATCCATTGATTTGGGGCATGTTCACATCTAACACCAGTACATCAGGCATTACAGCTTGCAATACTGTCCAAAATTGCTGAGGTTCTGCCAAGGTGGTAACTTTAAAGCCCCAAGGATTCAGCAGTGTTGGTAGGGTGCGTAACCAATCTTGATCGTGATCGACAATCATCACCTTTGCTGTTATATCTGCACTACTCAGCAGTTGCATGACAGCAGCGATCGCCTGTTCTGGATTAATGGATCTTTCCAAAAACAGCTTACCACCTTGCCGCACTACTTCTAAACGATCTGTCAACTCAGCGCGATCGCTCATTACCAAAATCTGTAGTTCGGGGTGATGTTGTGTCAAAGTTGGCAACCACTCCGAAAGATCTGTCATCTTTTTTGGGGAGGCAATTGGCAGTAAAATTGCCTGGGGAAGTTCGGCGATCAATTCAGAAGTTAACCAGATTTTAGCAACTTCTATTGTGGGTGCGATCGCTGTACGAATCCTGTAACTTTTTGCTACCGTAACTAAGGATTGAGTCAAGCTAGAATCTTGATCTACAATCAACAACAGCGGTGATTGTTCAGCAGATAACTGTAACTTCTCAATAAAAGTTGTATTGTGAATTTCTTGCTGTAAGGTATTGACTAAAGTTTTTATTAATGCTGCGTGTGGTGGCCGCAGCGGTTCATGACTGTTTAGCAAATGCTCTAATTGGCGTGCTGTTTGCATTGCCTTTGTTAGTCCAAAGGTTCCTAAAGTTCCTACGAATTTATGAGTAATTTGTTGTGCTTCTGCTTGCAGTTGATGGTGAAGTGAATTAACTTGCAAGTCTTTCACAACCTGAGATAGTACCGTCAATTGTTCAAGAATTTTAGGTTTCTGGGCTGTCCAGGTTTCATTGAGGAATGTGAGGTATTGTACTTGCTGTTTTTGGCAGCGATCGCCTATAACTTCTGGTATGGCTGAAGGCGTTGCTTTTAAAATCTCCACAGGAACAAAAGAAGAATTACTCCGGAGTTTTGTTTCCTGTCCAGGTGCTTTTAGGTAATATCCCCGTCCATTAACTGTAGCAATAAAATCTACAGGAGCGCCTGCTGCCACTAATTTATGACGCAATCGCCGGATATGAGAGCGTACCGTCGCCTCCGCTGGAAATTCTTCTGAAGACCATAATCGGTCTAAAATTTCGTTAGTACTAAATACATGCTGGCTATCCCAAAGCAAAAGTTCTAGTAACCGATATTCCTTAGTCGTGAGAATCAGGGGTTGATCGTTGTAGGTTACTTCACAAGTGCTAGGGTTGAGGAGTAAATCCCCCCAAGTCATGATTGGGAAAGGGCTGACACTGCTACGGCGCAACAAAGCTCGAATCCGGGCGATCAATTCCAACCCATCAAACGGCTTGACTACATAATCATCTGCACCTGCATCCAATCCCTTGACTTTAGTAGTACTGGTATCTTGAGCTGTGAGTAAAAGAATTGGTGTGGTGTATCCTTCTGCCCGGAAGCGTTGGCATAAACTAATACCATCCAACTTAGGCAACATAATATCTAACACCATCAGGTCATATTCAAAAGTTGAACCGTATGTCCAACCCATTTCACCATCTTTGACGGTATCTACAACATAGTGATGTGCCGCTAGGCTCTTTGTCAAAACCGCAGTTAGTGACTCATCATCTTCTACAACTAATATTTTCATAAATACCTGCTTGTATGCACAAGTTTAGTCAGGTCTTTGCAGTATAGTCAAAACTTTCAAAAAACCCTATCTTCTTATAGGTAGAGAAGTTTATGGACGCTGTGTGGGTCAGTTGTCGGTTGTCGGTTGTCAGTGGTTAGTGGTCAGTTGTCAGCGATGCACTGAGTTTCGACTGCGCTCAACTACCGCGTAGTCGAAGTGTGGTCAGTTGTCAGTTGTTATTTATCTCCCCTGCCCCTCTGCCTTGGTTGTTGAGCGTCTTGTACTGAGTTTAGCCTGAGCGTAGCCGAAGGGCGAAGCCGAAGTAAGTCGAAACACTGCCCCCCTGCCCTCTGCTGTTTTACGATTGGAGTTGCCAATGAAGAATCTTAGCAATTTGATCAGGTAAATCCAGCGAATTAAAAGGTTTGGTAATCACACCACTCACGCCCAAATCGTTAAACTGCCGTTTTTCTGATGTCTGTGCTTTGGCAGTTAAAAAAATTACTGGAATATGTTTAGTCTCAGGATGAGACTGGAGAGCTTTAAAAGTAGCGATACCATCCATGTCGGGCATCATTACATCTAACAAAATGACATCAGGCTGTTCAATTTGGGCAGTTTGGATACCTTTGGGCGCTGAGTTAGCGGTGAATACGTCCCATCCTGCTGTCATGCGGATGCCAAACTGCACCACTGTTTGAATGGTTTCTTCATCATCAATGATTAAAACACGCTTGGTAGCCATAAAAACTAGTACAATACGGCGGAAATAAGTAGGTCGATGTCAATAATTATCGTTGGGATAAAGCAGGGGGCAGCACTTCGGCTTACTTCGACTACGCGGTAGTTGAGTTTCGGCTACGCTCAACTGCCGCGCAGTCGAAACTCAGTACAAGTCGCTATTTACTTTTATTCACATAGTTTGATTTTATTTCACTGACTTACTTAAACCAAATATTTCAAATGCCTAAAACCTAAAACCTGATCAAAAGGTAATTACGAATTACGAAGCAAAGTTGGCAATGTGAAACAAAAGGAACTGCCTTTCCCCAGTATACTTTCTGCCCAAATTTTACCTTCGTGTTGTTCAATAATTTTACGACAAATAGCCAAACCTAAGCCTGTCCCTCCTTTTTTGCGCGAATCTGAAGAATCAACTTGTTGGAATCGTTCAAAAATGGTTTCAAGTTTACTTTGAGGTATTCCTTGTCCTTGATCGTGGACGCAGAATAAAACTTGAGATTTTTGTTGACATTGGGCTGTTAAAGAAACTGTTCCACCCGATAATGAAAATTTGATTGCATTACTGAGTAGGTTAGTGAGTGCTTGCACGATGTAATCGGAATCTACCCAAATTTGGATATCCACTGGCTGAGTTACGAGTATCACTCCATGTTGCTGTGCCATTGGTTGCATAGCTTCAGTTGCCTGAATCATGAAATCAGCCGCTTTGCAAGCTTGCTTTTCCATTGTGAATTTGCCCAACTCAATCCGCTGCAAATCCAGAACGTTATTAACCAAACGTACTAATCGTTCGGTATTTTCGTCAGCAATTTCTAGCATTTGCTGTCCATCGGTTGAAAGGGTTCCTAATCGTCCTGTCACCAAGATTTTTAAAGCACTGTGTAAGGAAGTTAGAGGAGTCCGCAGTTCATGGCTAACTACAGAAATAAACTCATCTTTCGTGCGTTCAATGGCTTTGCGATCGCTAATATCACTAGCTAGAGAAAAGAATCCTTTAACAACTTGTTGCTCATCAATATGAGGAATATAAGTAGTATTAAAAGAACGGGAATTACCATCACACAAAACTATTTCATTTTCATAAGTTACTACATCACCTAATAAAGCTGCTTCTACATGAATTTGCATTCTTTGGTAACAATCTTCTCCCCATACTTGTCGAATATGGCAACCGTGAATATCAGCTAGAGACTTTCCTAACCAATCTTCATAAGCTTGATTATTAAAACGATAATATTGTTGATCATCGACGTAGGCAATGAATACAGGCAAAGCATTAGTAATTAGGCGTAATTGTTCTTCACTACGCCGCAGTGCTGATTCTGCTTGCATTCGGTCATTGATTTCTTGATGGAGATTACGGTTGACATCTTGAAGTTCGGCTGTGCGAACTTCGACAATTTCTTCGAGATTTTCTAGTAATTGTGCTTGAGCTAAAGCGATACTAATTTGATCTGCTAATTGTTGCATCAATTCCAACTCAAAATCTACCCATTGTCGGGGGCGATCGCAGTGATGAGCAATCAATAATCCCCAAAGTTGATTTTGGGATTTTGATTCACTTTGTTGATGAGAATTGAGATTTTGTAGAATCGGTACAATTAGTTTGGATTTGATATCAAATTGGTCAATAAACTCAATCAAACATTCTGCTAATCCATTATCGGGATGATGAACATCAGCGATCGCCCGCACACGTCCCTCGGCGTATAATTGCTGATACTCCTGAGGAAACACTTCTTCAGGAAACTCTAAATCTAGAATTGCAGGATAATCTGGTAAAACGGCTTCGCTAATAGCCTTACCTGTACCATCTGCTAATACTTGGTAAATTAGTACCCGATCTGCTTGCAAAATTCGCTGAACTTCCGTAACTGTAGCCCGTAGAATTTCTTTTAACTGCAAAGATTGACGAATTTTTAAAGTCACTTCCGAAAACAATTCAACCCATTGGCGCTGACACCATAATTCGTCTTCTACGGCTTTCTTACGGTCAGTGATATCCCGTAAAATCATCAGATGACGTTGGGGAACCACATTCAAAGTTAAGGTGTATTCCACCTGTCTTTGAGCGCCATCAGGACGCAACAGCTCAAGTTTGCCAGTCTGTTCGCTTCCAGCTTTAACCCTAAGACAGATTTGTGCAAAGTCAAATTTGGTATCTGTAAAATCAGCTAGGATTCGTCCAACTAATGCAGTATGAGATAAACCAAATAGTTGACAAGCAGCAGCATTAACCTCTATGAGAATACCTTGATCGTCGGTAACGGCGATCGCATCATAAGCTTTCTCAAAAATAGGTTGGAGTAGTTGCTGTTTTTCAAGCCGCTGCTTGGGATTTTTTGTACCGGATTTACGTAAAGATGAACGTTTAGACATAGAGAGGGGCAACGATTTTGTGAGAAATTTATCATTGCTCAGAATGAAGTCTGTACTCTATTTTAAATAAACCCTATGCGATCAAGAGGCCAAAAGCGAAATACTGCCCGACCAATAATATTTTTTCTCGGTAAAAAGCCCCAGTAGCGAGAATCGTTACTATCATTACGGTTGTCGCCCATGACAAAAAACTGATCTTCTGGGACTTGTACTGGTGGAAATGGCTGATTTGATGGTTCAGCAATATAGTCTTCTACAAGGGGTTGACCATTGAGGTAAACTTTGCCTTGAGTAACCTTGAGAATCTTGCCAGGGACACCAATCACCCGCTTGATAAAAGCTTGGTCTTTAGGGTATCCCCGACTTTGCAGTTCTTTTGAAGGCTGAAAAACAACAATATCCCCAGCTATGGGAGGATGAAAACGGTAAGAGACTTTTTCTACCACCAAGCGATCGCCTGTATGTAAAGTAGGTAACATTGAATCCGAAGGTATGTATCGGGGTTCGGCAATAAAAGTTCGGATCAGCAGTGATAAACACAAGGCGATCGCAATTAAAATCAGATTTTCCTGCCAACTACGCCATATTTTTGCAGACGCAGCAGCTTGTTTTTCATCACTTTTTTGAGGAGTCATAAATATTTTCAGCTACTTCACAAAATAGAACAAATACAGCGGTTTTCTTTATGGATAAAATACACCACTCTAGCCCCTAATCCCTAGTTCCTAGCCCCTTTCTCATAGAACAAATACAGCGGTTTTCTTTATGGATAAAATACACCACTCTAGCCCCTAATCCCTAGTTCCTAGCCCCTTTCTTATAGAACAAATACAGCGGTTTTCTTTATGGATAAAATACACCACTCTAGCCCCTAGTCCCTAGTTCCTAGCCCCTTTCTTACTGAAGAAGCGCTATATCTTGATTATGAGACGTTAACGATTAAGATTGTTGCTTTTTCTCGATAAAATCCAACATAATTCGCTGATGCATAACCCCCAAAGGTCTGACTTCGCGTGCATTTGCCGAATAACAATTGCCTTGACGAATATCTTTAGGTGTCAATAAACCCATATCCCAGCCTTCATGCAAAACTAATTGATTGAGTTCCACCAACAGCGGTGCATGAAACACATGACGCACAACTGTATCATCGGCATAGCAGCCAAATTCAAAAAACGGTGATAGATTATAGCCAATTTCTTCTAAAACTTCTCGTTTTACTGCTATCTCTGGTGTTTCGCCAGTTTCAATATGACCGCCAAATAGCCCCCAGCAACCAGCAGCAGCAATAGTAGGAATATTGTCTCGTAGTTGCATGAGAAACTTGTTTTCTTGATAAAGAATAGCGATCGCTACATGCACCTGTTGGTTATTCATAAATATTTACTTAATATTTTCGTTATAAATATTACTCTTCTTCTATATAAACTTCCCCAAACTCCTTGCCTGCTAAGGGTATGCTTTTGTAGTGAACTTTACCCTTAATTACGACTCGCGCTCCCTCTTCGAGATTGCTTTGATTCGTAACAACCCAGATTTTGTCAGTTGAGTCGTTAATTTGATATGCCCACTGTTTGACTAAAGGAACTCGCTTTTCCACCTTTCCTTCAACATAAACTGTAGTCGTAGTCTGTTTCCCTTGTTGTGGCTTAATTTGCCGAATTGGAGTGACATTGCTGCCAAAGCTTAAATTACTAGCCTTTAAACTAGGCATTTTCAAAGAACTACAACTACAAAGTCCCGCCACAATAAATAAAGTTAATCCCAGACGATAAGGAATTTTATTGTAGCCGTACAAAAATGAAGGGTAAAATTTCTTCGCTTGTTGTATGAAAGCCATTATTTGAGGAAATTTTTGTATTAGTACTTGCTTGGTCGTCTGCTTAAGACTAACACCCCATGACGGCAGTTGCTCTACTTGGGGAGACCCCAAGACCGCACTGCCTCCCCCATGCCCTACTTTGGATTAAATTCTCATGGAAACTAAAACTGCCAAACTTCTTGATGGTAAAGCTTTAGCTGAAAAAATTCACCAAGAACTCTCTGTTGAGATTACAGAATCACAAGCCAAAATTGGTAGACCTCCTGGTTTAGCAGTTCTGATGGTGGGCGATAACCCAGCATCGGCTGCTTATGTACGCAATAAAGAACGAGCTTGCGCTAAGGTAGGCATTGCTTCTTTTGGCAAGCACTTTCCTACAGAAACCACCCAAGCAGAATTAGAGTCAGTAATTGCTGAACTTAATCAAGATGAGCAGATAGATGGGATTTTGGTGCAGCTACCTCTACCGAATCATTTGGATGCTGTGACTCTGCTACATCAAATAGACCCAGATAAAGATGCCGATGGACTACACCCAGTTAACTTGGGACGACTAGTGCGAGGAGAAGTGGGTTTACGCAGTTGCACCCCAGCTGGTGTAATGCGGCTTTTAGAAGAGTATGAAATTCCTCTACGAGGCAAACAAGCTGTGGTTGTAGGACGGAGTATTTTGGTAGGCAAGCCTATGGCATTAATGCTCTTAGAGGCTGATGCGACTGTTACCATTGCCCACTCGCGATCGCAAAATCTAAGTGCGATCGCTCAAACTGCTGATATTCTCATTGCTGCCGTCGGTCGTCCAGGATTAATCACTGCTGAAATGGTGAAACCGGGCGCTGTTGTGGTAGATGTGGGAATGAACCGTGTCACCGATGCCAGTGGTAAAAGTCGTCTAGTCGGCGATGTCCACTGGGAATCAACTGCTGGCGTGGCGGGATTTATCACCCCAGTTCCTGGTGGTGTTGGCCCTATGACTGTCGCTATTTTATTGCAAAATACAGTTGCCAGCTACTTAAGGAAAGCAGGAGTTAAAAGTTAGGAGTTAAAACTCCTCACCTCATTGATGATTTTTTCAGCTCCACAGCACCTTAAAATTGTGACGTATATGACCAAACAGCCAAAAGCCCAAAATTGAAGGAATTGAAGAATGGTAGCAGCGGATAACCTTCAGAAAATGCCAGAGAAAGCCACTTTTAACTTAGTAGCCTATCTAAAAGAGCGACAAAAAATTTGTGAAGCTGCTCTGGATAAGGCTATTCCCATTATTTATCCAGAAAAGATCTATGAATCAATGCGCTACTCGCTACTAGCTGGAGGTAAGCGCGTGCGACCCATTCTTTGCCTTGCTACCTGTGAAATGATGGGCGGCACAATTGAAATGGCAATGCCAACAGCTTGTGCTGTAGAGATGATCCACACCATGTCTTTGATTCATGACGATTTGCCGGCGATGGATAACGATGATTACCGTCGTGGCAAGTTGACAAATCACAAAATATATGGTGAAGATATCGCTATTTTAGCCGGGGACGGCTTATTGGCTTATGCTTTTGAATTTGTTGCCACTCAAACCCCCGAAAACGTGCCTAAGGATCGAGTTTTAAAGGTAATTGCTCGTCTCGGTAGGGCAATGGGGGCTGCTGGTTTGGTTGGTGGTCAAGTAGTTGATCTAGACTCGGAAGGAAAGTCAGATATTTCTCTAGAAACCCTAACTTTTATTCATAACCATAAAACAGCTGCCCTTTTAGAAGCCTGTGTTGTTTGTGGTGGTATTTTAGCTGGGGCATCTTTAGAAAATGTGCAAAAGCTCTCTCGGTATTCTCAAAACATTGGACTAGCATTTCAAATCATAGATGATATTCTGGATATCACTGCTACCCAGGAACAATTAGGCAAAACTGCTGGTAAAGACCTTGTAGCCAAGAAAGTAACTTATCCTAGCTTGTGGGGAATTGAGGAATCGCGCTCCAAAGCCCAACAGCTAATTGAGGCAGCTTGTAAAGAGTTAGAACCCTTTGGGGAACTGGCACAGCCACTTCAAGCACTTGCCCACTTTATCATCAGTCGCAATCATTAAGGTCAATACCAAAAAACCATGCAGGACATAGGCGACATTTTAGACAACCGGGTGCTGCTGGTTGCTCTGATAGCTTGTTTAATGGCTCAGGCATTGAAGTTATTAGTGGAGCTAGCCCAACATCGTAAACTGGATGTGCGTGTTTTAGTCACAACTGGCGGTATGCCCAGCGCCCATTCAGCCCTTGTTACGGCTTTAGCTACTGGTGTAGGGCAAAGCATCGGTTGGGCATCACCTGAGTTTGCTTTAGCTATGGTTTTTGCCATCATCGTTATGTATGATGCGGCTGGAGTTCGCCAAGCTGCTGGTAAACAAGCTCGCATCCTTAATCAAATGATTGATGAATTATTCCACGAAAAACCAGACTTTAGCCAAGATCGTCTTAAGGAACTGTTAGGACATACACCAGTGCAAGTAATAGCTGGATCAGCTTTAGGCATCACCATTTCTTGGTTAGCTAGAGCTGCTTATTAGTCAAAATAATTCGTAATTGATAATTCGTAATTCGTAATTGTGACCTCCCGACTAAAGTCGGGGGCTTGAAAAAGCGGAAAATGCGGTCTTGAGGTCTCCCCCTCCGGGTGACGCTCGCAAGCTCGCTATCGCTACGCTAACGGCAGTCCCTCTTTGTTGGAACAACAAGACCGGGCTGCCTCACCAAGTGGAGCAATTTTCCAAGACAAAGGAATTATGTTTTTTATCTCCATCAACAAATTGATGGGCTTGTACGATTAATTACGAATTACGAATTACGAATTAATAATTATTCGGTCAAGAGTTTGTAGGCCATATCAAAAATATTGGCTTTAATCTCTATTTTTGACCCTTGCACCCTTGATTTTGAAATTTTTAACTAAACTATTGCAAACGTACAACTGACCGCAATAGTACTACCTTTCGACTATCTACTAAAACGGCAAAAAAGCCGCGTTCATTAAGCTTTTGTAATATATTGTATGCTTCTTGTTGGTTAGTGGTATGAACTGCTAGCAAATAAGGACGTTGACCGTAGGAAGCAAAACCTACGTTACCTCCTACTGCTTTTTGGACGCTATTTACTAGTTCTGGACGGTTGAAATAATCTACTAAGACAGCAAAACCATCTCCTAGGGCTTGGGGATTATAGCTGATTGTCTGAGGTTGGGGTTGAATTTGAGGTTGTGTTTGGGGTTGGGCTTGTGCCACATTGGGCGCTGCTGGTCTTGTAGTGATAATGGCAGATAACCCAGCAATATTATTGATATATCTTGCCCAACGATTAGCATCATCAATCTTTTTAAAGCCTCCTATGCGCGTCACTATCTCAGTGAGGTATTGGCAGGTGGTGCTGGGAATTTCATTTGGTAAGGCACTACGCAGCTGCTTTTGATTATTCGCTGTAGGACTGACTACCAGCAAAAGATATTCTCCAGCACTTGGAGGCTGACAGACAGGAATGGCTGGTTGGGCGATCGCAGCAGTCATGCTACTGATTAATCCTGCGATCGCAAATCCTAAAGCACTAGATAAGGTTTCAAATTTCTGCACAGATTTGGGATGCATAAACTAGATTTTCTCAAAAAGATTATTTAGTTATGAGTCAATAGTCTACATTTGATAATCCTGTGACTATTGACTGTTGACTTTACCAGGACACATTAGCAAGCTCTAGCCCCTAGTCCCTAGTGATCAGGACACATTAGCAAGCTCTAGCCCCTAGCTCCTAGTTCCTAGCCCCTAGTGATCAGGACACATTACTAAAAGATGCTAAAGGGTTGGGAATTGTTGCAGAAGGAGCCTGAAATTCACCTGTAATCACATATTCTAATCGCAGTTTTAGCCAAGTAATAAATTGGGAGTTGGTAGAAATAATCGCAGCGGCTGGTTTGGGACACTTTGCTTTTATCTGTGCCATTTCTGGTGCTTCTAGGAAAGCTGGTTGCTGAATTAACCAAAAATCAATTTCTTTTTCTTGTTCATGGTAGTTCCGAGTACGTTCTTTGAGAACTTCCTCTATTGGTTCTTCATGTACCAAAAATTGTTGGCTTGCCAAAACGTAATAGTATGTTTGCATTTTCATCCTTGATGGTTACTAATGAATAATTTAAGGGTACAGTGTGATCTCTGTACCCTGATTGACTAGCTTTTTTTGACTTTCTTGAACCAGGAACTAAAAGGACAAGCACCTTTATTACTTTCACTACTAACTTGTTTACCACCAGCTGTCAATTTGTCTAAAAACAGTGTGTTGTCAAAGTAGTGTTCCAAGGAAATAATCTTCAAGTCATCAGTTACACGAGCAACACTCATGCCAATAATTTCTATAGTTTCTCCAGTTGGTGCATAATCTTGGTATTTACCATTAAAATGCCCCCAGTGCCGCCACTTGAATGTTACATTTGGTGGCCCGGAAAACACTTCCAGCACCTCCCAAGGAAATCCCTGGGGAAAAGTTGTATGGAAGATTTGGGCTGATGTTTCAAAGCTTTCTTGAGAAGCCTTGTAATGTTCGGAATCAGCCATAAATAAATTGTAAGTACCTTGGGCTGATACATCTGCTGCTGTGTACTCTAACCCACCATTAGTACTGACACGAAACTTGTCGTTGACAATAGACAACCATTCTTGTGGGTTAGTTTTGAAAGATACCTCCATCTCAAAGGTTCTTACCAAATTTTGCACGATCGCTTCTAATGTACCTTCAAGATGATTGCGCGTACTTTCTGTAGCCAGATTTTCGTTTGAGCGAGTATAATCCGGGGCTGTTTGATAACGCCACTGGACATCAATACTTTCTGCAATAACTCGCTCTCTATCTTGTACCCAAAGCGGCAGGTTGTTAGACTGTGTGGCGCTCATAGAAGTCTTTACTGAAGATTTGCTTGCAATTTCCAGATTTCGCAGTCACAACCCCTCCTTACGCTTTTGTAAGGGATTTATCTGTTGAGGCAGGCAAGGGGGCAGGGAGCAGGGAGCAGGGAGAGTAAGACTTTATCTCATGCCCCATGCCCCATGCCCTATCCCCCATGCCCTTGTATAGCTTGTTTCATCTCGCGGACTGCTCTTTCTATTCCTACCAAGGCTGCCCGACTGATGATGGTATGACCAATATTCAGTTCTTCCATGCCTGGGAAAGCAGCTACCGGATAGACGTTCCAGTAAGTGAGTCCGTGGCCAGCGTTGACTCGCAATCCAGCTTTAATTGCTTGTTCGCACCCTTTCGCTAATATGGCTAATTCTTGCTGGCGCGTAGTTTCATCTTGAGCTTCAGCATATCGCCCAGTGTGCAGTTCAATGAATCGTGCCTGTACTTTGACAGACGCTTCAATTTGTGCTGGATCGGCATCAATAAACAAGCTAACTGGAATGCCAGCACTCTGTAGTTTATTAACTACCTCGCTCATTCTAACAATTTGTCCGGCAATATCTAATCCGCCTTCTGTGGTGACTTCTTCGCGTTTTTCAGGTACTAAAGTTACATAATCGGGTTTAATATCTAGAGCGATCGCTACCATTTCATCTGTAGCGGCCATTTCTAAATTTAGATGCGATCGCACGGTTTGCCTTAAAATTCGCACATCCCGATCTTGGATATGCCGCCGATCTTCCCGTAGATGTACTGTAATGCCGTCTGCACCTGCTAATTCTGCCAGCACCGCCGCCGCTACGGGGTCTGGTTCTACCGTCCGCCGTGCTTGCCGGATGGTAGCGATGTGGTCGATGTTAACACCAAGTGTAGCCAACCCTCGTATCTCCCTATCCACAGTCTTTTGAAGTTAATTTTACCGGAAATTTTGGCTAGAAGTTGCCAAGCCCAGGCGATCGCGTGACTAACTCAACGGATTTAGAATAATATTTAGACCTATTCTGTGAGGCGATATGCTTTTAAAACTACAACAAATTATCGTCAAACCAGGCCAACAAATGCTGCTCAAAGATATTAGTTGGCAGCAGTTAGAAAATATTTTAGAAGAAATGGGAGATAAGCGTGCCGCACGTATTTCTTATAGTCATGGCTGGTTAGAAATTATGGTTCCCTTACCAGAACACGAAAAAGATAAAGAAATCTTTGGCGAGTTAGTGAGAATTTTATTAGACAAACTTGAAGTTGATTTTGAGCCTTTTGGTTCTACAACCCTAAAAAATGAGCGAATGCGGCAAGCAGTAGAACCGGATACCAGTTTTTATATTCAAAATCAAGCTGCTGTCATTGGTAAAAATCGCATAGATTTAAATATAGATCTGCCACCAGATTTAGCTATTGAAATTGATATTACCTCCCGCACTCGATTTGAGAATTATGAAATTTTGGGAGTCCCTGAACTTTGGCGATATACACAACAAGGTTTAGAAATTTTTTTGTTACAAGAAAGCAAATATATAAAATCGCAATTTAGTCCTAATTTTCCTAATATTTCCATTATTGAATTAGTTAATGAGTATGTTCAACAGTGTTTAACAATTGGGAGAAGTCAAGCTATGCGTAATTTTAGAAGTTGGGTAAAGAATAATTTATAGTCAATTTAAGGCTTTGTGAAAAAGGCGATCGCTCATGAATATTGAGAACAATCCAGCGGCTGTTGTAGAATGGCAACCCCCCATGCCACCAACAGATTTAATTTTTGATGATGGTGAACCCTTGGAATCAAATCGCCACCGTATTGCTATGAATGTTTTGATTAGGTCATTGCAACAAGCTTGGGCTGACCGTAATGATTTCTTCACTGGCGGCAATATGTTTATTTATTACAGCAGCGCCCAGGTTCGTAACCGTGATTTCCGCGGCCCAGATTTTTTTGCTGTTCTTAATGTTGACGGCAATAATTCAAGACAAGGCTGGGTAGTTTGGGAAGAAAACGGTCGTTATCCTGATGTGATTGTGGAATTGATGTCACCATCTACAGCAACCATAGATCAGGGTATTAAAAAAGATCTTTATGAACAAACTTTCCGCACCTCAGATTATTTTGTCTATGACCCCTTTGATCCTAATTCTTTAAAAGGGTGGCATTTAGATGATAATCAGCAGTACCAGCCTTTGACCCCGAATGAGCGCGGATGGCTATGGTGTAAGCGTTTAGGCTTTTGGTTGGGTACGAGTGAGGGAACAATAGATAGAGAAACAGCGGTGTGGTTACGGTTTTACGATATGGCTGGTAATTTGGTTTTGTTACCAGAAGAAGCCGCTGCTGCACAAGCACAAGCCGCAATTACACAGGCGGAAATTGCTGTTGCACAAGCACAAGCTGCTGTTGCTAGGTAAGAAGCCGCAGTTACACAAGCTCAAGCTGCTGTTGAAAAAGCTGCTCGCTTGGAAGCTAGATTAAGAGAGTTGGGGAACAATCCAGATATGTTGTAGGAGTAATAGATGAAACGGCAAGTAATAATTTATCCAGGAGAAGATGGTTATTGGGTGGCTGAATGTCCTAGCTTACCTGCTTGTATCAGTCAGGGAAAAACGAAAATAGAAGCTATTGCCAACATCAAGGAAGCTATAGAACTATATATTGAGGTTTTACAAGAAGAAAATCGGCCTATTCCAGAAGATCATTTGGAAACTGTTTTGGTCGATGTATGAGTAAGCTGCCGATAATTTCTGGTCAGGAGTGCATTAAAACATTAAAAAATGGTAATTTCTACGTTTTACGGCAACGTGGAAGCCATATTATCTTACGTCGAGACGAGCCTTTTGCTGAAGTGGTTGTCCCAAATCATCAAGAATTAGACAAAGGAACTTTACGAGCAATTATTAGACAGGTTGGGTTGAGTGTTGATGAGTTTATCGAGTTGCTGTGAGTGAAAAAATGGATGCGATCGCTATTAAGTAAAGCTGCAAAACTAAGGTTGAAGCGGCACAAATTCATATTTATCAGTGCCAAGTCTTTGTTGAACTTTGATTAAAAATATGTCATTGTTTATGCGATCGCCTGATTGTGAAAACTGAATCTTTCCTGTTGCACCTTCGACTGAAAAACCTGGACTGTGCAGCGTCTTTTGCAATTCCTCACGGTTATTACTGTTTTGTAAACCTGCAATTATTACCTTGGTTGCATCATAGGTTGTCGCTGTTCGCCAATTTACAGGTCCACCCCAAAGTTTCTGAGCATCTTGTGCAAAGGGATGTTTAAGAATTGCTTGAGGATACCAAGGTACAGCTAATACCATACCGTTAACATCGGCTTTTCCCTCCGCTAGGGTTTGTTGCGTGTACATTGTGGGACTGCTAAATAACTGTAACCGTCCTTTACTAACTCGTGCCATTTCTAGAGCTTTATCAATTCTGTTTATATAAGGAGCCAATAACAAACCATCTGCTCCGCTGCCTATAGCTTGAGAAATTATAGCATTAGGATCAAGAGTAGAGTCAGAAAGGTTACAAGAGATAGGATTAATTTTATAATTAGCCTGTTCTATGACTTTGGTAAACTCATCTGCAAACCACTTATTATCAGGAGACTCAGGATCGACACAAATGACAATATTGGTTTTGGCAGTGATCTTGATTTTGTAATCAGAAAGGCTTTTTGCTAAATTGTTAGTATTAACAGTACGGAATATATAGTTGCTAAGACCAGATAGGCGTTGATCAAAACTGGTCGGAGAAAGCATCACTAGCTTCCCACTTTTATACTCAAATGCAGCAGGTACGGCAGCTTCGCTCGCGTTGTGTCCCACTACAGCTAAAATAGTTTGATCGTTGCTGAACTGTTTGGCAATGTTTTGGGCTTCGCTTGAATTGTTATCATCATTAGCGATCGCTACTTCTAAAACTTTGCGATTAATGCCACCACTGCTATTCACCTCATCTTGAGCTTGAGCTACACCGCGTAACATCTCTTTTGCTACATTTGAATTTGTACCAATGGGTACGCTGACGGCAATTTTAAGACGCTCTCCTTGCTGACGAGCCTTAGCATTATTCAAGTAAATTAATGCTTCTGGATCTGGACGGTTAGCTTTACGATATAAATTTAACTTGTCAATAGCAATTTGACACTTACCTTCTAAAAATGCTTTAACTCCAGCTTCTTTATCTGGGTTCGTATCTTGTTTTAATAAAATTTCTTCACCTAAGCTGATTCTGTCGCTTAAAGTATATGTCTCTTTAGTACAGGAGTTTACTATAGGCTGAACTACAGGTTGAGATATCTCTCTGGTTTTAAAAAAGTAGATTACAGTACCACTACCACCAACAAGTATTCCTATTATCCCGATAATGCAAGCTCCTACATAGTATTTAAAATTGTTATTTTGGTGATATTGAGAATTAACAACTACCGGAGGTGTAGATTGCTGTTCGGCAATTATCGGAACTTCGATTAAAGCTATATCTTCATTTCTGAGTCCTAACAATTGTTGAAGACGTTTCAAATCTGCACTAGCTTGGTCACTGAGAGGAAACCCTTGTTCAATCTCGTTGCGGAACGCTAGCTCATATCGCTGCAATTTTATCTTTTTGTTTTCGATAGGTGCTAAAACCTGAGTTTCAATTCCAGCAGCGTCTTCAGGTGATAGTTTTAGCGTTTCTTGTAGTGCATCCAATGCAGCGCGACCAGCAATGGAAATTTCACCATTACCACCCTCTACCCAATAATCAACTTCTCGAATATATGTAAGTCTGGGATCATTACTTGGTGCTTGGGCAAGCTTGATTTTAAAGCCACCTTTGACAGGATATATCTCTGGTTTCATGGCTGGTGTACTTTCTTGCACTTTCTTGGCAGCATATTCGTGCAATTCATCAACAGATATCCAACCATCTTCATCCCGGTCTGCTGCACCAGTCTCTAACCCCTCAATTATGTAGCTGGTGTAAGTTGAGGTATCTGCTCCTTGTTGTTCAAATGAAAATTGGGTAGAAGTCGAAGATGTGAGAACAGCTCGCCCTTCTCCACCTAGTTGGTTCTTGACATCCACAAAACCATCATCTTTAGCCGCCATACCTTCAGCAAACGCGCCACTAAAGCAACAATCGAGAATCACTACCTCACGATTGGAATAACTATTGCTCATGACATCATGCACAAAGCTAGCTGGTACTGTTGTTGCCTTAACTAATACTCCTTTATCATTTTTGCGGGTATTACGGGCTGCAAAGTAAAGCTTACCATTTTCATCTTTAATGCCATGACCAGAGAAAAATAGCAGCAAGAGGTCATCTGTTTGACGATTATCAAACAAGATTTCGATCGCTTCCTCCATCTCATGTCGTTGAGGATTTACCAGCACTTTTACCTCATCAAAACCGCCAATCTCTGGGTGTTGTAAAACTCGCTGCATTGCCTCTACATCTTTTGCTGCTGCTGGCAATGGGGTAAGATCAGGTTCATACTCACTAACTCCTATTAGAAGTGCTACTTTCGCCATCTCGCTATTCTTCCTTACTGCTGGAATTTCTTAATTACCTGCGATAAACTTTTGAGCTTGTTCAATGGCGGCGTTTAACTCTTCTTTACTGCTAGCTTTGACTTTGAGTTTCTTACCATTAGCCTCAACTTCCAACTCAATGGTTTTGTTCCCCAAACGATCGCCTAAAAATCCCAATACTTTCTTACAATTAGCTAGGCTCACTTCTGCCTTCAACACCCCCAGCAAAAAACCTCCAAATGCCCTTGCGCCTTCAGGAGTTTCTGTAACTGCTACAAGTTCAGCACTTTCTACATCTAAGTCTCTAATTTCTCGCAAGAGATTTCGCGTTTCCCGTTCTTGTTTCTCTGGATCTAAGTCTGGATTAGCAAGAGCGATCGTTAGTTTGACATTAGATTTAGAGACCATCTTTACCTCTTTAGCGTATCCAATAGTTGAGGAGCGATTTTTTCTGTAACTTCATTGATTACATCATGAATTAAAGCAATTACGGTAAAATTACTGATGTTTTATCAAAAATCTACATCTTTTTGCGAAAGATTGCTAGATGAAAATAGCGGCGTTTCTGAATCAGCAGATGAAATGCCAAAATTACCTTTCTTTTTCTTTGCGCCTTTGCGCCTTTGCGTGAGACAAATTCATATTTTCAATCAGCAACGCCAAAATAGCGATCGATCTTAAAATTGCGATCGCCAGACATGGGTGATTGTATTTGTCTTTCTTAAGGAAATTCTGAGCGAAACTGATTAACAACACGATCCAGCCCCACTGAATGAGCAGCTTTGAATAATAAACGATCGCCTGTTTGTACGTATGTCTTCAATCTGGCAATCAACTCGCCATGTGTAGCAAAACACTCCGATGGAATACTCCCGGCACTTTTAGCGATCGCTTCTGCATCTTGTCCATCCACCAAAACCAATAAACCATCTAATTGCAAATTTCGTACTGCTTCTCCTACTTGCTGGTGCAGTTGGAGCGATCGCTCTCCCAATTCTTTCATTGCACCTAACACGGCTATTTTGCGCTTTCCGGGTGTGTCTGCCAATAACTGTAAAGCTGCAAGCATAGCTTCTGGTGCAGCATTATATGTCTCATCTAAGATTAATACATCGTTGGGCAAAGTAAACCGTTGTGATCGCCCCGTGGGCATATCCACTTTTACATTATCTTTCAGGCTTGACCAATCAATTCCCAAGACTTTTGCTACTGCTAAAGCTGCCAAGAAGTTAGCGGCATTGTGGCGGCCAGGTAGGGGTAAAGGCAATTGCATTCCTCCTACTTCTATAGTTTCGCTATCGCTCAACTGCCCTTGGATATCACCACCAGAAAGACCATAAGTCAAAACTTCTCCTGACCAAACTTTCTTGGCGGTGGTCATTAACAAAGAATTGTCATAATTGAGAATCGCCACACTATCCTTCGACATTTCGGCTAATAACTCACATTTGGCCTCAGCGATCGCCACTTCAGAACCCAGTAACTCAATATGCGCCGTGCCGACATTGGTAATCAATCCAATGGTAGGGTTTGCAATGTGCGTGAGTTCGGCAATTTGCCCTCTACCGCGCATTGCCATTTCAATCACGGCAAAGTCATCTTCGGCATCAAGTTCTAGGAGTGTTTTAGGGACACCGATTTCGTTGTTAAAATTACCATAAGTTTTGTGAACTGATCCTTGCGTTGCCAAAACTGCCGCAATCAGTTCTTTGGTTGTGGTTTTGCCTACAGAACCTGTCACCCCAATCACAGGAATATGAAAGCGATCGCGCCACCATCTGCCGATTTGTTGATATGCCTTTAAGGTGTTTTCTACTTGCAATACAGGTAATCCTGGATTTTCGTAGGCAAAATCGACAATTGCAGCTATAGCACCCTTAGCGATCGCTGTAGGCACAAACTCGTGACCATCAAACTTTTCACCCCGCAAAGCTAGAAACACTTCACCTGGCTTGAGAAGGCGGCTGTCTGTTTGGATACCACTACTTACTTGTGCTAAAGCAGCTTCAGATAAGTTTACAGGATGGGATAAAAGAACTTCAATTAGTTGGGGTATGGAAGCAGACCAAGGCATATTAATAAAAAAGAGGGGTAAAGGATATTAAAGTATTAAAGTTAATATTTTTACAGATTTTGGCAAAATTACAATAAGAATAGTGCCAAAAAAGCTTTACTCCTTTGGCACTACTTAATTTATATTTTATGTGTTACTTATAGTTGGGTAGTAATTATAATTTCTAAAATCTATCCCTGATTTTTGATCATCATCACTTGCATGATTTGGATGGCTATTTCAGAGGAAATGCTTAAAGCTTGAGATAAATCAATTAAAAAATTTTTTTCGTCTTCGGTGACAACACCTTCAGCTAAAATCAAGTCGGTGGCTACAGCAAAAGCTGCTTCCCGTAAGTCTTGAGATAAAGACTCTTTAGCTGCGTTAAATAAGGAATTAAAACCGTCTTGCCTTAGAATACCTAGGATTTTATCAAATAACCCATTCATAAGCTCATCGGTATAACTTTTAAAAAGATTAATCCGATAAAGCACAGAGGATATACAAAGCGCTTGCTCATTGGAAAGATAACCATCTGAAGCTGTTGTTGCCAAAGTGATAGCTGCAAAAGCTTCCGCCGGACTGAGGAGTGCTGGGGCAGGGTTTTCTATGCCCAGGACTGTGTTTAATAAATTCATGCTAGTTGCTCCTGGATTGAGGTCTCAGTAGCGATACAGTTACCTGTGCAGATTGTCAGATAATCCTGTAACGCTGTGAGACTTTCATTGCTTAGTGTTCCCAGGACGGCTTCGCAGCGAACACCTGCACTCAATGCTTTTTGGCAAAAAGTACATCGCCAGGATTTAACTTAGCGTTCTCCTGTTTTCTCAATCGTTTCGATGACTGCCAAACCTATGCCCGAAGCTGCGATTAGCAACACTGCTGATAGCAAATAGGCATTAGTAAGCATCCGGAGGGCATCTTCAAAAAAAACATAGGTGGTCATTGCTTCACCTTCTTTACTCTGTGTTGCTAGTACTTTTTATTTCTTCACGCACTGACTGAATAATTCCCGTGAAAAAACTCCTAGCATTAGCATCTTAACAAAACTTTAGCTCTTTTATAAGATTACTTAAACTTTTTCTTTTTGAAGATTCGATGAAATTCATCGCTATTGTGTTACAGGTAATACTGCAAAAGCTTTGATGTCAAATTTAAGGCACTATAAACCACCGCGATTTGCCTTAAAATATTAGTAAATTAAAATACATTCTCAAAAAAAGAGTATTGAACTTTGAGATTTAAAGATTTCCACAGTTCGACTGCTTTTAGAGCCTATATCACTCAAATATAAAGAATTTATCTTGAGAGAATTTACGTAAGAAATTAGGCGTTGCTGAATTAAAGAATGAAATTTAAAAATTAATAAAAGGCGACGGGAAACCCACTTTTTCGAGGAGTATCCAGAATAGTCCTTCAGCTACTTCGACTGTACTCTTCTTTTGTCAAAGAGGCTGCGCGTTAAGCGTAGCTATGCCGCAGGCTTTACGACTGCGCTCAGCAATCAACGCTCAGGCTAAACTCAGTACTAAAGTTGTGCATTGCTATTACCCCTTAAAAAAGGGGAAACTAGAATCAAAGTTCCCCTTTTGAAAAGGTATTTAGGTCGTTACATTAGTAATGCCAGTTGTTGCATTCACAATGTCAACTAATACATCAACAATGTCAGTCGTTACATTAGTAATGCGAGTCGTTGCATTCACAATGTCAACTAATACCTCAACAATGTCAGTCGTTGCATTCACAACGTCAACCGATACATTAACAATGTTGATAAAGCAACTTGTGTATACACCGTAGAAAGGGAAGGGGGCTGGGATTAAGTTTTGCGTTCCCCCCGTAACAAACTTTTCAAGACAGAGGACACGGAGAAATACGAGTTTCAGAGAGTTCGTGCGTAAGTTTTATTGATAATTTGTAGAGATGTGTCATGACGCGTCTTTACATTATTATTTTAATCAATATCCAGGAGTGTATTATGCCTTACAGAATGGATGGCCGTGCCTACGCCGAAACTTATGGCCCAACAGTAGGCGATCGCGTCCGACTTGCTGATACAGAATTATTTATTGAAGTTGAACAAGACTTTACAACTTACGGTGATGAAGTTAAATTTGGCGGCGGTAAAGTTATTAGGGATGGGATGGGACAATCACCTATTTCTAATGCCGATGGTGCGGTAGATTTAGTCATTACTAATGCTTTGATTCTCGATTGGTGGGGTATTGTCAAAGCAGATATTGGTATAAAAGATGGCAAGATTTTTAAAATTGGTAAAGCTGGAAATCCTTATATTCAAGATAATGTAGATATTATTATTGGCCCTGGAACCGAAGCTTTAGCTGGAGAAGGCATGATTCTTACAGCCGGCGGAATTGATAGTCACATTCATTTTATTTGCCCCCAACAAATTGAAGTGGCGATCGCTTCTGGTATTACTACAATGATTGGCGGTGGTACTGGCCCTGCTACAGGTACGAATGCCACTACTTGTACCCCAGGCCCTTGGAATATTTACCGGATGCTACAAGCGGCTGATGCTTTTCCTGTGAATTTAGGATTTTTGGGCAAAGGCAATACCAGCCAACCCCAAGGACTTGTGGAACAAGTGCAAGCTGGGGCAATGGGTTTAAAATTGCATGAAGACTGGGGAACTACACCCGCAACAATTGATACTTGTCTTAGTGTTGCCGATGAGTATGATGTACAAGTGGCAATCCATACCGACACCCTAAACGAAGCTGGATTTGTGGAAGATACGATCGCTGCTTTCAAAGATCGTGCTATCCATACTTACCATACTGAAGGTGCAGGCGGTGGACACGCGCCGGATATTATCAAAGTTTGCAGCCAAATTAACGTTCTACCATCTTCCACTAACCCCACACGTCCTTATACTGTCAACACTTTAGAAGAACACCTGGATATGCTGATGGTATGCCATCACCTCGATTCGGGGATTCCTGAAGATGTCGCCTTTGCCGAATCCCGTATCCGCCGAGAAACTATCGCTGCTGAAGATATTTTGCACGACTTAGGAGCATTTAGCATGATTGCTTCTGATTCTCAAGCGATGGG
The DNA here is from genome assembly GCF_029953635.1 of Halotia branconii CENA392. Classification (NCBI taxonomy): domain Bacteria; kingdom Bacillati; phylum Cyanobacteriota; class Cyanophyceae; order Nostocales; family Nodulariaceae; genus Halotia; species Halotia branconii. The sequence continues at coordinate 751,388 of NZ_CP124543.1, read as the reverse complement.
ACGAGTCGGTGAGGTAATAATTCGCACCTGGCAGACATCCCACAAAATGAAGGTGCAACGAGGAACACTTAACCCACAAGGAACTGAGCAAAAAGCAGACAATTTTCGAGCCAAAAGATATGTTGCTAAATATACTATTAATCCGGCAATTACTCATGGAATTGCTCAATATGTAGGTTCAGTAGAAGAAGGCAAACTTGCAGATTTGTGTTTATGGCAGCCGGCGTTTTTTGGCGTGAAACCAGAGATAGTAATTAAAGGCGGCATGATTGCATGGTCACAAATGGGCGATGCTAACGCTAGTATTCCCACACCGCAACCTGTGTATATGCGTCCGATGTTCGGCAGTTTTGCTGGGGCGCGTCACGCCACATCCTTAACTTTTGTTTCCCAAACAGCTTTAGAAAGGGACATGCCTACCCAATTGGGTTTAAAAAAGTCAGCAGTTGCGGTTTCCGGAATACGTCAATTGAGTAAACAAAATATGAAGCTAAATGATGCTTTACCTGAGATTGAAGTTGATCCCGAAACTTACGAAGTGAGGGCAGATGGTGAGTTGCTAATTTGTGAACCCGCAACAGTTTTACCAATGGCGCAAAGGTACTTCTTGTTTTAAGACTAAAAAACATTAAGGCGATAATGTTACAGTTTGACTCTGTGTAATTTATCGCCTCATTTTTTATTGTTTAGTGCATTTCGTCGTACTGTGGAGTTTCAATTCGTCTTGCTTCTACATGAGAAGGAGGCAGAAACTCAGTGCGACGTACAGGGGCTAAAGGAGGCGTAGACCCTTGGTAAGGGTGAATTACTTGTACTGTACGACTAGGACGTTGCCGTGGTGAGAATAAAGCCAGTACACCAGCAACCACAACGCCACCACCAATAGTCAAAGTTGCGCCTCCTACTGCCCAGACAATCGGTGAAGACCACCAAGGCTCTTGAGATGGGAGCGCTTCTGGTAATACTTTGGGCTGGGCAAGTTGTGACTGTTGCTGATTAATGTAATTCTGTAATTGGCTCTGGAGTTGTTGATTTTGCGCTCTTAGTTGCTCGTTGTCAGCTTTGAAACGCTCAAACTGCATGTTCAGCCGTTCCATTTCTACGCGCTGTTCGGGATTGGGAGCAGCTGGGGGCTGAGGCTGGGGGTTGGCATAATATGGTGATTGCCCGTAAGGATATATCGGTTGCTGCATTTGGGGCGCTACCATTGTCCCTGGCATTTGCCCAGGAACAGCGAAATTCGATTGTAAGGGAGTATTTGTGCCCTTAAGTAGGACAAGAGCCGCCAGCCCAGCTACGGCGACTCCGCCGATGAACGCCATACTCTCACTCATCGCCTTTGCCTCTCAACTGCGACGTAACTAAATTCATTTGTGACTGACTCACTCTCACACTCATCTTTTTTCGCCTACTCAACTTCACATAATTACTCAAACTATAAGCGACCGTACCAGCTAGTTTTTTATAGCCTACTATCTGCTGTTAATATTCAAGATTATATCCGTCAAATTGTCCACTAGCCAAAAGTAAAAAAACTGCGCTGATATACTTTTTTACTCTACTTTCTCTCAATCATCAAGAGGAGAATTTTTGCTGCTGTCGGTTTTTGTGATGGCTGTTTTGAGACTTTGGCAAAATTCAGCGATCGCATTTAGTCCCTGTTCTGGTGTTCCGGTAGCTAGACGCTTCACAAAAGCACTACCCACGATCGCCGCATCTGCTCCCCATTCTCTCATTTGTAGAGCTTGTGATGCTTCGGAAATACCAAAGCCGACTCCGACGGGTTTATCAGTAACACTACGAATTTTTTTGAGTAAGTCTGATACTCGTGCTTCTATTTGCGATCGCATACCAGTGACACCTGTGACACTCACCAAATAGATAAATCCTTGAGAATCACGAGCGATCGCTTCTATTCTTTGAGTAGAACTGGTGGGAGCAACCAACAAAGTTAAATCAATTCCGATTTCACTAGCTGGTTGTAGCAAGCCTGCGGCTTCTTCTAAAGGTAAATCGGGTACTACCAATCCAGCCACTCCAGCGGCGGCGATTTGCTGAAGAAATTTGTCAATTCCTCGATGCAAAATTGGATTGTAGTAGGTAAACAGAACAATAGGCGATCGCAACTTGGGAGTGATTGCTTGGAGCATTTCCAATACTTGATCCAAGTTTGTACCCCGTTGCAAGGCGCGGGTAGCAGCAGCTTGAATCACCGGACCATCTGCTAGAGGATCAGAATAGGGAACACCAAGCTCAATAATGTCGGCTCCATTGCGATCTAGAATTTGCAACGCTGCTGCTGTTGTTGCTAAATCTGGATCACCAGCGGTAATAAATGGAATCAAAGCACATTCTTGATTCTGTCGCAGAGTTTCAAAGCGATCGGAAATTGCAGTCATTTGTTAGTGGTCGGTGGTCAGTGGTCAGCGATGCACTGAGCGTAGTCGAAGTGTGGTCAGTAGTCAATAACTCCTACATTCTTGACTTTTGACTCATAGATGATCACTTTACAACTTCTTAGGCAGAAAGCCTATTAGTACAGTGCAGCATCATTACGAATTATTTTAGGGACTTCCAGAAAATAAATTATCCAATTTAATGGGATCGTATTTTTCTGTCTTTCCTCTGCGCCCTGCTCCCTGCCCCTCTGCCTACACAGTGACGGGATATTTTTTTAGTTGGAAGTCCCTTATTCCTCCAACCCGCTGAATAATTTTGCCAACACAACATTAGAAAATAAAAATCCCTCTGGGTCACTTAACCGTAACCTACCGTCTATAACTGTTACCCAACCTTTCTCAAAATAAGGCTGTAAAAGCTGTTGAATCTTCTTTACCTTCTGTTGTCCAAATTCTTCAGCCAAAAGGGACAAACTCACACCTTCTGCTAGACGCAGCCCCAACATTAAGGTTTCTAACAAAATCTCATCTGGTGGTGTCACTTCACAATGAATTACCCCACCATTCGCAATCAAATCTTGCACCCACTGATAATATTCTTTAGTTTTACGTGGACGAGTCAAGCGTTTACCTTGTACGTAACTCGCTGCACCCATGCCAAAGCCGTAATAAGGTTGATTTTTCCAATAAACTCGATTATGCCGACATTGATGGCCAGGTTGAGCATAATTAGAAATTTCATAATGCTCATAACCTGCATCGGTCAAAATCTGCTGCCCCATTTGGTACATTTTGACTGTGGTTAAATCTGTGGGTAAAGGACTGTCACCGGGTTTGTAGTAACGACCAAAAGCTGTTCCAGGCTCAATAGTTAGGTCATATATAGATATATGAGTTGGTGCAATTGTCACTGCTTGATTTAGGGAATCTTGCCACTGATCTAAAGACTGATGCGGCAACCCAGAAATTAGGTCTATGCTAAATTCGGGAATCTCGACTTGGTGGATTAATTCCACAGATGCAAGAATATCTACAACTGAGTGCGATCGCCCAGCAACTTGCAATAATTCTTCCTGAAACGCTTGTACACCTAAACTTACCCGGTTCACACCCACGCTACGATAGCCTGCTATATGTGCTAAATCAAATGTGCCTGGGTCTATTTCCATTGAAATTTCTACTCCAAGAGCAATCCCAAAACGCTTTTCGAGCGCTTTCACTATACGTTGCAACTGCTCTACCGATAACAGTGACGGAGTACCGCCACCAAAGAAAATTGTCTTTAGTGGTTGACCACAGGCTGGCGTAATTGCAATTTCTTGACATAGCACATCAATGTATTGAGAGATAGTATCAGATGTTTCACCACGTGAGCGATTGCCCACTATAAACACGGGAAAATCACAATAAAAGCACCGCCGTCTGCAAAAGGGAATATGTATATAAGCAGAACTTGCAATGCTAGAAACATTAACTTTTTGAATCATTGCGAGAAATAAGGAAATTAATCCAACGAAAGAATTAAAAATAGTGAAAATAAATAGTTTTTTTACAAGTTTTTATCGTTTTACAACAAAACCATGAAAAATATGAACAGAAAACACTTTAGTTATAATATTTGCAGATATTCCCTGCTTAAAAGCCTAGTGTAAGTCAATATTGATTAATTTCTTTTATAAGTGAAATAAAAAATACTTGACTTTATCGGGTCACACAATCGCAGGAAAACAAGACAACCATGCTTGACGCTATTATCATTATCTCATTTATCCTGGCAGCAGCAGGAATAGGGTTCTACAGCACTGAACTACTACCCAATGGCTCACTAGATCGGGTAACAAATATAGAAGCTTTACGCTTAGTTGTTGCCGTCTTTGCCGCTATTATTGGTGGTGCGATCGGACTGAGTTTTCAAACGACATATCGCCGCTTAGAAGCACAAGTCCGAGAAATGCCACTGGAAATGATTTTAACTCGTGCTGTGGGTTTAGTCATTGGGCTATTGCTAGCTAATTTAATGCTAGCCCCACTATTTTTGCTACCCATCCCCATAGACTTTGGATTTATTAAGCCTCTGGTAGCAGTTGTTGGCAGTATTATACTTGCTGTCACTGGCATGAATTTAGCAGATACTCATGGGCGAGGCTTATTGCGGTTTATTAATCCCAACACTGTGGAGACGATGGTAGCGGAAGGAACACTAAAACCCGCTAATACCAAAGTTTTAGACACTAGCTGTATTATTGATGGTCGCATTGAAGCACTACTAGAAACAGGTTTTCTTGAAGGGCAAATTATCGTACCACAGTTTGTCTTACAGGAATTACAGCAAGTAGCGGATGCTAGTAAAGACCAAAAGCGGGTGCGGGGAAGGCGTGGGCTAGAGATTCTTAACCGCATTAAAGGAACTTACAGCGATCGCATTTTGATCAACCCTGTTGATTACGAAGATATTGCCACAGTAGATGCGAAATTAGTACGCTTTGCCCAAGAAATAAATGGTACATTGCTGACCAATGATTACAACTTGTCCAAAGTTGCTAGTGTGCAAAAAGTACCTGTATTGAATGTTAATGACCTTGTGAATGCCGTGCGTCCTAGTTACCTACCTGGCGACAACTTGGATTTAAAGGTTCTCAAAGAAGGTAAAGAACCGAGTCAGGGAATCGGCTACCTAGATGATGGCACTATGGTTGTTGTTGAAGAAGGTAGTAACTATGTAGGTGCTGAACTGCGAGTAGTAGTCACCAGTGCTTTGCAAACCTCAGCAGGACGAATGATTTTTGCCAAACCCCAAGCTTCAGCATTGGCATGAAGGAAAATGTCAAGTGCAATTAGAATAAAAAACCTCACCCCACTTGCGGGATGAAGTTTTTGGCATAGGGAATGGGGTATAGAGAAGAAGTAATCAGTTATCACTGTTAACTGATTACTGATTTAACCACCCATGAATGGACGGAGTTTTCCACCGCTTTCAATAAAGTTGTGCTTACGCATAGCGTCGGCGCAACCATCGGTGCAGGTTTAGTGTACCGATTATTTTTTTGAGGTTTAATACCAATTTAATGTGAGGTTGCACATATCTAGATCCCCCTAAATCTACGCCAGTCGCCTCAAGTCGGGCAACCCACCTACGGCGCTGGCTCCCCTTAAAAAGGGGGAACTTTGAGAGATTTTCTCCAGTTTTCCCCTTATTAAGGGCAGGACTGTTCATTTTCGCTCAACAGGTAAAATTGCAAGTGTTGAGGCGATAAAAATCATGGGTGCTTCTCTAATTGGACATTTGCATTTAGTTTTGATTCTTTACACTACCAAAAAAAACTTGTTCAGGAATAATGTTTTACACGGAGAGCTTAGGTACTGCCTGAGATTTTCTCACTAATTTGTATATTTGCTCAAGTGAGATACTTCTAATAGCTTATGAACTATAACTATATTTTCAAACGTGTACATACATACAGACAACAAACACTAAAAGAAAATAAAGAAACCTATCTTTTAACTTGCCAAATAATAGAATAGTAATCGTAACCGAAGATACAGATATTTAGTTGGTTATCTCTTCTACTGCATATTTGTAAACAGCTGAGTACAACTTAATATATCTCAAAATATCTTGCCTAAATCGCTGCAACTTTTACAGGCAAAGTTATTCAGAGTGAGTACATAAATTCTTAACCCTTGACCCTAAAAATACTAGTACCCCTATTGGGAAACACTAGCACCTCTACCCCAAGAGAAATTTTAAATTTCCCTTAAATCAGGGTTTGGGGTGTATGAGTACAACCTTAATCAATTCAATAAATCCAATCGACATTGGATGTACCGTCCAGTTGGGAGTCACCTGATATAAGCAGAAAAATAACACATGGCTCTTTCAACCAGACACCATCGATGCAACAGTCCTTAAAAAGTATCAAAAATTCCCAAACTGCAATCACTGCGGATTCTCCAAATAGATCCTTGCTGAAAAGGTTACTCTCTGGCAATTTTTTTGAGCCATTGTGGAGTGATTTTCAGATTATCTTTGAACGCGATCCAGCAGCTCGTAATTGGCTAGAAGTGGTGTTTTGCTACCCTGGACTGCACGCACTATGTTTGCATCGTCTCGCCCACTGGCTACATTGTCGGGGAGTAAGTTTCATCCCCCGTCTGATTTCTCACTGGGGTCGGTTTCTGACGGGAATTGAAATTCATCCAGGTGCAGAGATTGGTAAAGGCGTGTTTATCGACCACGGTATGGGCGTGGTGATTGGTGAAACTGCGATCGTGGGAGACTTTACCCTGATTTACCAGGGCGTTACCCTTGGCGGTACTGGCAAAGATAGTGGTAAGCGTCACCCAACCTTGGGTAAGAACGTTGTGGTGGGTGCGGGTGCGAAAGTTTTAGGTAATCTGCAAATAGGCGATCGCGTTCGTATTGGCGCAGGTTCAATCGTTTTGCGCGATGTTCCTACAGATTCTACCGTTGTAGGCGTTCCCGGTCGAATTATCTCCCGCAAAGAAAGTACAAATCTTTGTCCCTTAGAACACGGAAAACTCCCTGATTTGGAAGCAAGTGTGATTCGTTCTTTGCTTTCACGCATTGAACAACTTGAACAAAAACTCAACACTCAAAAGTCAATGACCAAGAATCACTAATATCAATTCGTAATTCGTATCTCTGACAACTGACAACTAACTACTGACCACTAACAACTAATGACCAATAACACTTTAGGCGATCAAGTTTTGCAGATACCGTTGAGCGATCGCTGGCGAATCTATCACCGTTTACAAGAGTTGAAAATTTCTTGTTCTTGTCATGCTGATGGTTCTTTACGAGTACAAGTAAATACTTTGTTAGAAGCGGTTCTCATCCGTAGCACAGTGATACAATTTCTGGCTCATCGCCATGAATTAGTCGAATGGCTAGAGCGTTGCTGGGATTATAGTGCTGAGTGCTAAGTAAAAAAGGAAATACATTTTCTTAATTTGTCCTGTTTTAAACAAGACACAATTTAGATTTAGTTTGCCTAACACATTTGGAAATTCAGCAGTGAAATTACCAAAACAAATTGGTAGTTTCTAATTGTTACTTTTTTCTTAGTCCAAATAAGGTGTACTTCCAAATTATGGTGACTCGTAATAGCGAGATCAATTTGATCAACTTTTTACATAACGAACTCGCTCTTTCAAATGCAGATATTTCTGTGGCACTGCGACACCGTGAGTTTGATCATGAGCCTCTCTCAATGCTGCTTTGGCAATATGGGCTAGTTAATTTAGAACAACTAGAGCGAATTTTGGATTGGTTAGAAAATCAGCATTAGTAAGTAGTCGCGCAAAATTAAATTCATTTGTGTAGAGAGGAAACAGGGAACAGAGAAAATAAGTGCGTAATTAATTTTGTTTAGTTACTTAGTACTTTTACTCGCTTGTCATCTCATCCGAAAAAAAGACTTGCAATTATATGAGGATACTTCAATGATTTCTAGCTTGATTGCCGGATTTTGTGTTTTATTTTCTTTGGGACTTGCTAATAGCTTTTTTAGCTATCTCCTACTAAAAAAAGTTTTGCCTAGCAAGGGTAAAAATAATTTCTAAATTATACCTATTTTTGGTTTGCTGTCATACAGATGTGAAGTTATTAGTTGAGTAATATTAAAGAATCATGAAGATGAACTATTAATTGTGTGAGTTGAGAGCATTTACCATTCACTATTCAACATTTGTATTAGGCACTAACTACTACTAGGAATTACGGAATAATCGGCTCACAATCCATAAAGAATATGAAGAAAAATTCCTCAGAGGGATATTTCAGATGAATGAAATCTTAATTAATGACACTACATTACGTGATGGGGAACAAGCAGCAGGTGTTGCTTTTACCTTTGAGGAAAAATTAGCGATCGCTAAGTTTCTAGATACCATTGGTGTTCCCGAATTAGAAGTTGGGATTCCGGCGATGGGACAAGAAGAAATGCGCGCTATATCTGCAATTACAAATTTGGGGTTGCAAGCAAACCTTCTGGGCTGGAATCGTGCTGTGATCTCAGATATCAAAGCTTCCATCGCCTGTGGTTTGAAGCGAGTGCATATTGCTATCCCTGTTTCTGGTATCCAAATCGCCGCTAAATTTCATGGACAGTGGCGGGTAAGTTTGCAAAGACTCAAAGATTGTATCAGCTTCGCTAGCGATCGCGGTCTTTGGGTGGCAGTTGGTGGCGAAGATTCTTCTAGAGCTGACGAAAGCTTTCTTTTGGATGTAGCACTTCATGCTCAAGAATGGGGTGCATCACGATTTCGTTTTTGTGACACTGTAGGAGTTCTTGACCCATTTAGCACCTACGCTAAAGTCAAGCGATTGGTGGCAGCTTTATCAATTCCCTTAGAAATCCACACTCACAATGATTTTGGTTTGGCAACAGCTAATGCCTTGGCTGGGATGAAAGCTGGAGCCTTTTCTGTAAGTACCACAGTTAACGGATTAGGCGAAAGAGCTGGTAATGCTGCTTTAGAAGAAGTGGTGATGTCAGTCAAACGCATCTATGGCATTGATTTGGGTATTGACACTCGCCGTTTGTTGGAATTGTCGCAATTAGTGGCTTTAGCATCAGGCTCTAAAGTACCGCCTTGGAAGGCAATTGTGGGTGAAAACACTTTTGCTCACGAGTCGGGAATCCATGCTCATGGCGTATTGCAAAACCCCCTGACTTACGAACCATTTACACCTGAAGAAGTAGGTTGGGAACGACGTTTAGTAATGGGTAAACATTCTGGTCGGCATTCAGTGTCTAACATGTTAGAACAGTACGGCATCTTTCTCAACCCAGAAGAAACTCAGTTTATTTTAGATGCAGTACGCCAGCAGTCAGTACAGAAAAAACGCAGCCTCACAACCGAAGAAGTATTGAATTTGGTCAGAGAACAGAGGTACTCTCATGCAACGTGATGAATTAGAACTGGATTTACCTCCCGTTTTTGAAATTGGTGAAAAAGTCAGACTTCGTAAACTGATTAAAAACGATGGTACATTTCCTGGCCAAGAAGTTGGGGCAGTTTTAGCAAACAAGGGAGATGTTGGCTACATAGCAAGTATAGGTACATATCTACAGAGTTCGTATATCTATGCTGTGCATTTCTTAGAGACAGGGTTCGTCGTCGGTTGTCGCAAAAAAGAACTAGAATCTGTTGAGGAATCTCATGAAAGTAATGCTACGGATGAATGATGCTGGTACATTGGTTGTCTATGTTGCTAAAAAAGACTTAGAAGAAGAAGTAGTTAAACAAACAGACACAGATGCAGGAAAGATTCTGACTTTAGCAAATGGCTGGGAATTAGAATTTCGTGAAGTACCTAAACCAGAAAACTTACCTCAAACCGTAGAAGCTAAACGCCTTGCCTAACAAGAATTATGAGTTAAGACTTATGATACTTAACTCCTAACTCTTATAGCAGGTTGCATTTATTCAAACCACATTCTTGCGTTCTTCTTTGCGTCTTTGCGCGCCAGTTGCTACAAGTCGGGGAACCCGCCCAACGCACTGGCTTGTCTTTGCGTGAGAAAAACAAGATCTGGTTCATAAACCTGAGATTAGCTGTAATTTCTAAATCATAACTGTTCACTGTTCACTGTTCAAAATCTACAATTAAAAATGGGTGACAAATATCTGACTTTATCGGAATTGAATCTTGAAGGGCAGTTTTTAGGTTTTATTGGTGATAAACCAGGGAAATCAAAATACTTGCAGTTAGCAATTCCATCAGGAAATGTGCAAATTAAACTACCTAAAGAGTTGCGTCGTCCACTGGGTTCATCTTTAGTGCCTGGTGAACCAATCAGTGTTTGTGGTATCAGTAAGTTAAATCCACATACAGGTGAGATTAAATTTAAGGCCTATCGAGTCACACCAGTTGCTACTTGCCCAATTCAAGATTTACCAGATCAGCCCGAAGCCAAGATTCTGGTATGTCAAAAGTCAGGTTGTGTAAAGCGGGGTGGTAAAGGATTTTTGTCAGAATTAGAAAAAACTTTGGGCGATCGCGGTCTATTAGACAAAGTTACCATTGAACAAACAGGCTGCCAAAAACGTTGCAGCAGCGCCCCTAACTGTGTTTTACAGCTAGGTAAAAAGAAATACAAGAAAGTTCGTCCAGAAGCGATCGCCTCACTACTAGAAACTCACCTCAATAATTTAGGTCTTGGCTAAGTCAACAAGAGGCAAGGAGCAGAAACTGGCAATCGTCCAAAGTTTAAATCATTCAAATACTACTGTTCGATTTCCATACACCAAAACCCGATTTTGTAAGTGTAAACGCACTGCTCTAGCTAATACAACGCGCTCCAAATCTTTACCTTTTCTAATCAAATCATCAACTTCATCGCGGTGACTTACTCGTACCACATCTTGTTCAATAATCGGGCCAGCATCTAAATCAGCAGTGGCATAATGAGCCGTTGCACCAATAATTTTTACACCACGTTCAGATGCACGATGGTAAGGATTTGCACCTACAAAGGCAGGTAAAAATGAGTGATGAATGTTAATAATTTGCGGAAATTTAGCAATAAAATCTGCACTAACAATTTGCATATATTTTGCTAAAATCACCAAATCAATTTTGTACTGTTGCAATAATTCTAATTGTTGGGTTTCTTGCTCGGCTTTATGATCTTTAGTAATAGGAATATGGTGGTAATCGATGCCAAATTGCTCTACTACTGCTTTTAAATTAGAATGATTGCTGACAATTAAAGGAATTTCAGCGGCAAACTCTTGAGCGCGTTGTCGCCAAATCAAGTCAAGCAGACAATGGTCTTGCCGACTTACCCAAATAGCAATGCGTGGTACAGTATCAGAAAAGTGCAGTTCCCATTTAGCACCCAAAGGTTGGGCAATAGCATTAAATGCAGGTGCAATAAACTCTCGCGGTAAATTAAATCCTTGTAATTGCCATTCAATACGGGTGAGAAATAATTCAGCAGCAAAGTCTGTATGCTGATCTGCATGGATAATATTACCGCCATTAGCATAGATGAAGTTGGCAATTTTCGCCACTAATCCCCGTTGATCGGGACAAGAAATCAGCAAAGTTGCGGTAGGATTGATCATGTTAAGGTTGCAAGACAGATATTAAGTATAATTACTAATAAAGTTTTCTTAAATTAGTCTAAATGCCAGTTTAAACAAGAATAATCAAAATTTGACATCCTACTGCTGACGATGAAGCCAATTTTACTAATATTCCTTTTAAGTTAACGTTAATTTTATTAATAAAAAACATTACAGTATCAGGACGGCATATAAAATACAATTTGTTCATATTACCGTCAATGAGATTTATAAGAAAAACTCAACTTCAATTGACAAACAATTTATGTAAACATTATGTTACATGCACTTCTGTTTTCTTTAGTAATAATCGTCTACTTAGTGATGGGCTACTATTTATTTAATGAATGGTTGTTTTTCTTTTTACAAGATGAAGAAATGAGTTCAAAACAACGTTCTTTTTATCAGATGATTTTGATCATCATGACTATCTTGTGGCCGATAGTAGTACCATTTGCTTACTTAGAGCTATTAAAGTTTCATAAAAAACACAAAAAAGATATTGATATACTAATCAATCAAACAGATGAGATGATGGCTAACGATTGATGCAAAATAAAAAATCTGTAAATTTATAATTTACTGTTAATAATTTACACATTATTAAATTAAGTTTATATCTCTCTCAAAATTGATTATTTTATACTTTCTGGAGTTGGTTGAGGAATATTTAATGAAGGTAGTTGATTGCCATTGTCTACAGATTCTTTCCATTCTGATAACTCTCGGTTTACTGCATTTTTAAAATCTGTAGATACCAACAGTAAATTAGTATTTCCATTTGGTTGAGTGGCAGAATCGGCTTGAGCATACAAAAAACGGTTATTAAAGTCAGTTTTACCTAAAATCAACTGATGAGTATCTTGATTCTTCAACTTAATATCGATGGTTGCTAAGGGTTGATCTAAATTAAATTCTCCTCGCTGGTTAGCTGGGATTGATAAAGTGCGATCGCTCTTACCTTTGATTAATAAATCCATCAAATATCCAACAATAGCATCATTTGCTGGCTCTGATACCGGAGATTTCAGCAACCACTTAGGGCTACTAGACTGGCTATTACGTTCTAGATTGATGGTCATATCTTGAGTTTTTACTGTTAAAGATTGCACATCATCGGCGGCAAAAGAGAAAATTTGCTGTTTTTGCTCCTTAACTTCTTGGCGCTGAGTTGCACCTTGAATTTCGTAGAAGTAAACAAAACCACCTAAACCTAGCGCTAGCAATATCAAAATTAAAGTAGTTTGTGTAAATTTCATTTCTTGGTCAGTTACCAGGGATATTTATTTTATAGTTTCGGCTGCTTACCTTACCTCCAACATAGTCTAGCAAAGAGTTTACGGCAATTTCCTTTATTATTCTCTCATGAGAATGATTAAAGAGCGTTATCAAGCCTATATTTGCTAGCGATCGCTTTTGATGATTTGGCAAAACAATTATATTTTCGGCATCATCACTTTTTTAAGTACTTAGTGGCAACTTTGATTTTAGTTCAATCAAGAACGATAATTTGAAATTTTAGTAATTTAAGATACTTTTATCAAGCCAATTTTTCATTAATAAAATAATTATTGATTATAATTGCTTATAGGTATCTGCCTTTTTATTTGTTATTTGTTAATAATAACTAAAATAAAAATAAATGTATTTTACTCAAAAATACGTAAACTTATTAACTTGATGTTACAAAAATAATACTTAGGTTTTAAAACAAAATTTATTGCTAAAATACACTTTTTTCAAAGTAAAACTCAGGGATAATAATTAGCAAAATCATAGTAAAAAACCTGTATTGCCTATTGGTTGACCTATTATCTTTCGTATCAAAATTTTCAATTCATGAATATTATTAGGTGTAATTTAAAGCAAAGTGCAATCTAGCTTTAGATCAGTAAAAGTTATAAGTATAGTTATAATTAAAACATAAAAACTAAATAAAATTACATATTTATACTGCTTTTTTAGCAACTAAAGTCAAATTAATAAAATTGTTACAGCAGATAAAAAACTTACATATATCAATATTTGATCCATTTTTATAGTTAGCACTACACCTTTTATAAACATCAATTAAATTGAGATATTTTTTCCCTGAACTTCATATTTATTAAGCGTTTGGCAGTAAATTATAGTGGCATGAAGAAGCTCATCTAAATATTTTATTGTGCTTGAGACTACATATTTAGTATTTTGTCAATAGATAATTAAGCTATTGACATTAGTCCAAGGATGTGCATAAAAAAATAATATAAATAATGTTACCTTTTACTCGGTATATACATACTAAAAAAATGACTTAAAACAATTAAAAATTGTTCCTCGGTGCAATTTGTTCTCATTCAACTCAATCAAAAATATGAGAAGATGCACTAGTCAAAAATTTAGGAGGTTCAAGCAATTTTCATAATTTCAGTATATTTACGGTGAGACTTTCATTTCTTTCAGGTTTATAAAAAGGCAACTCTTTAGTGTTCTGAATTCCATCGTCCTGAACGATGACTTGGCTATTACTGAAAATCACAAAATTAGTGATTTTGTCCAAAATGTCTATCTGAAAACCTTGATTTAAAAGGGAATTCAAAACATGACTATCATTAGCGTTACTACTTCCGCAGATAACGGTTCAGGTTCTTTGCGAGAGGCGATCGCCTCGGCTGGTGCAGGTGATACTATCAAGTTTGCTTCAGGTCTTGCCAACAAAACCATCAAACTCACCAGTGGAAAACTTGTCATTACTGAAGACATAAAGATTGACGGCTCAGAGGCAGCAAATTTAAAAATTAGCGGCAACAATAGCACAGGAGTATTTCTCGTAGAGCGACAAGTCAATGTGACATTTAATGACCTGACTATTGCCGATGGTTACACCTCTGGAAAAGGTGGTGCAATTCAAGTTTTAGACTACGGCAATATAAAAGTCACCAACTCTCAATTTGACAATAATAGCGCAGGTATTGGTGGAGCTATTGGTCTTGGCTTTGGTGTCAGAGCAACTGTAGTTAATAGTCAATTTGATGGTAACGATGGTAGCTTAACAAACGCTGAATACGGTGGAGGAGCGATCGCCACTGTTGGCGCTGGTAATCTTGTTGTCAAAGACAGCAAATTTACTAACAATAAGGGCGTGAATGGCGGTGCAATATATAGCCTACTCGGTACACTGACTGTTGAAAACTCAGTCTTTCTCAAAAATAGTTCAGAAGGTGACATGGGTGGCGGTGCTATCTTCACTGATGGAGCTAACCCAATCGGGCCTGATTCGAGAAACATCGGCTCTGGAGGTACAATTATCGTCCGTGGTAGTCATTTTGAAGGAAATAAGACTGAAGGAGAAGGAGGCGCACTGTTTCTCTATGGTTATGGTCCAGACAAAATCATCCTCGAAGACAGTACCGTCATTGGTAACTCCGCTGGCATTAATCCTCAAGGAATTTCTCGCGGAGGTGGGTTAAGAGCTAATAGCGACTTGACAATTCGCAACGTCACCTTTGCAGATAATAGGGCTGTCAGACAAGGTGGAGGGATATGGCTAGATGGTCATTCGCCAGTGGACATCATCAACAGCACCTTTTCTGACAATAGTGTCAGCGAAGATGCGGGTGGAGCAATGTTTATTAACACTGATAGTAACGTTCCCGTCAACATTGTCAATTCCACTATTGTTGATAACTCTGCTGGACGAGCAGCAGGAGCAATATGGGTTCCAAATGCAACTCACCCGACAAAACTCACCAACTCAATTGTTGCTAACAATACCTCCGCTACTAAAGCACAAATGCAAGTTGACTTTGAACTCAAAGATGGTGGTGGCAATATTGAATATCCTAGTTCACCAGTATCATGGGGTACGCGAGTTGTAGCAGGTAGTGAGATTGTTGACCCAATGCTTGATTCGTTAAAAAACATTGGGGGAGTTTTAATGCATCCCCTCAAATCAGGCAGCCCTGCGATTAATGCTGGAAAACGAAATAGTATCACACCCTCTGTTGATGCTGGAATGGTGCAACGAGATAGTGAACCAGATATTGGTGCTTTCGAGGCGAATGTCAGTAGAAATGCTCCATTAACTCAAGTCACAAGTCAGTCTAATAGTAATTCCAGCAACAATTTCATCTATGGTACTAAAGGTAGTGACACAGTAGTTGGTGGCTATGGCAATGATATCCTCATGGGTGGCTATGGTAACGATATCCTGATTGGTGGAGAAGGTGTTGATGTTCTAATTGGTGGAGAAGGCGTTGACCGATATGTCTTCCAATACTATTCAGAAAGAGGTGACATTATTATGGGTTTTGAGATTGCAAGAGATATCATTGACCTCAGCCCAGTGTTCAACAGAGCTAATAATACCGCCTCTAAGCCTTTTCAAGATTGTATACGACTAGGGCAAGTAGGCAATAATACTGTTGTTAAGATTGACGCGAATGATGATGGTACATGGTCTGATGATATTGTGATGCTGAAGGGCATCAAAGCTAGCACCTTGACTGCTGATAATTTCTCTTTGTAAAAGTCAAAAATCCCTTTTGTAAAGACACTAACGGGACTTAGGCAAAAAAAGAGAATAAAAAAGGCTATAATGCAGAATTAGCATAGGTTTTACGTCAAACTAACCCCCATGAAAGAGACAACTCCCACAGCTATGCCCCCATGCTTTGAAAAATGGTGTCAAAGGTTTGACGATGTATTTGGTCATAAAGCGCAAAAAAGGGAGTTTAGACATTATTTAGGGGGGTTGTTAGGAGAAAGCGAACGGAAAAACTTGTTCCAGCTCGCAGAAAATGCCGTAGGAGTAAATTACCACCGATTACACCACTTTTTGACAGATTCCCCTTGGTCGGCCACAAAGGTGAATGAACGACGCTTAGAGGTAATGAACAAGTGTAGTCAGACTAAAATCAGTAGGGGATTTAGCTTGATAATTGATGATTCAGGGCATAGGAAAAGTGGTAACTTTACCGAAGGTGTGGGAAGACAATATATCGGAGAAATTGGCAAGACAGATAATGGAATAGTGGTGGTAACAACTCATTTATATGATGGGAGAAAAAGCCTACCATTAGATATAGAGTTATATCAACACGCTGATTCATTACCCGAAGGAAAACAAGACCCTCTATTTGAGAAAAAAACAGAGATAGCAATTAAGTTAATAGACCAAACAAGAGAGCGAGGATATCAACCAGGAATAGTGATTGTAGATGCCGGATATGGTAACAATACATCATTCCTATTAGAACTAGAAAATCGCAAATTAAAGTATTTAGGAGGAATAGCCAAAAATCGGAAAGTCACAATTAGTGAGCAAGAGAATAATCAACGAACAATTAGGATAGATGAGTTAGCAAAGTCTATACCCCAAGAGGCTTTTAGCGAAACTCAACTCAATTTAGATAAACCTAGAAAAGTATGGGTAGCAACTTTTGAAGTAGAGATATCACGTCTGGAAGGTAAACGAAGTATAGCTATCGTCATGAATGCTGCTACTTTTTCTGATGCCACAGATATCGACTACTTTATTACCAATGTTTCTACATCTGTTGTAACTTCAGAATGGATAGTAAACACCTATTCTCAACGCAATTGGGTAGAGGTCTTTTATAGAGAAGCCAAGGGTTTTTTAGGATTGAAAGAATATCAAGTCCGAGATAAAACCAGTCTCATGCGACATTTTATCTTGGTATTTTGTGCCTATACTTTTGTCCTTTGGCATCAGTTGACTGGTGGTTTTAGACGTAGGTGGGCAACTAAACCGTTGAACACTTTTACTGAGGCTTTAGAAGCCTTTAGAACTGCTATTTCTTTCCGATTTATTGAGTGGTTGACTGTTAATCGTGACGTATTTGCCGCTCATAAAGCCAGTTTCGGCTTTATTTGGGCTTGATTTTTCCTTAAGTCCCGCTAAGAGGGAATAAAAAACTCCACCTACAAGGGTATAGAGTTTTTGGGCATAGGGCATTGGTAAATTCTTCCCTATGCCCCAGTCCCAATACTTCGACTACGCGGTAGTTGAGCGCAGTCGAAACTCAGTACAAGTGCGCTCAGGCTAAACTCAGTACAAGTACCCTATACCCCAAACGGCGGGAGGAACAACCTCAACCACCCATGAAAGGATGGAGTTTCTCGCCGCTTTCAATGAACAATTGCAGCCGCTGATACATGTTAATTTGTACCGATGATTTTAAATGGTTATCAACATCTCTTAGCGTCTATCTGCGGTTTCTCAAATATACATGCATAAACAAAATCAAATTAATAACCTATTAAAATCACAGCAAAAATTATTCTTATCATCTCAAGGTGCAGAGGTAATTGTAGGCAATATTATTGAACCCCAACAATTAGCAATACCTATTGTACCCAGTCCCACAACAATGTTTGGTCCTCGCGGTGCTTGTTTACTTTCTGCAACTGGGCCATTGTGGGTATCAGATACAGGACACCATCGATTATTAGGATGGCGACATTTACCCACTCAAGATAATCAACCAGCAGATTGGGTAATTGGACAACCAGATTTTTATCATGAAGGACAAAATGCTAAAGGTACACCAGGAAGTACAACTGTTAGTGTGCCAACGGGAATTTGTGCTTGTGGTGCAGGGTTAGCAGTTGCAGATGCTTGGAATCATCGCGTTTTAATTTGGCGAAACTTACCAACAAATAACAATGTGCCGGCTGACTTGGTGTTAGGACAAGGGAATTTTACTGATAACGAACCAAATAGAGGAACTCAACAAGCATCTGCTAACACAATGCATTGGCCTTATGGTATTTTCTATCATCAAGGACAGCTCTTTGTCACTGATACAGGTAATCGCCGGGTATTAATTTGGCAGCAATTACCTATAGAAAATGGTCAACCTGCTGATTTAGTCTTAGGACAACCAGATATGATATCTCGCAATGAAAATGGCGGTGGTTCTCCTACAGCAGCAAGTATGCGTTGGTGTCACGATATTACTGTCTGGGAAGATAATTTAGTTATTGCTGATGCAGGTAATAACCGCGTAATGATTTGGCAAGGAATGCCTATAGAAAATAATGCCCCATGTGCGGCAGTATTAGGACAAAAAAGCTTTGATTGTGTGGAGATGAATCAAGGAGTTTATTCTCCTAATGCTAGTAGTTTGAGTATGCCTTATGGTGTGGGGGTGGCTGGCGATTGGTTAGTAGTTGCAGATACGGCTAACTCAAGGTTGTTAGGATGGAGGAAGCCAGAATCAATATTATCACTGCAAGGTATGATGGCAGATGCGTTGGTAGGACAAATAAATTTTCAAAGCAAAGGTGAAAATCGCAATTACGGACTACCAACCAGAGAAAGTTTAAATTGGTGCTATGGAGTCAAAATTTGGGGAGAAACTGCGGTAATCGCCGATTCTGGGAATAACCGAATCTTACTGTGGCGCTTGAATTAACGAATGAAATTTATGTGTTAAATCTAAAACTCCTTATTCTCTCTGCGCCTCTGCTTACTGAGCGCAGCGCCGCCCTGAGCCTGTCGAAGGGTCGAAGTATGCGCCTCTGCGTGAAATAAATCATTCAAGATTACTATTCAGTAAGAAAGAAAACAAACCACAGAGACGCAGGGTACGCAGAGAAGTTGAAGAGAAGCAACTCTAGTAAATTTGATGCATGATAGCCTATGACAATTGAAGAAATTCGAGTTCGCGGTACTGTGCAAGGGGTAGGTTTTCGCCCGACTGTATATCGTTTGGCAAAATCTTGTAATTTGCGTGGAGATGTTTGTAATGATGGTGAAGGTGTGTTAATTCGCGTATCTGGTAGCGAAGCCGATTTAACAGAATTTGTCACCAGATTACAACAAGAATGTCCGCCGCTGGCCAGAATAAATGAATTGATACGCACTCCCTACATAGGTGAATTTAGTTTTGATGATTTTGTAATTTCTAGCAGTATTACTAATGTCATCAAAACAGAAATTGCCCCTGATGCTGCGACTTGTCCCCAATGTCAACAAGAAATTTTTGACCCCTTTAGCCGCTTTTATCGTTACCCATTTACTAACTGCACTCATTGCGGCCCCCGCTTAAGTATTATTCGTGCCATTCCTTACGACAGATGTAATACCAGTATGTCTGCGTTTGCTATGTGTCCAGAATGTGAAAAGTCATACCATGATGTTGAAAATCGTCGCTTTCATGCCCAACCTGTAGCTTGTCATACTTGTGGCCCTACAACTTGGTTAGAACGTGCTGATGGTAAACCTGTGACAGCTTCTATGTTCTCAATGATGGATGATGTGGATGCTGTATGTACACTGTTGCAGAAAGGTGAAATTGTTGCAATTAAGGGATTAGGTGGTATTCATTTAGCTTGTGATGCAACGCAAGAAGTAGCAGTACAAAAACTGCGCCAGCGCAAAAGACGCAATCATAAACCTTTTGCTTTAATGGCGCGCGATATAGCAATAATCGAGGAACATTGCACTGTTAGCGCTAAGGAAAAAGAATTATTGACAAGTTCCGCAGCACCGATTACTTTATTACAAAAAAAGCAATTCGGTACTCAGCAATCTTCTATTGCAACGTCGGTAGCACCAGGGCAAAACACTCTTGGTTTCATGTTACCTTATACGCCCTTACATCATTTAATTCTCAGGCGGATGAATCGCCCAATTGTTTTAACTAGCGGCAATCTTGCTGATGAACCGCAATGTATTGATAATGATGATGCAAAAGAAAAATTAAGTCAAATAGCTGATTACTTCATTCTCCATAATCGGGACATTATTAACCGAGTAGATGATTCAGTTGTACGGGTTATTAATGAGAAAGTGCAAATAGTTCGCCGTGCTAGAGGATACGCACCAGCACCGATTAAGTTACCACCGGGATTTAAGAATATTCCGCAGATTTTAGCAATGGGTAGTGAATTAAAAAATACCTTTTGCCTATTGCGAGAAAATGAAGCAATTCTTTCTCAACATTTGGGAGACTTAGAAAATGCTGCTGCTTTTAATGCTTATCAAGATACATTAAATTTATATTTAAATTTATTTGAACATCAGCCCCAAGCTATAGCCATTGATAAACATCCTGAATATCTTGCAACTAAATTTGGCAAACAACTAGCAAGTGCTAATCAAATTCAACTTTACCAAATTCAACATCACCACGCTCACATTGCCGCTTGCATGGCAGAAAATAATATTCCTTTAGATTCACCTCCCATTTTAGGAATTGCTTTAGATGGATTAGGTTATGGTGAAGATGGTGCATTTTGGGGTGGAGAATTTCTCCTAGCTGATTATCGTCAATTTCAAAGATTGGCAACATTTAAACCTGTAGCCATGATTGGCGGCGAACAAGCAATTTATCAGCCTTGGCGTAATACTTATGCTCAATTAATTGCATCTAATCTTTGGGATGATTGTCAGCAAAAATATTCGGAATTAGAAATTGTAAAACTTTTGCATCAAAAGCCACTAAAGTTACTCAATCAGCTAATAGAACAAAAAATTAATTCTCCTCCAGCATCCTCTGGAGGGCGATTGTTCGATGCAGTGGCAGCGGCTATCGGTATTTATCCAGAAGAATGTAGCTATGAAGGACAGGCTGCGATCGCAATGGAAACATTAGCAAAAACTCACACCTTAAATAATCATGAAGAAACGCTAATTTATCCTTTTAATTTCAGCTTTTCAGATAATATTTATTGTATAGACCCATGCCCAATGTGGCAAGTTTTACTTAATGACTTGCAGCAACAAATTCCTCAATCAGTGATAGCTGCAAAATTTCATCAAAGTTTAGCTCATGTCATCGTCAATATGGTCAAGCGTCTCCGTCAACAAAATGTCATTCATCAAGTTGCCCTATCAGGAGGAGTATTTCAAAATTGTATTTTGTTGGAGCAAGTTACTAATGGGTTACAAAAATTGGGAATAAATGTACTTACTCATAGCTTGTTTCCTACTAATGATGGCGGTTTATCGCTAGGTCAAGCTGTGATTACAGCAGCTAAATTAATATCTTAAGCTTAATTTTATCAAATTCTTCTATCTTCAAACAGGAAAATAAAAATGTGCTTAGGAATCCCTGGACAAATTGTCGAAATAACCGACACAAATCATCAACTAGCTATTGTCAACATTGCTGGTGTCAAACGCCAAGTCAATATTGCCTGCATTGTTGACGAACAACATCCCCCCGAAGCTTGTATTGGAGATTGGGTGCTAGTTCATGTTGGCTTTGCCATGAATCGCATCAACGAACAAGAAGCAGCAGAAACATTACAATTATTAGAAGAACTCGCCACAGCCCAAGCCGCAGTTAATACTTAAATAATCGGCGTTACTGAATCGAGGTATGAACTTGAAAAATTCAAAATAAAAAACTCTTAACCTTTGCGCCTTTGCGCCTTTGCGTGAGATAAATTCATACCGCCATTATGCAACACCAAATAATCTATCTCTTACTCTCTGCGTTCTCTGCGCCTCTGCGGTTAATTAAAAAATCCTCTTACTATAAAAGCGAAATTAACTCACATATAAAACCCCTACTCCTCACTTATTATGAAATACGTAGACGAATTTCGCGAACCAGAAAAAGCTGAAGTCTTACGCCGAGAAATCGAAAAACTATGCCTCCAGCTAAATAAACATATCAAAATTATGGAAGTATGCGGCGGACATACCCATTCCATATTTAAATACGGCATTGAAGAAATATTGCCAGATTCCCTAGAACTCATTCATGGGCCTGGTTGTCCAGTATGCGTCATGCCCAAGGGTAGATTAGACGATGCGATCGCTATCTCTCAAAATCCTAACGTCATTTTGGCCACATTTGGCGACACTATGCGGGTTCCCGGTTCCCATACCAGCCTCCTGCAAGCCAGAGCCACAGGTGCAGATATCCGCATGGTATATTCTCCTCTAGATAGTCTGCAAATTGCCAAAGACAAACCCGACAAAGAAATTGTTTTCTTCGCCCTAGGCTTTGAAACTACCGCCCCTAGCACCTCCCTTACCATCTTGCAAGCAGCAGCCGAAAAAATTCCTAACTTTAGTATGTTTTGTAACCACGTCCTCGTGATTCCTGCCTTACAAGCATTACTAGATAATCCTGACTTGCAATTAGATGGATTTGTTGGTCCTGGTCATGTCAGTATAGTAATTGGCACTGAGCCTTATGAATTTATTTCGCAAAAATATCATAAACCAATTGTCGTTTCAGGATTTGAACCTTTAGATATTCTTCAATCAATTTGGATGCTACTAAAACAGCTAGTAGAAAATCGTTGCGAAGTCGAAAATCAATATAACAGACTCGTAGAAAAAGCTGGCAATCAAGTAGCGCTAACAGCCATGAATCAAGTTTTTACTGTGCGAGAAAATTTTGATTGGCGGGGCTTAGGTGAAATACCTGATTCTGGTTTAAAAATTCGTGAAAAATATGCACAATTTGATGCCGAACTTAAGTTTACTCTTCCTAATCTGAAGGTTGCCGACCACAAAGCTTGTCAGTGTGGCGAAATCTTAAAAGGAGTTTTAAAACCCTGGGAATGTAAAGTATTTGGTACAGCTTGTACACCAGAAACACCCATTGGAACTTGTATGGTCTCTTCTGAAGGTGCTTGTGCCGCTTATTACAAATACGGCAGATTTTCTAATATAATGACGCAAAAATTAACTGATAAACAAACAGTAACCCTATCTCCATAACTTAAGATCAAAATGAGCATCCCAAACTCTACACAACAACAATTTTGGGATTGGAGTAAAAATATATGCCATTTGTAACAGTTAAAATTGCCAGAGGACACTCCATTGAAAAGAAACGGCGACTAGTGGAATCTATTACTAATGTTCTAGTTGCTGTTTTAGGTACTAAGCCAGAATGGATAACTATTCACATTGATGAATTTGAACGTGAAAACTGGGCTATCAACGGTATATTACATTCTGATAGACATCGTGGTAAGCATGATGAGACAGGTAGGTAAAATTTGTTATTGATTTATAAGGTGCGTGATTAACGCACCTTAATAAAAGTTGAGTTGTTTATTTTTATTGCCATTTTTTTAAATATGAAGATTTCTGCTAATCAAACAAAAAATTCTTTATTTCAAAAAATTGAACAAGTCCGTCATCGTCAAGGTAAAGTGCGAGATAGCCATATCACTCTGGCACATGGTAGTGGTGGTAAAGCCATGCGCGATTTAATTGATGATATCTTTGTTAGTAATTTTGATAATCCTATTCTTTCCCAACTAGAAGACCAAGCCAGTTTAAATTTAGCTAGTCTCATGCAACAGGGAGATAGACTAGCCTTGACTACAGATTCTTATGTTGTAGACCCTTTATTTTTTCCTAGTAGTGATATTGGAGAATTAGCCATCAATGGCACAGTTAATGATTTAGCTGTTAGTGGTGCTAAACCTTTATATCTGACTTGTAGCGTTATTTTAGAAGAAGGATTACCTGTAGAAACCTTACGGCGAGTTGCTGCTAGCATGAAAAAAGCTGCGTTAAAAGCAGGTATTAAAATTGTTACAGGTGACACCAAAGTTGTACATCGCGGTGCTGCTGATAAGTTATTTATTAATACTGCTGGCGTTGGAGTTATCCCTAAAGAAGTGAATATTTCTGCCCATAATATTCAGCCAGGAGATCTTGTAATTATTAATGGTGAATTAGGCAATCATGGTGCTGCTATTTTAATAGCTCGTGGAGAACTAGCATTAGAAACTAATATAGAAAGTGACTGTCAACCGTTACATGATTTAGTAGAAACTATCCTGAAAGTATGTCCTGATATTCATGCGATGCGGGATGCTACACGCGGCGGTTTAGCTACAGTTTTAAATGAATTTGCCCTGAGTTCTCAAGTAGGTATTCGCATTAATGAAGAATCTATTCCAGTGCGAGAAGAGGTTAAAGGAGTTTGCGAAATTTTGGGTTTAGACCCGTTGTATTTAGCAAATGAAGGTAAACTGGTAGTAGTAGTAGGACAAGAGAATGCTGAAAATGTTTTATCAGCAATGAAATCTCATCCATCTGGAAAGAATGCGTGTATTATTGGCGAAGTTATTCCTTCACCTCCAGGAATTGTCTTATTAAAAACTGCTTTTAATGCTGAACGTATTGTTGATATGCTCGTTGGCGAACAACTACCACGAATTTGTTAGTTAAAGTTTTAGAGATTCTCTACCTATGCATGAACTTGGAATTACTCAAAATATTGTGGCAATTGTCATTGAACACGCCCAAGGTGCAAAAGTGCAACGAGTTGTTTTAGAAATTGGCAAACTTTCAGCTATTCTTGCCGATGCTATCCAATTTTGTTTTGATATTTGTACTCGAAATACAGTTTTAGCAGGGGCAATATTAGAAATTATCGAAATTCCTGGTTTAGCCAAATGCCGTCAATGTGGTGCAGAAGTTTATCTAGATAAACCTTTTGGCATTTGTAAATGCGGTAGCGTGCAATTAGATTTAATAACTGGTGAAGAACTAAAAATTAAAGAAATAGAAATAGAGGAAGTATGTGTGTAACTTGCGGTTGTTCTGATGATACAGAAGGCAAAATTATTAATATGGAAACGGGTGAGGTTGAACATAATCAATATCATCATACCCATACTTTAGCAGATGGTACTGTCATTACTCATACTCACAGTCACGAACCTCACACCGAAGCATCTCAAATTCATGCCAAAATACACGGCACAACGATATCTTTAGAACAAGATATCTTAGCAAAAAATAATCTTATAGCCGCCCAAAATCGCGGTTGGTTCAAAGGTCGAAATGTTCTAGCTTTAAATTTAATGAGTTCTCCGGGTGCAGGGAAAACAACTTTATTAACCCGTACCATTAATGATTTAAAGCATCAATTACCTATTAATGTAATCGAAGGCGACCAAGAAACAGCCAACGATGCCCAAAAAATTAAAGAAACAGGTTGTCAAGTCGTCCAAATCAACACAGGTACAGGCTGTCATTTAGATGCATCAATGATTGACAGGGGTTTACAACAACTAAATCCGCCACTCAATTCAGTTGTGATGATTGAAAATGTAGGAAATCTGGTTTGTCCGGCTTTATTTGATTTGGGAGAACAAGCAAAAGTGGTCATTCTTTCCGTTACAGAAGGAGAAGATAAACCAATCAAATATCCTCACATCTTCCGTGCTAGTCAGATAATGATTCTCACCAAAATTGATTTATTACCTTATGTACAATTTGATGTGCAAAAGTGTATAGAATATGCCCAGCAAGTAAATCCCCAAATTCAGATTTTTCAGGTTTCTGCAACTACGGGAACTGGATTAGATAATTGGTACAAATGGCTATCGCAAAAGGTAACTAGTTTTGACAGGTTAGTTTCTGCTTAAGTAAGTCGGTGAATTGAAGGGGTGACATAGAAGCTACAAAGCAGACTGGATAAAGGACATAGTACGTAAACCCTGCTGAAAATGGGGTTGTTTACCGGGCTTGAGACGCATGAATTCACAGAGATAAACTGCGCGCAGCGATTAAGCACAACCCCCAACTGCAAAGTAAATGGGTAGAATCAAATAACATATATTTTGAATATTGTTTTAATCAGCGTTGAGTACCGACAGACAAGTGAGCCACCATCTAAGCACGACTTGTTTAACAAAATTTTCAGTAATCATAAATCAGGCAATGAAATTGGTTATCCGACAATGTAGTTAACTTGATGACACCTCAACGACATTTTCCGCAAAGCTTTTATAAGCATTGCCCATTTGTTTTGCCACCAAGTCAGGAAAGACGTGAAAATCCCCAGCTTTGAGAGCTTTTATTATCCCGTCTGCCACAAGTGTAGGTGACTGTGCAACCTCACTCATTCCTGCCGCATCGCCCATATCCGTGGCAATCGGGCCAGGGTGAACACTTAGCACAAACGTGTCCTGCTCGCTCAATAGCTCTCGTAGTGCCTGGGTGATTGAATAAGCCGCAGCTTTTGAGGCACAGTAAGTGGCAGAGTCTGAGAAACTCTTGAGCGAAGCAACAGAGTTGATTTGGGCAAAGACACCACCTCCATTGGCTTTAAGTACCGGGGCAAACGCCTGAGCCATGTAGATCAATCCATATACATTGATGTTCATCTGAAATTCGAGAGCGACGATCGCATTCTCAGCTAAGGGAGTTCCAGCTTGAAACACTCCTGCATTATTGATCACAATTTGTACATCTGGGGCAGTTTGAGCAGCCGCAACAATAGATTGGGGATCGCCTAAATCAACCTGAATTGGTACTACCCGATCGCCGTATTGTTCAACCAATGAGGAGACACTATTGAGCTGACGAACAGCCGCATAGACTTTGGTAGCTCCATGTTCAATAAACGACTCAACTATCGCCTTGCCAATGCCGCGATTTGCGCCCGTAACCAAAATAGTTTTGTCTTTAATGTCATAGTTCATTTGGATTTCTCCTTGTGGTTTTCCATGAGCTGAAAAACCTTGGACAATCGCTCTCAGTTAGGGCAAAGAAATTTAGCTGCTCTCTTGAAAAAAGACTGCGGCTTCCACCGCTTCTTCTAGCATGGTATCATCATCCATCCTACAAATCGTTTTGTGAGTCGAACGATTTGATTAGTTGAACTTAAATCGTGACCTGTTTGCTGCTTACAAAGCTAGTTTAGGTTATATTTGGGCTTGATTTTTGTCTAAGTCCCACTATGGTTCGTATTTAACCCACGGTCGAGTCTCAGTGGCGAACCCTTACCAAGATTGCGATTAAAAATATCGCTGTAGCTGCCTACAGAAGTGAGAACATGGCGCTGCCACTCTTTATCAATAAACAACTCTGAGAGAGAAACTGGCATTTTCCCAGTACTCTCTGCATTCGACTGGGTTTTGGGTATTTCTAGGTTGATTAATGTATGCACTATCCATGCAACGATCGCCGACCACTGAGTGTCATCGGTTTTTGTTGCTGCTATAACTGCAAAGATATTCACAGACTCTGGAAGAATGCGGCTTGATAATCGGTTCACTCCAGGGTCGAGACGGATATTTGCCAAGGTTGTGATCTCACCAGCGATCGCATGACAATTCTGCACGTTGTATGTGTCGATCATCTCCCCATCTTCAGAGAATGCCCGACGAAACCAGTTTTTATGAAGCTTACCAAAGTAAGCATTGAGGCTTTGCTCGACCGAACTGCCAATCATAAAGCAGATACTATCGTCTGCCAGGTCAGTAAGATGATGGACAGCTGAAGTGGATGCTACCATCACCGTATCGGATTCTAAGAACACAGTCGGGCCGAGTACTAACTTGTTGGTCAATTTCTGTGTGTTAATCTCCGATCGCGTCAGAAAGTAGACATCATCTTCTTGGTTACGCACAGCGTCGAAGTCTTTGTCTGTCTCGTATTTATGATATTCAATGCGGTCAGGAGAGCCGAGAACAGCCGCAGCGATCGCCCGACAGACATCGACATTAAGACCACTCCACACACCCGGCTGGGTTTCAGTTGCCAGACCCGGTCTCTCGACGCTGCCGCAACGAACGAGATGGCGCGCTTTCACACGTTCAATTACAGAACTAGCCTCAGCGGTGGAAGTTGAGCAACCGATACCAAACAGGGTCAGTAATACCAATAAAAAGCGCATAAATTTTTCTCAGAAAATGTCAATACCCAGCCTGAGAGACGGACGGGGTACGCCCATCCGTCTAATATCGTGTCCGGTTAAAGACTTGTAATTAAGACCGCAGGGGGCAGGGGGCAGGGAGAAAGAGGGTTTCATGGTTTTTGCACAGATGCGGGAATTATAACTAATTACGCGGACATGATATAACTCTTCAAGAATTAGTTAGCCGCTGGATATGTGCTTGGTAGTGGGTTAAAACCCTTAGGAACTTTGTTGACTATCCCCTGGCGCTTATCCTCTGGTGTAATTCCAATTGCCCGGCAGCCTTGGCCGCCATAATGCGGTAATGTGTTGACGACATTATCAGGAATCGTTGCAAACGAGGCTGGTAGTGGCGGTGAAATACCGAGTAAGCGCTTGGGATCGAAGCCCGACAGCAGGCTGTCAGTAATCGGCGAATTGATGTCACGCGGGCCGAGGTACTTCTGCTCAAATCCTGGCGGGCCGAACTTGTTGAACTGAGGAGAATTACCTGCGGCAAGCGCTTGGGCTTCATCAGGTAGGCTAGCAAGTGGGGGCAAACCGAAAATCGTGTTGATCGTTTCAATCACTGAGTTGTGATCGCCCTCAACATGTGAGACGGCGTGAGTCCGGGCATAGGGTGAAATCAAGATTAGCGGGACGCGGACACCACGGGAGAGTGGCAGTCCGTCAGGACCATAAGACAAAATACGTGGTGGAACGTGGTCGTAGAAGCCATCCGACTCGTCATAAGTGATGATGATTGCACTTTGTTGCCACAGCTTTGGATTTGAGGCGATCGCATTGATTGTCCGGGCTGCCATTGCCTCGCTGATTTGGCGATCAGTGTAACCTGGGTGATCGTCGTCACCCAACTTTGCCGCATTGATTGCCGCAATCTCATCAGCAGGTGTCTTGGGGTTCGTAATTGGCGGCTTCAGACCCTGTTGGTTTGTATAGCCACCGCGAATGTAGAACACACCGCCTTTGGGTAGCTTATCTTTGGCTATGTCAGTAAAAAAGTCACCAAGCCCCCGGAGATTTTCGCTCACTTTAGGCGTGTTGGCAATATAGCCAAAATACTGCGCTCCGTTGTGATGGGTAACATAGGCATTGTGGGAAGCGACCCCGTTGGTATCAGTCGGTTCAAGATCGTAGCCTTCTTGATACCAGCGCCAATTAACAGGCTCAGTTCGGAGTTTCTGGATATAAGGAATATCCTGCTGGATATCGGGTAAATCAAATAAAGGATTTTTGTTACCAGCTAAAACTGCCTGAATTTTACGCCCTTGGAAAGTCAGTGGCAGACTGGCGAAGGTCAGGTTCGAGGCGATATTGTCATCGCCGTAGTACTCTCTTGTGCCAGCAGGCTGCTTGTTGTCCGTTGTGGTGTCGAACTGGGAGCCGTAGAAAGGCTGCGGGTCGTTGACCAGAGGTACACCTTGGGTCGTCCCTGTGTGGCTACCCACGGTGTAGGATTGACCACTCGAATCGTGCTTGACCCACTGCGTTTCACCCGATTGTCCCGCCAGCATCGCCACTGCATTCGGGGTTGAGGGGGTATCCTCAGTTGCAAAGATATTATCGAAGACCGTAAAGCGACTTGCCCACTTCCAGAAGAACGGAATAGTGTCGCAATCGACGTGGGACATCACAAGGCGTGCGAACTGCTTGCCTTCAGCAATATTAGCTGCTCCACCTTTTGACGCGAAGCGCGTATACTCGTCGTTGGCAAATTGATCCATCTGGGGCTTACCGTTCACAACATGGAGCTTGTTTGCAAGTCCGGTGTGTGAGTGGTCAACGCTGTCGACAACTGTGGCGTTCTGCTCTGGCCCAATCCGAAATGGCTGAACTTTGATGGTCATGCCGTTGACATCTGTATAAGTCTGAGTAAAGCCTGGGGTTTTTGCTGGACTACGAGGCTTTTGCCCGTCTGAGTAAAGTCCGTTGATACCTGGTAAGGTGCCATACTCGTTGTCGAAGGAATGGTTTTCGTTAAAGATGACAAAAACGTATTTGATCCGTTGCTGAAGCAGCCTTGTCAGTATCTTCGGTGGTAACTTGGGTTCCTTACCCGCATTATTTAAGTATTTTGCTACATCTGGCGTGACATCTGGCTGAGTTGTCACGTTTGAATCTGGTTGCGAAGGTTCCTGTAAAGAGGAATCTTGTGCGATCGCCGAGCCAAGAAATATCAACGGTATGATAGAGGATGGCAGTAGTAAAAGTGTGAGAGCAAAATAGAACTTTGTAAGTCGTCTCAAAGCACATCTCCTTGATAGTTTCTATTCAGCTAATATCGCTATACGGAATGGATAATTACTTCACATACCGCAAGCATATTTTAGATTTAAAATATGTAGTCTGGTTACGCCATGCTCTTGACTAATTCCGAAATTCAGCAAAACTGAACACCGTTGAACCTCAGGAAAATTATGCCGCTATTTCAGCTTTTCGCTTTCTTTTTAGCCACAAACTAATAATAGCAACAACTACTGTTCCAACAATAGTCCGAGGCTCAGGAACGACCTCACTTTTAGCAGAAGTTACGGCAGTAATGCCCGAACTTTGGACACTTCCCAAATCGCTATTATCTAGGAAAATTCCATTATTGGTACTACCCCTACCTATGAAATTGCTGTCAAAATACAGTTCTAAACTGTACAAGTTATTATTTTGCTCTGCTAATAAACCTGCGTCTGCAAAAGCAAGTATGTTCTCTTGAATGTAAGCTGTATTGCCAGCCAAACTGTTGGATAATGTTCTTAAAACAGTATTGTCATTGACTAAGTTGACATTCCAACTTGTCAAATCTACAAAAGAACTAGAAGCAGGTAATCGCTCCACATCAACTGTGTAAGTCCCATTAAAAGAACCATTTGCCAAACTCACAGGTAGCCCTACTGAATTATCCTCAACCGCAGGAGCAAAATTTCCTGAAATATTAAATGTTTTCAAATTGACAGCTTGGGCTGGATTTGTGCCAATAACTGTAAGCGTAGCAAAACTAACTCCTACGGTGATAGTTGCTTGCAATAATCTTTTGAAAGGTGTTGCACTCTGCATTAAGTTTGCTCTCCATAATTTTTGCCCATGTTTATTGAGTGCGCTATTTACACACCAAAAATAGTGCCAAGGTGAAGGCACTGTTATATATAGGCTTGAAGTGAAATGGCTACAAAATGCTTAAAGTCTTCATCAGATCAATGCAGACAATCAAACTACTGGAATTTTGGTTATTGATAACGAATATATTTGTCCAACATTGAGAAAAGTTTATGAAAAAGTTAATAATCATTATTGGCACAGTTGAAAGTACAAAGAATTATGTAAAAAAATTAATGTAAATACGTTGCGAACTCTGAAATACCTCTATGGGTTCATGAAAATTGGAGATAGTTATTTTAAACATTGAGGTGCATATTTCAGAATCAATGCGTAAGTCCTCATGGCTAAAGTTGAAGAATTTGCACCCCAAAAGCTCTCTGACACAGACCTAAAACCACGCGGAAGGGTTCAGTTAAGTCCTGTCAGTTGGCGAGACCAGTTCTTGTACCATCTACTACCGGATAGATTCAGTGATGATAATGAAAGTCATAGGGAACTTTTTGACCATACTAATCCTTTAAGATTCCAGGTAAAAAACAAAGCTGACTGGATAGCAGCAAATACAAAGTTTTTAGGTGGAACTTTCAGGGGAGTTAAAAGTAAGTTGGATTACTTGCAGCGATTAGGAGTAACAACACTGTGGATTAACTCCCCTTGGCGACAACTGAACTTAGAAACAGATGCTAGTGACAGCATTCAAAACTTTTTAGATATTGACCCTCACTTAGGAACTTGTCAAGATTTAAGAGATTTAATAGATGCCGCCCACGATCGCCGCATGTATGTCATCCTAGATATCATCTCTAACCATAGTGATCATGACTGGTTCTATAGAGATGAAATGATTGCAAATCTAGCGAGAGTTTATCAGTACTGGATTGCTCTTGTTGACTGCGACGGGTTTTGCATCAAGACAACCCAGAATATACCTCCTCAAAATGCCCGCAAATTCTGTATTGCTATTCGTGAATATGCTCAATCTATCGGCAAGGACAATTTTTTGCTGACTGGGAAGATAAATTCCGATAACATGGCAGATGCTTACTTAGATATTTTAGGTTGTAACCTCAGTGCTGTACTTGACATCGCCCAAGCTGCTGATGCTTTAACCACAATGGCTAAGGGTTTAGCAAACCCTTGTGTATTTTTCGATTTGTACAGCGAAAATCATTTTGCAGGGCAATGTCGGCAAGATGGTTTGTATCATGTTTCCATTTTGGATGATGATATATCATCCCCTGATTGTAAACAGCGATTTGCTGTACATAGCGATGTTCCCAACCTTTATGAACAGGTTGCTAACGCTGTTGGAGTGCAATTAACTATGCCAGGAATCCCGGCTATTTATTATGGGACAGAACAAGCTTTTACTGGCAATACAGGTAATATTGAAGATGGGCAGTTTGTAGATAGATACGTCTGTGAAGCGATGTTTGGCGGTGCTTTTGGTGCATTTCAAACAGCAGACTGTCATTTCTTCAATCTAGATCATCCCACTTATTTAAGAATTGCAGCGATCGCTCGTCTTCGCAACCAACACGATAAAATTGGTAAAGCTTTGCGTCGGGGGCATCACATCCTACGGGAAACATCATTTTGTAATTACCCATTCTCCATTCCCCAACAAGGCGAATTAGTTGCTTGGTCACAAATTTTGTTTGATACAGAAGTATTGATGGTATTGAACACCCATGCTTTAGAAAATCGTGGTGCTGAAGTGACAGTCGATGCTGCCATGCATTCTGCCGATTCAACCATGACTTATTTATACAAGAGTGATTGGAACGATAAACAACTACGCTATCCGCCAGAGAGACAAACTGTCACTGTGCAGCATTATCACGATGATCATAGGGCTGCTGTGCGGATTGATTTACCCCCCTCCGGTATGGCAATTTTGGTGTAGTTAACTACAACTCTTGAATAAAGGACTAAATCTTCAATACTACTCGCTTAAGGATCATTGTAGGTTGGGTTAAACGAAGTGAAACCCAAAAAAACCCCAGACATGTTGGGTTTCGTTCCTCAACCCAACCTACAAATATTAAGCTTTTTGAGCTTAACCGAGCAGTATTGACTAAATCTTCGTCAGGGAATTGCACTACGAGTTTATGTTCATTAAGTAGTGTAGTTCCCGGCAAAGGTCACTTTTTAATTCAGCAACGCCTAATCTAACTACTTGTTAACTTCTAATAACCGGGAAGTTTGTAACCTATCCATCCACTTTTCTAAGTAGACTAAATTAGCATTTTGTTCAGCTGGATCTTGAGTATCTAAAGAATGAGGCATCAATCCTAAAATCGTTGCCGTTGTCACGCAAAACATTGATTTTTGGAAGCTTATACAAATTTGTACGAGTAAATCATCTTCACCTCGAAGACTGCGGCGATAAACTTCATGCAAATACTCTGGCAGATAATGACGCATATCCTGCATCAGTAAAGTGGGAGGTATACCCGCACCACCAATAGGCAGAGGGTCGGCATATAAAGCGCCATACTGAAATCGTGACTGATCTGGGGAAATTTGATAGGCTTGGGCATTGTATGAAACTGTGCCATGAAAAGGAGTTCCCCGGAAGAATACTGCTTCTACATAAGGTATGGCTGTGTCTGCTAAGAAGGTTAAACCAACTGATTTAGGAATAATATCATAGACTTTTTCTTGAATTTTGACGGTATAAGTAATTGGTTTTGATGCATCTGCGACTAAACCTGCTTTAATATGTTCTACAACTTCGGCAATTGATGTGATTTTACCTTTGTCGTATAAGTCTGATAGGCTAAGAAAAATATCAGCCATGACTCGCCAGAATTGACCTAAGCCAGTATAATAAGCAGAAACTCGCAACTGTTCAGTTAAAAAGTCTGGAAAAAGTTGATTAAGTCCTAAAATTAAAGGATTATATTTAAATTTAGCCGCGATAACTGCTTGCGCTCTTGCTTGAAATTCTTCGGTATCTAAATAGTTATCTAATCCGCCGCCACCGTGCCACAGCATGGCTTTCATGCAATATTCGGCATATTCAAAATTAATCCGATCATGCCACCAATGACGGAGTAACTTTTGCACAGTAAACTCTCCGTTAAAATATTTAAAAAATGGAAAGAATACTAAAAATTGATGTTCAGCAATATAAATCAGATTTTTAGAATATGCATCTAAAACTACACCATAGCTTTTAAGAATACCAACTACTTCTAATACATTTTCTGGACTGTTAGGGAGTAATGCTCCTCCTTTTTGCAGTCGTTCAATATACTCAGCTAATGGTTGCTTCTTAGGCTTTTTTCTAGTATCTAACATCATCATTTCTCCAATAAATTCTCTGGATTGGGGATTATCCTAATTCCTAATTCATAATTTTTAATTTGATTTGAAAAAATTGGAATTGTGTAGCGTCTAAGTTTTTCTTAGTCCCCAATCTCCATTTTTTAACTTTTGCTTTTTGCCTTATCCAATGACACTGTTGCTACTACGTTTTGGATATTAACCATTGCTGTGATTGTTGGTTCAGTCCAGCGCACTAACCAAGTGGGTTGAACGCCAAAAATAATAATCAGCACAGCTAAGATCATAGCGGGAATGCGATCGCTCCAATAAACCCTGGGCAAGTGGGTAACTTGTGCAGACAAGCGACCAAAAAAGGCGCGATTCATCAAAATTAAGAAATAAACCGCTGTTAAGCCTGTACCCAGCATAGATAAAAGGGTTTGCAGTGGAAAAACTGCGAAACTTCCGCGAAAAATAATAAATTCGGAAATAAACCCTAGCATTCCCGGTAGTCCAGCACTGGCCATGACTCCCATCACCATTAAGCTACCAATTACAGGCAAACCTCGTTCTGGATTCAGTAATCCTTGGAGGACTTCTAAGTTGCGACTACCTGCTTTTTCATATACAACACCTACCAACAAAAATAGTAAAGCAGAAATTAAGCCGTGGCTAACCATTTGCATGACAGCACCCAAAACACTTAAAGGTGTAGCCGCTGCTACCGCCAACAATATGTAGCCCATGTGTCCAATAGAACTATAGGCTACCATTTTTTTCATATCGGTTTGGGCGATCGCACATGATGAGCCGTATAATACACTTACTACAGCCCAAATTGCCAACCAGGGAGCTAAATAACTCCAAGCATCTGGCAATAAGTTCATGCCAAACCGCAGTAAGCCATAAGTTCCCAACTTCAAAAGTACCCCAGCCAATAATACAGAAATGGGTGTGGAAGCTTCAACGTGGGCATCTGGCAACCAAGTATGAAAGGGAACTAAAGGAATCTTAATTCCAAAACCTACCAAAATCCCCGCAAGTAATAAAGTTTGTGTCGCTAAAGGTAAAGTTGCACAATTCAAGCTTGCTAGTGCAAAGTTAGAACCACCACTTAGCCAAACCATGCCCAAGAAACTTGCTAAAATCAAAATTCCTGAAACTGCTGTATATATAAGGAATTTTGTCGCAGCATAACCCCGTCTTGCACCACCCCAAATCGCGATTAACAAATACAGAGGAATCAGTTCTAGCTCGTAAAATAGGAAAAATAACAGTAAATCCTGTGCTAGGAATGCTCCAGTAACTCCAGCACTTAATAGTAATATCAAAGAGTAATAAAATTTAGGACGTTGTAGAGCCTGCTCACTAGTATAAATAGCAATACAAGTCAATAGTCCATTTAAAACTAACAACGGTAAAGATAAACCATCTATGCCTAGATTATAGTTCAATCCTAAGACATCAATCCAAGGCACAGACTCGGCAAACTGTTGATTAATGTCTCCTGGGTTGAACTGAGTGGTTAAAAAAATAGTCCATAAAAAGGCAATACTAGCAAAGACTAAAGCTACCCTACGTGCAGGTGTTCCACTAAGGTTAGCAGGCCAGAAACCAATTAAAGCTGCACCCAACAACGGCAGCAAAATCAAAGCACTAAGCATAGACAGAACTAGGTAAAAAGATTAGAAGAGTAGGGAGAATAATCACTTCTGCTTCTGGACTGGGCAATTTTAAAAAGGCAATTTATCTAATAGACCTAATGACCAGCTGATGAAAAATCCCAAGACGCTAACTACCGCTAGGATGGTTAACATGTAACCTTGAGATTGACCAGAAATACTGTATTTCAAACTCTGCCCCCCAAAAATTGTCGCAAATCCCACCAAGTTAACTAAACCATCAACTAAGTAGCGATCGCTCCAAGCAGAAACCTTAGATAGCAGTGCAACTGCACTCACTACCGTCAGCCGATAAACTCGGTCAATGTAAAAATCATACCCTAGTAAGTCCTGCATAAATCGCCACGCCAGGATTCTGGATCTTGACCATGCTTTGTGCAGATACATTGTAGAGCCAATTCCTACCCCCACAATAGTAGAAGAAATCAGTACTGACACTACAAACCAATCAATACTTTCCCAGTCTGGTAACAAATACCATTGTTGTAGCATCAGGGGTAACAAAAGAGTTACTACAGTTAATGACACCATTGGTAATGTCATTTGCCAACCAACCTCCGGGGTACGGCGGGTCTTTTGTTGCGGTTCACCCCAGAAGATTAACCGAAATACTCTAGTCAAATTTAATGCTGTCAAGCCATTGACTATAACTAAAACTCCGATTACCCAAGGGCTAATATTTACAAAACCATCAGCCCAAGCTAACATCGCCCAAAAGCTTCCTAAAGGTAGCAGTGTTACCATTCCTGCTGAACCCACAACAAAGGCAGTAGTAGTTGCTGGCATTCTTGACCATAAACCACCCATTTCTGTCAAGTCTTGAGTACTAGTAGTATAGATCACTGAACCAGAACTCATAAATAATAAAGCTTTAGCGATCGCATGAGTTAATAACAACATCAAGGCTACGCCACCTTGTTGTAACCCTACCGCCAAAAAGATTAATCCCATGTATGCACTGGTGGAATGAGATAAAGCCCGTTTGATGTCAATTTGTGCTAGAGAAACTAATGTTGCACCAACTGCTGTCACCGTACCCATCACTACCAAAGCATTCAAAGCCACTGGAGATAAAGCTAAAATTGGTTGCAATTTATAAAGTACATAAGCACCACCAGCTACTACCAGTGAATTTCGCATTACCGAAGCAGGGTTAGGCCCTTCCATCGCCTCATCTAACCACAGGTGTAGAGGAAATTGGGCACATTTACCCGCTGGCCCAGCAATCAATGCTAGCCCCAATAAGGTTGATGTTACCGGGTTCAAGTTAGCCGTTTGCGCCCATTCATATAAATCAGAAAAGTTCAAACTTCCAGCTAAGTTAGAAAGCGTCACCACACCCATAAGTAGCAACAAATCTCCGACTCGCTTAGTTAAAAAAGCATCGCGCGCTGCTGTCACTACTAGCGGTTGAGCATACCAAAAGCCCACTAGTAAATAAGTCGAAAGAGTCAAAACTTCTAAAAGGCAATAGCTCAGAAACAAAGAATCATTAATCGCTAGACCGTTCAGCGCCGCTTCAAAAAATCCAATCAGTGCAAAAAAACGTGCCAACGACCAGTCTTTTTCCATGTAGCCCAAAGCATATACCTGTGCTAATAGACTTAATCCTGTGATTAAAACTATTGCCCCAATACTCACTGGCGAGAGTTCTAAGGCAAAGGATATTTCAAAATCTGCTGCTTTAAACCAGGTAATCAGTAAATTTTCTGGCTCTCTATCCCAAATATCTTTAAATACAAACAGGCTATGGGCAAAAGCTAAAAGGGTTGTCAACAAGTTTAAATATGCCGCAGGTTTTGGCCCTGTACGCTGAATGATTCCTAGTCCCCAGGGCAATGTTAAAATCGCACCTCCTAAGCTATACAAAGGCACTAACCAACTTGTTACAAATAGAAACTCATTCATCTAAATTTACCTTGACGACTCAGCCTAAATTTTTTTAATAGCTTTAAAACAACCATTTACTAAAAAAATAAACTTTCTCTAAGTCTCTACTTTTTTAACTTTTTTTCACTGAGATTTTGATTAAGTCTTTTTAATTTAGTTTATCTTAGTTAAGGGACAATTAAATATAACTTTACATCTTTAAAAGCATTTACTCTTATTATTTTGGTTCTGTTTGTCAATTTGTCTTTCTATTTTTAGCAAATAAATTTATACGATATATTAGAAAAATTTATGTATCTTTCACACATTCTTTGCTTTGATTGCAAAATTTAGAAAAGAGAGATACAGCAAGACACACAGCCTTTGGGCTTTCCTTGATACAAACAATTAAGACTGGTTATGAATGTCATTTTGTCAATGTTATAAAAAAATTATAAAGCATAAGCAGCTGCTCTAGTAATTCAGTAAACTTTGATTGAGTAAATAGTACTATAAATTTTTGTTAAGTTTTTTAAAACTTTTTTATTATAAACTATTATACTGATTGATATTGCCAGGAACGCCAAGCTTTCCTATGCTTAATTTGGAAGTGATTTTGTAGCTCAAGATGAGCTTCCCCGTCAAAATTTTCAAGCAACAGTACTGATCGGATTACATTTTTTAGGAGTTCTGCGATGCCAATTGCAGTTGGAATGATTGAGACTAAGGGCTTTCCGGCAGTAGTAGAAGCTGCCGATGCAATGGTGAAAGCCGCGCGTGTAACTTTGGTAGGATATGAAAAAATTGGTAGTGCGAGGGTAACAGTGATTGTCCGGGGAGATGTATCTGAGGTGCAAGCCTCAGTTGCAGCCGGAATTGAAGCGGCCAGAAGAGTAAATGGTGGTGAAGTAGTATCCACTCACATCATTGCTCGTCCTCACGAAAACTTAGAATACGTCTTACCGATTCGGTATACAGAAGCTGTAGAACAGTTTCGTACTTAAAAGTCGATAAAACACAAAGTAATTTACGGGGTCGCCTTCTTGAAGCTCCACTTTCGTCCAAATTTAGAAACGTTATTAAAGGTTAGAACTAATGTCAATTGCAGTAGGAATGGTAGAAACGTTGGGCTTCCCAGCAGTAGTGGAAGCTGCTGACGCAATGGTGAAAGCTGCTCGCGTCACCCTGGTAGGCTACGAAAAAATTGGTAGTGGTCGGGTAACAGTAATTGTTCGGGGCGACGTTTCAGAAGTGCAAGCTTCTGTAGGGGCAGGAGTTGAATCAGTCAAGCGAGTCAATGGTGGACAAGTGCTGTCTACTCACATCATTGCTCGTCCTCATGAGAACTTAGAATATGTGCTGCCAATTCGTTACACAGAAGACGTTGAGCAATTCCGTGAAAATGTTAACGCGATCCGTCCTTTTGGTAGAAGACCATAATCTGTAATGCAAATTGCCAAAGTTCGTGGCACAGTAGTAGGCACTCAAAAAGATCCAAGTATGAGAGGTGTCAAGCTACTGCTGGTGCAGTTAGTAGATGAAGAAGGAAATTCACTGCCAAAGTATGAAGTAGCTGCGGATAGTGTGGGTGCAGGAGTAGATGAGTGGGTGCTTGTTACCTGTGGCAGTGCTGCTCGTCAAATTCCTGGTAATGAACAGCGTCCGTTAGATGCAGTGATTGTGGCGATAATTGACACCATTCATGTAGAAGATCGCCTAATTTACGGCAAAAAAGATCAGTATCGATAGTCAAAAGTCAAGAGTCAAAAGTCTATAAATTATCGGCTGTTGACTGTTGACGCTTAATTCAGGAGGAATCTCGCTATGGCAGTCCGCAGCACGGCGGCACCCCCAACCCCGTGGTCGAGGAATTTAGCTGAACCAAAAATCCATGAAAGCACCTTTGTACACCCGTTTTCCAACATTATTGGAGATGTATACGTCGGTGCAAATGTCATCATTGCTCCAGGAACTTCGATTAGAGCTGATGAAGGCACACCTTTTTATATCGGTGAAAGCACTAATATTCAAGATGGTGTCGTTATTCATGGATTGGAACAAGGCCGAGTAATTGGCGACGACCAAAACAAATACTCGGTATGGATTGGCGAAAATGCTTCTATTACCCACATGGCACTGATTCATGGGCCAGCTTATGTTGGGGAAAATTCCTTCATTGGCTTTCGCTCTACGGTATTTAATGCCAGGGTGGGTGCAGGTTGCATCGTCATGATGCACGCTTTAATTCAAGATGTCGAAATTCCCGCAGGCAAGTATGTACCTTCGGGATCAATAATTACCAATCAGCAGCAAGCAGACCGCTTGCCAGATGTGCAAGATCAAGATGAAGAATTTGCCCATCATGTCGTAGGGATTAATCAAGCATTACGGACTGGTTATCGCTGTGCTGCGGATAGCAAGTGTATTGCACCCATCCGAGATGAGAATGCTAAATCTTATACAGGTAATGGTATTACTGTTTTAGAATTAGAAAGGAGTAGTCAAGTGTCGAGTAACAGTTTGGGTGCAGAAACAATAGAGCAGGTGCGCTATTTATTAAATCAAGGCTATAAGATTGGTACAGAACATGTAGATCAAAGACGGTTCCGTACTGGTTCTTGGACTAGTTGTCAGCCAATTGAACCAAGATCAATGGGAGATGCGATCGCAGCTTTAGAAAGTTGTTTAAGAGAACATAGCGGCGAATACGTCCGTCTATTTGGCATTGATAATGGTAGACGGCGCGTGTTAGAAACCATTATTCAGCGGCCAGATGGTGTAGTTAATGCTACTGCTGCCAGCTTTAAGGCTCCTGCTAGTAAAAATGGTAACGGCAGCTATCGCAGCTATAATAATGACAATGGTCATAGCTCTACTAGCGGTGCGTTGAGTACTGAAACCGTAGATCAAATCCGCCAACTATTAGCAGGTGGTTACAAAGTAGGTACAGAACACGTAGATGAGCGCCGCTTCCGTACAGGTTCCTGGCAAACTTGTGAACCAATTACCTCCAATTCGACCAAAGAAGTGATTTCTGCCTTAGAAGAGTGTATCAACAATCATCCAGGTGAATATGTACGCTTGATTGGTATTGACTCCAAAGCTAAACGGCGGGTACTAGAAAGTATTATCCAACGACCTAATGGTCAAGTAGCCTCATCTAGTAGTCAAAAGAAATCATTTACCAGCACGAGCTCTAGTACTACCAAAGCAACAGCTACCAATACACACTTGAGTTCGGAAGTAATAGACCAGCTACGCGGCTTATTAGCTGGTGGATATAAGATTAGTGCTGAACACGTAGACCAACGGCGATTCCGTACAGGTTCCTGGTCTAGCTGTGGTCAAATTGAAGCTAGGTCTGATAGAGAAGCGATCGCTGCTTTAGAAGCATACCTAGGCGAATATCAAGGGGAATATGTGCGCCTAATTGGCATTGACCCCAAAGCCAAGCGCCGAGTGTTAGAAACAATTATCCAGCGTCCTTGAGAAGTTATGAACTACGAGTTATGAGTTATGAATCCTGAACAAAAACTCCTCACTTCTAACTCTTAACTCCTGACTTTGAACTCCTAACTCTCTTAATTTCTTCTGGCTTGCGAGGTTAAAACTTCCATGTCTGTGCCGCCACTGCGCCTCAGCAACAACTTTGATTCTTATATTAGTGGCGAGGTGATTATTCATCCGAGTGCAGTACTTGCACCTGGAGTCATACTCCAAGCGGCTGTTAACAGCAAGATAGTCATCGGTCCAGGCGTTTGTATCGGTATGGGGTCAATTATCCAAGCTGATACAGGAACCTTAGAAGTAGAAGCAGGAGCGAACTTGGGAGCTGGGTTTTTGATGGTTGGTAAAGGTAAAATTGGTGCAAATGCTTGTATTGGTTCAGCAACAACAGTTTTTAACTATTCAGTTGCAGCAGGAGTAGTAATTCCACCTGGCTCAATTTTAGGAGATACCAGTCGGCAGATAGATGACAAAAAACAACCAAAATTACCCCCAGATAGTGCTGTTTCTAATAATGTCCAAAATCAACAAGACAATAGTTTAGGAGAAAATGAGGACAAAGTAATTTCCTCAACTAATCTCTCAGCATCGGCTTTTTTGGAATTTAAACAGCAAATTGCTTATCCTGCCAAGCCATCGCCCAATTCACAAAGCCATTCTACTCCTGTAGAGTCAGATACTAATAGTAGTGGCTCTAAAGAAGCATCGATAAACCCCGACTCTCAAAACTTTGAATCTAATCAACCTGCGACTGAATCACTCAATAGTTCTGGAAATCAAATTTATGGACAAGGAAGCATAAATAGGTTATTAACCACATTATTTCCCCATCGGCAATCCTTAAATAATCCAATCTCTGACGATCAGTCTGAGTAAGTGTTAATTGTAAGTTGTGGACTGAAGTGTTCTCAAGGATGAAGTATGAAATTAACCCTACGGTTTTATGCAAGGGATCTGATTGTCACATTTTATCCTTCAGCTTAGATCCTTCATCTTTCAATTTTTTGTGATTATCTGGGGAAAATTCACATGGAAATATATAATCAACGTCCTATTAACACAGTTCAGTCATCGCGTCGTCGAGACAACTTCCAAGATACTGCTTTGGGTTTAGTATCCACTGCTAGCTTTCCTGCGATCGTTGGTACAGCGGATATGATGCTGAAATCAGCTGGAGTTCACCTTGTAGGATATGAAAAAATTGGCAGTGGTCACTGTACTGCAATTATTCGTGGTGGAATTGCTGATGTCCGTTTAGCTGTTGAATCTGGTGTGCAAACCGCTGAACAGTTTGGTCAATTAATTTCTAGCCTGGTAATTCCTCGACCTTATCCTAACCTCGAAATAGTTCTGCCCATTGCAAACCGCATGAGTAAACTTATGCAGGAAGGAAGTTACAGCCGTCTTAGCAACTTAGCCATCGGTTTAGTAGAAACACGGGGATTTCCAGCAATGGTAGGCGCTTGTGATGCTATGCTCAAAGCTGCTGATGTCCAGCTAGGAGCTTATGAAAAAATTGGTGCTGGTTTATGTACAGCTATTATTCGTGGTTCTGTAGCTAATGTTGCGGTAGCAGTAGAAGCTGGGATGTATGAAGCAGAACGAATTGGGGAACTGAACTCAGTCATGGTAATTCCTCGACCTTTAGATGAATTAGAACAAACTTTACCAATAGCAAGTTGTTGGATAGAACAACGCCAACCATTAAATTTGCCAATAAACGTCAAAGAACAAGTTGCCGAACTAGAAGTGTTAGAGTTACCGCAGAAGAAGCAAGTTGCCGAACCAGAAGTATTAGAATTACCACAGAAGGAACAAGTTGCCGAACCAGAGGTATTGGAGTTACCAGATTTAGCTCAGCTACCTGCAAAAATTCCTGAAGAATTATGGAAGGATGAATGATGAATCATGAATGATTATATAATTCAGTATTCAGCATTCATCAATTAGCTGGAAGGCATCTTACGCTTTGCTCGTTGTTTTGATCATAACTTCTTACTTCCATAAATAAAAGAACTTTCTTTTAATAGCGATGATAGAGTTTTATCTATACTTAAACTCATAACTTTGTATGAGCGACATAACATCATTAGCAAGTATTCAGTGATACTAGTTTTATATCTATGAATCGCTATTAACAGGAGAATTACCCTTGAATCAGGCGACGCTACACCAGTTGA
Source organism: Halotia branconii CENA392 (assembly GCF_029953635.1). Taxonomy (NCBI): domain Bacteria; kingdom Bacillati; phylum Cyanobacteriota; class Cyanophyceae; order Nostocales; family Nodulariaceae; genus Halotia; species Halotia branconii. Next base: position 707,646 of record NZ_CP124543.1, on the reverse strand, counting down.
AAGTGTTCGAGGCGGCGGCAAGACACAGTAGTTTTACGCGCGCTGCTGAAGAATTATTTTTGACTCAACCTACTGTTTCTATGCAGATCAAGCAACTTACAAAATCGGTAGGGTTGCCTTTATTTGAGCAAGTGGGAAAGCGCTTATTTTTGACAGAAGCAGGTCGGGAATTGTTTGCTACTTGTCGGCAGATTTTTGAGACTATAGCCCAGTTTGAGATGAAAGTGGCAGATTTAAAAGGGCTAAAACAAGGTCAATTGCGCTTGGCAGCAATTACAACAGCAAAATATTTTATACCACGTTTGTTAGGGCCATTTTGCCAACTTTATCCAGGAATTGAGATTTCGCTACAAGTAACAAACCATGAGCGAATTTTGGACAGGATGCTTAATAATCTGGATGACTTGTATATTATGAGTCAAGTACCAGAACATTTAGATATAAATTCCCAAGCATTTTTAGACAACTCTTTAGTAGTAATTGCACCTGCTGATCATCCTTTAGCAAACCAAGCAAATATCCCCATTGAACGTTTGTCTCAAGAACCCTTTATTATGCGAGAACCGGGTTCGGGAACACGCCGCGCTGTCCAAAGCCTCTTAGACGAACATGCAGTGAAGGTAAAAGTGAAGTTGGAATTGGGGAGTAATGAAGCAATTAAACAAGCCATTGCTGGGGGTTTAGGAATTTCTATTTTATCTCGTCATACCTTAATCACAGATGCCTCAGAGTTCAGCATTTTGGATGTACAACATTTTCCTATTAAGCGAATGTGGTACATAGTTCACCCATCTGGCAAACAATTGTCTATCGTCGCTCGTACTTATTACGAGTATTTAGTGGATGCAGCACAGAAGTTTGTTGAAAAAACCGCTACAGTTTCTTTGAAGTCAAATATCGCTGAGTCAGGTCAATAATAAAATTTGTCTACATTGCTACAACTTAATCTAACTATATATTGCATTCTTGGCGAAAACTTGGTATAAATTCTATCAAATTAATAACCAGCATGTGTTATAAGCTACAGTTATGTTTTTACAGTGAATGATAGTAGATGCTGTAGATATATCTCCGTAAAATTCTCTCCTATAGGAGATTTTTAGGGAAGCGATCGCACAACGAATGCCAACTGTAACGGATTGCAACGTATAATAAGAACGGCAAAATGATAAAGAAATATTAAAAGGCAGTAAGTTTAAATGCGAGTAGCGATCGCGGGTGCAGGTCTAGCAGGACTCTCCTGCGCGAAATATCTCACAGACGCAGGTCACACTCCCATTGTCTTGGAACGCCGGGACGTACTGGGTGGCAAAGTGGCAGCGTGGAAAGATTCTGACGGAGACTGGTACGAAACGGGTCTGCACATCTTCTTTGGGGCATACCCCAACATGTTGCAGCTATTTAAAGAATTAGACATTGAAGATCGATTGCAATGGAAAGAACACACCATGATCTTCAATCAACCCAACGCACCAGGGACTTATAGCCGTTTTGATTTCCCGAATTTGCCAGCTCCATTGAATGGTATTGTGGCTATTCTGCGAAACAACGACATGCTGACGTGGCCAGAAAAAATCCGCTTTGGCATTGGGTTATTACCAGCAATGATCCAGGGGCAGAAGTACGTTGAAGCAATGGACAAATACTCGTGGACAGAATGGCTACGTCAACAAAACATTCCAGAACGAGTCAACCAAGAAGTTTTCATTGCGATGGCCAAATCGCTGAACTTCATCGGGCCAGATGAAATTTCTTCTACTATCCTATTGACTGCTCTCAATCGCTTTCTCCAAGAAAAAAACGGCTCGAAAATGGCCTTTTTGGATGGTTCCCCAACAGAGCGATTGTGTCAACCCATAGTAGATCACATCACTAAAGGTGGTGGAGAAGTGCGATTAAATGCGCCTTTGAAAGAAATTTTGCTGAACCCTGACGGTACAGTAAAGGGTTTTTTGCTGCGGGGTTTGAATGGCGCAGCAGATCAAGTTTTGACAGCTGACTTATACGTATCTGCTATGCCAGTTGACCCACTGAAGGTCATTTTGCCAGAACCTTGGCAGCAAATGGAATTTTTCCAGAAGCTAGAAGGTTTAGAAGGCGTACCAGTTATTAACTTACATCTGTGGTTTGATCGAAAACTGACAGAAATTGATCATCTGCTATTTTCGCGATCGCCCCTCCTCAGCGTTTATGCTGATATGAGCAATACTTGTCGTGAATATGCTAATCCCCATCGCTCGATGCTGGAATTAGTTTTAGCTCCGGCAAAAGATTGGATCGCCAAATCAGATGAGGAGATTGTGGCTGCAACGATTGCCGAACTGGAAAAACTTTTCCCCAACCACTTTGGGGGAGAAAATCCAGCCAAATTACTGAAATCTCATGTAGTGAAAACGCCGCGTTCAGTTTATAAAGCGACCCCCGGTCGTCAACAGTACCGTCCTTCCCAGACAACCCCCATCGCCAACTTTTATTTGACTGGGGATTACACCATGCAACGCTACTTAGCCAGTATGGAAGGTGCTGTACTTTCTGGTAAGCTGACAGCGCAGGCAATTTCTGAGGCACTCCCGGTAGCAAATTCCTCAAACCTGCAAACGCTAACCCGACCGCCCGCAACGAATGCTGCAACTGCCTGAATCCCCCCCGCGCATGAAAACGCTGGTCTCTGTGGACGAGTCCTATGAACTTTGTCGTCATCTCATAGCCAAGTATTCCACAACTTTTTACCTCAGTACTTTGCTCCTGAGCAAAGAAAAGCGTCCCGCTATCTGGGCAATTTATGCTTGGTGTCGCCGTACAGATGAACTAGTAGATGGCCCTGCATCTGCTATTACTACGCCAGAAACCTTAGACTTATGGGAACACCAGCTAGAATCAATTTTTGCTGGACACCCATTAGATAATTTCGATGTAGCTTTGGTAGATACTGTTCAACGCTTCCCAATGGACATTCAGCCCTTTAAGGATATGATTGCCGGCCAGCGTATGGACTTATATCGCAGTCGCTATGCAACTTTTGAGGAGTTATATCTCTACTGTTATCGTGTAGCTGGCACTGTAGGCTTAATGTCAACATCAGTTATGGGGTTGGATAATACCAAAAATACAGCTCCGTGGAATTGTGAACAACAGCCATACGTTCCCCTAGAAGAAGAGATTGCCTTAGGAATCGCCAAGCAACTCACCAACATACTAAGAGATGTAGGAGAAGATGCACAACGCGGACGAATTTATATTCCTCTAGAAGACCTAGCCCGATTTAACTATACTGAGCAAGATTTGTTCGAGAGTGTCGTGGATGAGCGCTGGCGTTCCCTAATGCGCTTTCAAATTGATCGAGCACGACAATTTTATCGCAAGGCTGAAAAGGGGATATCTTACTTATCTGCTGATGGGCGTTGGCCTGTGTGGGCAGCCCTAATGCATTACAGCGGAATTTTAAATGTAATTGAACGCAACGATTACAATGCCTTTACTCGACGCGCTTACGTACCCCAATGGCAAAAGTTACGGTCTTTGCCCGCAGCTTGGATGCGATCGCAAGTGCTTTGAAGAGGTTCAGTAGTCAGGGGTCAGTGGTGACTAAGAAAACAACTAACAACTGACAACTGACAATTGACTTCCTCAAATAAATTTGCTAACATTCTTATTCGTGACCCAGGAGAGGTGGCTGAGTGGTCGAAAGCGACAGATTGCTAATCTGTTGTACGGCAGGTAACTCCGTACCGAGGGTTCGAATCCCTCCCTCTCCGTTTTAAAGCATTAAAAATACTTTCTATAAGCTAAATAGATGCTTGTTTAGGAGTAAGCGCTTTTATTCCCTAAGGTGGATGTTATCATTTATCCTTTAGAGTCTGTTAAGATTAAGCTAACTTTAAAACCTAGTTTACATCTTGCTTTCAGGCTCCTGAACATTAGAGGAGTGAGAGTAGTTTATGAAAAAAATTAGTGCTGCTTTAGCTTTAAGCATAAGTACTTTAGCAGCTGGTTTCCTGACAGCAGCTTGTGATAATACTGGTAGTCCCAATAACACAGCTAATAATGGGAGTACCACTGCACCAGTCAACTCAACTACTACAAATAGTAATGCTAAAAATCTCAAAATTGGTTCTCTGCTACCAACAACTGGTGACTTAGCCTCAATAGGACAGCAGATGGTGGGTTCAGTTCCCCTACTAGTTGAGAGTGTTAACGCTTGCGGTGGTGTTAACGGTGAACCTGTAACTTTAGTGCAAGTAGACGACCAAACCGACCCCAAAGCTGGCGCTGCTGGCATGAGTAAGCTGGCAACTTTGGATAAAGTGGCGGGTGTAGTTGGTTCATTTGCCAGTAGTGTTTCCACTGCGGCTGTCTCAGTTGCCGTACCGAATAAAGTTATGTTGGTTTCCCCTGGTAGTACCAGTCCTGTCTTCACTCAAAAAGCAAAAAATGGTGACTTCAAAGGCTTTTGGGCACGTACTGCTCCCCCTGATACCTATCAAGCACTAGCCTTAGCCCAACTTGCTAGAAAAAAAGGTTTCCAGCGAGTTTCGACAGTTGTAATTAACAACGACTATGGTGTGGGCTTTGAAAAAGCATTTGTAGAAACTTTTGAGAAATTGGGCGGAACAGTAATTAATAAAAACAACCCAGTTCGTTACGACCCCAAAGCTCAAACATTTAATACCGAAGCTGCTAATGCTTTCGCTGGTAAGCCAGATGCAGTAATTGCAGTCCTTTATGCTGAAACAGGTAGTCTACTTCTCAAAGCTGCCTATGAACAAGGCTTAACCAAGGGAGTGCAGGTTTTGCTGACAGATGGAGTTAAATCACCAACCTTTCCTGAACAAGTTGGTAAAGGCAGCGACGGTCAATATATCTTAACTGGAGCATTAGGTACAGTACCCGGTTCTGATGGTCAAGCATTAACATCTTTTAACAAGCTCTGGAAAGATAAAAAAGGTGGTTCACCTGGAGAATATGCTCCCCAAGCTTGGGATGCCGCTGCATTATTGGTTTTGGCAGCGCAAGCTGCTAAAGAAAACACAGGGGTTGGCATAGCTAATAAAATTCGTGAAGTTAGCAATGCACCTGGTAAAGATGTGACTGATGTCTGTGAGGGATTGAAGTTACTTAAAGCTGGTCAAGATATTAACTACCAAGGAGCTAGCGGTAACGTAGATGTTGATGCTAATGGCGATGTCCTTGGTGTCTACGATGTTTGGACAGTAGGAGAAGACGGCAAAATCAAGGCAATTGACAAAGTTAGTCCTAAGTAGCTGTTATTAACTGCACATATCAGAGTACATGAACACCCTTGGATTCTCCGTAAGGAGTACTCGCAGGGTAAACATCAAATATTTTCAAGCTAGTTATCTGTTTGCGCTAGTTTATTTGGATTTTGCTATTTAGCAAAACTTCACTAGAAGCCACAGTATTCATAAATCGAATACTGTGGCTAGTTTTATTGCACCGACTTACTTAAGTGGCGTTTGACGTAAGGAAACCCAACACTTTTATCGATGTTGGGTTGCACTGTGCTTAACCCAACCTACGCCTACGCCTATGGCTTTAAGTAATCTACCTGACGAGACTATAGCTGATATTAACGATAATTTTTTGAGTTGCATTAGACCTTACCTCAGTAGACGCAAGGCAAAATAATCAGTTTATCTATTTTTAAGTTTATCTGTATTTCATTTATATGAACTATATTTAATCGCTCCAGTAACTTCACGGAAAACAAACCTTGATAGTCAATAAAAATTATCAGAAATAGCCCTAATCATCCATGAATAAATTAAGTACAATCTCGGTTTGAAATTTAGTATAAAATTTAATATTTTGTTTCTATGTAGATTGTAAAACCTACAGCTAACACTAGCTCTAAATAACAAACAAAATGCTGATTTCGCTTATTTAAACTTTGCTCGATTGATAGCGCTATGTGGCATTTTTATCAAAAAAATGTCAATGCATGGAGATTTTCCTGAAGCAAATAGCATGATGTTTGCTTGGAAATCGCATAATCGTAACTTTGTTTAAAAGCGAATCTTTGAGTATTTATTTACTAAATAAGCCCGGTGCTATGACGACTACCACAGCAACCAATGAACTAAAGCACGAAATTTGGCAGTTATTGCGAGAATATCAGCAATATCGTTCAGAAACTGTTCGCAATCAACTGGTGAAACTTAATTTTGGACTTGTGAGAAAAGAAGCTCATTACTGGATGAATCAATGTCATGAAAGCTATGATGACTTACTCCAGGTTGGTTGTTTGGGTTTAATTAGAGCGATTGAAAGATTTGAAATTTCTAAAGGACATGCCTTCAGTTCCTTTGCTATGCCCTATATTCGCGGTGAAATTCAACACTATTTGCGAGATAAAGGTGTCACAGTGCGGATTCCTAGGCGCTATTTAGCGTTGCAACAGCAAGCAGTTGGAGTTTCGCGTTCATTGCGCGAAAAATATAACCGCCAACCTACTGATTCTGAATTAGCCGAAGCGCTAACAATTTCTACAGAAGAATGGCAGGAAATTAAATTAGCATGGATTAATCGTGCCCCTTTGAGCTTAGATGTTCCCATTCAAGATGGTGAAGAAGGAGCTACAAGCTTAGGAGAATTGGTTCCAGACCCCCATTATCGTAGTTTTCAATTGGTACAAGAAGACCAAATTCGCCTACAACAAGCACTGATTCAGTTAGAACAGCGCACCCGTGAAGTTTTAGAATGTGTATTTTTACAGGATTTGACACAAAAACAAGTGGCAGAACACTTAGGAATTAGTGTAGTCACGGTTTCTCGTAGAGTTAAGAAAGGCTTAGACTTATTGAAGCAACTGATGTGTACAGGAGAAGATTAAGCACAAGTTAGGTTAACCGCATTTACCCCTGACTGATAGTGCTAAAAATAACCCTTGAAATTTTAAAAATTAGGTTATAAAGGGAAAATACTTTGCCTGTGATACAAATAGGCATTGTTGAATTACACAAGTAAATTTATTATGGCTTTTGAGAACAGCTCATGGGCAGAAAATCAAAAATTGCATTTGCAACTATTTTAAGTATAGCGATCGCAGGATGTGCTTCAGAAGATACACAACAAGCGACTAATCCTACACCGCCTACGCCACCAGTAACTCAATCTTTGGTAGCTAAAGCGCCATCAAAGACTCAATCCTTTAATAACCCTTTGATAGTTGCCCAGGAAACTCCCACTAATGCCTCTAGCACTTCTAATTTAATTCAGCTCACTAATGCTACAGAACGGGTAACTGTAATTTCAAAAGGGCGGCCTGACCCATTTGCCCAAATTGTTGGCACACCAGTTTCTGGAATGTCCACAAATACAGCTGTGAGAAAAGTACCTGTATTGCCTCCCCTACCTAGTACCTCTAATCGAGGTGTGGTGATTGCAGGACGAAAACTACCAACACGCAGTGCTGTTTTGTCTCAAACCACAGTAGCAAAAACTCCAAAACCAAAATCAAAACTCAATCCCGTTTTGGCTCAAGTTTTACCTAAAGTTTTGCCCCAAGTTGTTGCCAATCCTACTTTAGTATCTGTATTACCACCACCAGCACAACCTGAACTAGCAAGAGCAGTTATGGTCAGTGGTGTAGTTCTAATTGGTAGAGAACCCCAAGCAATTATTAAAGTACCAAATGAGCAGGCAAGTCGCTATGTACAGGCGGGACAGCGGCTAGCAAATGGTCTGCTAATCAAACGGATTGAAATGAATGAGGGTTCCAATCCGATCGTAATTCTGGAACAATATGGTATCGAAGTTGCCAGAATGGTAGGAGAAACACCTGCTGGTTCTACGCCATCAGCTACAACTGGAGGAAATACTGTTTCAGTAACAATACCTTCGCAAAATTCTTTTAGTGTTGAAGCTTCGTAAAGATGGAAACCAAGGAAAAAATTGAATTTGTTGGTTTACCCTTAGCAATCTATCGAGAGATAGTAGCTCATTTGCGTCAAGTTGAAGGGGTAAAAGTGGGTTTGATTCCTCAGTCATCTCAACAATTTGATTACAATCAAAGCCAAGTCAGTGGCTTGTGGATTTCTTGGACACCAAACTCTAGTTTTGAAAGTCGGCAACGCGTCCAACAAATTTTGGCTCATTATCAAAATCGTTACAGCGTTTGATACCTCGATTGACTGTTGCCTAACTTTCTCATTAGTCTGTAGATAAAATTAAGCTTTTTCTTGTCCAAAGAGACCTTGTTAATCATACAGGTCTATTTTTTTTACTAAAATATTTTTCTTATCATCTAAGTAAGTGAGCGAAAAAATAATATTGACTTTATAAATGACCTGTAACCCGCAAATAGCAGAAGGTTGGCATGGCAAACTTAACTTAGTTTATGCCGATCGCCTGAATACGACCCAGCTGATTTACGATCGCCATCAAGCACCGTTAAAGGTACAACGCCCGTTTTATCCAGAAGGGCAAAAAGTTTGTCATAGCGTCATTTTACATACCGCTGGGGGAGTTGTAGGAGGCGATCGCTTATCCTTGAATTTACACCTCAAACCTGATGCACAAGCTTTAATCACTACAGCTGCCGCTAGTAAAATCTATCGCAGTAACGGTTTACAAGCTAGACAAACCATCGAAATACAAATTGATGCTGGTGCTTGTTTAGAATGGTTGCCACAGGAAACAATTTTATTTAACGGTGCGATTTATCGGCAAGATTTACGGGTAGAATTAGCCACCAAAGCTAATTATTTAGGCTGGGAAATTAACCGATTTGGTCGCAGTGCTAGAGGAGAAAAATTTTTGCAGGGAGAATGGCGATCGCATACTGAAATTTGGCAGCAAGGCGTACCCTTATGGATAGATCGGCAATGGCTACCGGGTAGCGAAGAAGTTTTTCACAGTCCCCACGGTTTGTTAGGAAAACCTATTGTGGGTAGTCTCGTTTGGGTGGGAAGTTTTATGTCAAAAGAAATCGTCGAGAGAACACGAAATTTATGGGATGGCGAAGGCGAAGCAGGTGTTAGCCAATTACAAAATGGATTTTTGTGTCGATATCGTGGTTACTCTACAACTGAAGTGAGAAACTGGTTTACATCTGTTTGGCAAATGCTACGAGTTGATTTTTTAGGTCGTGGTAATTGCATACCAAGAGTTTGGCAAGTTTGAACGAACCATTAAGACGCAAAGAACGCCAAGAGAGAGAAGAATGCAACTTACGCCGCAAGAAAAAGATAAGCTGTTAATTTTTACAGCTGCACTATTAGCAGAAAGACGTAAAAAAAGAGGTTTGAAATTGAATTATCCAGAAGCAGTTGCCTATATTTCTGCCGCTATTTTAGAAGGTGCAAGAGATGGGCAAACAGTAGCAGAATTGATGAATTATGGAACAACACTGTTAACACGCGATGAAGTGATGGAAGGAATACCAGAAATGGTACATGAGGTGCAGGTGGAAGCAACTTTTCCTGATGGCACAAAATTGGTAACAGTTCACAATCCAATTCGTTAATTATATAATTTTGAATTTATTATGATTCCTGGGGAAATTATCACATCAGCAAGCGAAATTGAATTAAATGTTGGTCGTCCAACTATAAAATTGCAAGTATCTAATACAGGCGATCGCCCCATACAAGTTGGTTCGCATTTTCACTTTTATGAAGTTAACAGTGCCTTAAATTTTGATAGAGAACAAGCGCGAGGAATGCGCCTCGATATCCCCGCCGGAACGGCAGTTAGATTTGAACCAGGGGATGAAAAAGAAATTACCTTAGTACCTTTGGTTGGTACACGCCAAGTTTACGGTTTCAATAGCAGAATTAACGACAATCTCGACTAATAAAGATCTTTTGCTTATTCAGCAAGGGTTCCAAGTTTGGCGTACGTTTGCCCTGGGTGTTGTACTAATCCAAATCTTCTTAATCCCCAGTTCAATGCATAAGTGAAAAGTTTTGTAACAATTGTGGATGGTTTGTGTAAAAGTCGCAAGCAATACATGAGTTATATATAAATTCGCGACTTGGTGCATTCTGATTCGAGATCTTTTATGGCTAACAACTGGAGAAAACAACTAGATGCACATCTTAAAGAATTAGCGATCGCAGCCCAAAAATGCACACACTTAACTAAGGAAAAGCGGATAGCATTAACACGTTTGATTAATGCTATTTGGCAATCAGGTAAACTTGTTCGCCCTTACAAAGGTCAATTTCAACTAGTTTACGAAGATATCTATGATGAAGCAGTACAAAATTTATTTTTCTATCTTTGTCAAGATAATAATATTAATAGGTACGATCCAGAACGAGGCGAAGTTATAACTTGGGTCAACATGCTATTAACTAAACGTTTTTTTCCAGAGGCTATACCTAAAGTTATTGGCAAAGAAAATGAAATCAATCTCGACAATTCTCATTGGGAAAATATACCTGATTTTCAACCAGCTTCTTTATTTGAACAAGTCAGAGAATGTATAGAATCAGATCCAGAATCCGTTTTTTGTAAGGAACACATCAAAGGTCATCCAGAGGCAAATTTTCAAGCTATAGCTCAAAGAAGATGTTCTGGTATTTCCTGGAAAGATATTTCATTGGAATGGGGTATTGGAATCACTTCTTTACATAATTTTTATCAACGTTGCTTGAAAAAGTTTGCTGATAAACTTCAAGAATATTTATATACTTAATTGACTGAGCAATACAATATGAACAAAATCATAGACGTTTTAACTTTTTCAGCTCCTATACCTGTAGATGGTAGGCATCGGGCAGAAGATCTACGTCAACAACAAGCCACACCAGAAAAAGCTGAACAAGTTTATCTTAATACTTTATCTGTTTCTTTCGTCAATTCTTATCTAAGTTATATGGGATTTGAGACAGACTTAAATAAAAGTGACAGTTGGAATGTCATACAACAGACATTAATGGATGTCGCTGATTTGTCGATAAAAAACTTGGGCTTATTAGAATGTCGGCCAGTATTAGAAGATGCACGATTTGTTTACGTGCCGCCAGAAGTACAGTCAAATCGAATTGGCTATGTCGCTGTGCAGATTGGCAAATCATTTCGAGAAGCAACGCTACTGGGATTTGTCAAGCAGGTACAAACGGATTTGTTACCTATTAATCAACTACAATCTTTAGATGATTTATTGGAGTATTTAGAAGAACTTTCCCAATTAAAAGTTGGTGAAACATTTAATAATTCGCTGGCGTTCAATCAGAATTTAGTGAAATTGAAACAGTGGTTAGAAAACATTTTTGAAGCTGGTTGGCAAGAAGTTGAGACTCTTTTAGACACTCAAAGTATCAATCCAGCTTGGAATATGAGAAGTAAAACAGGTGCTTTTATTAGTAGAGGTAAGCTGATTGATTTAGGAAAATATTTACAGGAACAAGCAGTGGTTTTAGTTGTTACCTTACCTCCAGATAACGAACAAGAAATGGACGTTATTGTAGAAGTACATCCGACAAACGGACAATATTACTTACCACCAAATCTCAATCTAATGGTACTGGATTTTGAGGGAAAATCTGTAATGGAAGCCCAAACTAGAAATAGCAATAAAAATATTCAATTAGAGTTTAGTTGTGAGGTAGGAGAACGTTTCAGCATTAAACTGGCTTTAGGAGATATCAGCATTACAGAAAATTTTGTCATTTGTTAAGAATAACAGCAGGGGTACTGCCAATGAGAAAATTAGTTGTGCTGAAGCTAGATGGCGATTTGCACTTAGGCGTGCAGGTAACGCTGGAGATTGGAGAAGAAGGCAAACGTCCTACTACAGAAATTACTGGCAAACTGCCCTCCAATTTAGATATGGCAACAGCTATCGAACAGTGGCAGTCCATATATCGTAGCTTGTGGAAATTTACCCGCATCAAAGCCAAAAAAATTACTTACGATGGTTCTATCTCTCAGCGACGTCAGGAGTACGATACAAAAGCTAGTGAGGTGCAGAAGCATCTAAATAAATGGTTGCTGTCAGACTCTTTTCGTCCTGTGCGGGAAAAATGGCTCAAACATTTGATGCCAGATGAAGAAATACGAGTGTTGATTCGTACTCATTGTTTGCAACTCAAGAAACTTCCTTGGCATTTGTGGGATTTAATAGATCAAGATTATCTCAAAGCTGAAGTTGTTCTCGGTATTCCAGACTCAGAACCAGTAACATCAGTATTGCAGACATATACCTGGAAAAATAAAATCAGAATTTTGGCAATTTTAGGTCATAGTGATGGTATAGATGTAGAAAAAGACCGCCAGTTACTAGAGAAATTACCAAATGCCGCTATAACTTTTTTAGTAGAACCTCAATATTCAGACATCAACGATAAGTTGTGGAAACAGCCTTGGAATATTCTATTTTTCGCAGGTCATAGTAAAAGCGAAGGTGATACAGGTTGCATCTATATTAATAAAACAGATCAATTAACAATTGATGAACTCAGACATGACTTGAGAAATGCTGTTGCCAACGGTTTACAATTAGCAATTTTCAACTCCTGTGATGGATTAGGATTAGCGCGAGAATTGCAAGATATACAGATTCCGCAAACTATTGTCATGCGAGAGCCAGTACCGGACTTGGTAGCTCAAAAATTTTTAAAGTATTTCCTAGAAGTTTTTTCATCAAGACAATCTATATATACTGCGGTTCGCACTGCCAGACAAAGGCTCAAAGGAATAGAAAAGGAATATCCTGGCGCGACTTGGTTGCCAGTGATTAGCGAACATCCTGCGGTAGTGCCTATGACTTGGCAGTTGCAGCGAAAAATGCTCACTAACAAGAATGCAATGGCAGTATTGCTGACAAGCTTGTTGGTAACAAGTTTAGTTACGGGTGTGCGATATTGGGGTTATCTGCAAGCATCAGAACTACATGCTTTTGACCATTTTATACAGATGCGATCGCATTTTGTCACCGAACAACCTGATGAGCGAATTTTAATTATTACTATTGATGAAGCTGATATTCAATACCAAATCAACAAAGGAATGCAAATGCGATGGTCATTGTCTGACCAAGCACTTGCTCAGCTATTAGAAAAATTAAATAAATATCAACCACGAAGTATTGGTTTAGATATTTATCGTGATGGGACTCTAGACCCCAAATATCCAAATTTAGCTACTCGTTTTCAGCAAGATAATCGTCTATTTTTCGTGTGTAAAGTTGCGACAACTGATGATGATGGTGATACTGATGGGATTCCACCACCTTTTGGAGTTTCCAGAGAACGCTTGAGCTTTAGTGATTTTGTTGCAGATGATGAAAATATTGCTCGTCGCCAGCTTTTACATTTGACTCCTCCCTCAAAATCTCTATGCACCACAGAATATGCTTTCAGTCTACAACTAGCACTTCATTATTTAGATCAAGAAGCCAAAACATCAAGTGTTACCAAAGAAGGTCATTTACAAATTGGTGATATTGTGTTTGAGCAATTAAACGAACACACTAGCGGTTATCAAAAAGTGGATGCATCTGGTTATCAAGTATTGTTGAATTATCGTTCTCTCCGCTCTGCTGAAAAAATTGCCGAGCAAATTAGTTTGAGAGATGTGTTAGATGAAAAAATTCCAATAGAATCAGTTCAATTACTCAAAGACCGCATAGTTATTATTGGTCTTTCTGCTCCTACTAATACGAACGATTATTGGAAAACACCTTTTAGTTCTAATGCCAGACCAAAGCAAAAGCAAATACCGGGGGTGTTCGTACAAGCACATATGCTAAGTCAAATCCTGAGCGCCGTTTTAGACCGTAGACCTTTGTTGTGGTGGTGGTCTGGATGGATGGAAATACTTTGGATATGGGGATGGTCATTAATAGGAGGTATTACAGCATGGTATTATTCAAAACCATTACACTTAGGATTGGCGGTGATAGTAACGCTACTAACATTATTTGGATTAAGTTTTAGTATTTTTATACTGGCTGGATGGATACCATTTATCCCCTCAGTATTAGGGTTGCTAACTACTCAAGTAATGGTAATTTTATGGTTGAGACGTTCCAATTTTGGTCAAAAAAGATAAACAAATCTTGATTATGATTAAAAAAAAGCTACTTTACCAATCAATTCAAAATACCTGCATCATTTCTTTGCTAATTATTAGTACAACAAGTTATTTGCAATTAGTGCAAGCACAGGTTTCTAATTCGACTCAAAACACTATTAAAAATTCGCACTTCCAATCTTTTAAGCAACCAAAATTACCCAAAAATGGCGCACCTACAGGTCGTCGCAGAGCAGGGGCAGGGCGTAATCCTGAGTGTCCTACCTCTTTGACGCGTCTGACTGCTTTAGTACCTGGTGATGCAGAAGCATCATTTTCAGCATCAACAGTCGCAGAAAATCCAACATTTTGGTTTTATGTTCCCCAACTGCCACAAACCACGCGTTCTGGAGAATTCGTGTTACAAGTGCTAGATGGTAAAGATGTAAAGAATGTCTCTCGAACACCTCTGACTCTGTCTGGGGAATCTGGTATTATTAGCATTACTTTACCATCACAATCGCAATACTCTTTAAAAGCAGATAAAAAGTATCACTGGTACTTTCATATTTATTGTGGTGATCCACAAAAAACATCTGAGAATTTTTATGTAGATGGATTTGTGCAAAGAGAGATGCTGACTCAGACTCTTAATAGTCAATTGAAAGCGGCAAAATCAAGAGAATACATTGCCTACAGTACCAATGATATTTGGTATGATGCCCTAACTAATTTAGCTCAACTGCATCACGCTAATCCGCAGAATGCAACTATCAATAACGATTGGTTTGACTTATTAAATGTAGTTGGCTTGCCAGATATTGCAAAAGAGCCAATTGTACAGCATTACAGCTTAGGCAAATAAGACTAATCACACAATAAAGTTACTGATTTATTGGGGGTGCTATGTCAGGGAAAATTCAATATTGGCTGCATTGGTGTAGTAGTTTGGTGTTAGGTAGTGTGTTAATTATTTCTTGGCAAGAGTATGTTTTTGCTCAAATTACTCCAGATAACACCTTGCCTAATAATTCCATCGTTACACCAAATGGCAGTACCTTCAGTATCACTGGAGGAACGCAAACAGGAAGCAATTTGTTTCACAGCTTTAGCGAGTTTTCTGTACCTACTGGTGGCACTGCTTCTTTTAATAATGCTGTTGATATTCAAAATATTATTAGTAGAGTAACAGGTGGGTCAGTTTCTCAGATTGATGGGTTAATTCGCAGCTTAGGTACAGCTAATTTGTTTTTGATAAATCCCAAGGGGATTATTTTTGGACAGGGTGCAAGGCTAGATATCGGTGGTTCTTTTGTAGGGACTACAGCTAATGCTATTGGATTTGGTAATCAAGGTTTTTTCAGTGCTACTAATCCGAATACTTCACAGTTGCTAACAGTAAATCCTTCCGCTTTTTTGTTTAATCAAATTTCTACTGCGCCAATTCAAAATAACTCAATAGCACCCGCAGGAGTTGATTCAGCAGGCTTTAGTGCATTTGGTTTACGAGTACCAGATGGTAAGAGCTTAGTGCTGGTAGGTGGTAATGTCAGCATGGATGGGGGACTACTAAATGCTTATGGTGGACGAGTTGAGTTAGGAGGATTGGGCAAACCTGGCAATGTAGCGCTGGGTGTAGATGGTGATAGTCTCAGCTTGAAATTTCCTGAGAATGTGACGCGAGCAGATGTATCCCTTACCAATCAAGCTGCAATATATGTAGAAGGGGCTGGTGGCGGTAATATTGCAGTCAATGCCTCTAATCTAGAGATATTGGGAGGAAGTATTTTAAGTGCTGGTATTGGGGAAGGTTTGGGAATACCTGAAACTGTTGCAGGAGATATTACGCTTAATGCTACCGAGGAAATCAAAGTTTCATCTGGGAGCGTAGTTTTGAATGATGTGCATTTGGGGTCACAAGGCAATGGCGGTAACATTACTATTGACTCTGGCTCATTCTCGTTACAAGATGGCGCTCAACTTCAAGCTTCAACTAGTGGACGAGGGAATGCGGGAAATGTGAGAGTGAATGCAAAAGATGCTGTTTCTCTTGCAAATGCTTATATCCTCAGCACAGTGGAATCAGGAGGCGTCGGTAAAGGTGGCAATATCGATATCAATGCTGCAACCCTATCACTAGTTGATAGCGCTCAACTGCTAACTATTACTCGTGAAGCATCCGCTACCCAGCCAGCAGGACAGAGAAATGCGGGGAATGTCAATGTTAACGTGACTGGCGCTGTTGATATCGTTGGGGAGAAAAACAGTTTTCCTAGTGCAATTTTCAGCTGGGTTGAAACGGGGACAGTTGGTAATGGAGGTAACATTACTATCGATTCTGGTTCATTTTCGTTACAAGATGGCGCTCAACTTCAAAGCTCAACATTTGGACAAGGGAATGCAGGGAGTGTGATAGTCAGTGCAAAAGATGCTGTTTCTCTTGCAGATGCTTCTATCTTCAACACGGTGGAAGTTGGAGGTGTTGGTAAAGGTGGCAATATCGACATCAATGCGGCAACACTGTCACTAATTGATGGCGCTCAACTGCAAACCCTTACTCGTGGTGCATCTGATACCCAGCCAGCAGGACGGGGGGATGCGGGGAATGTCAATGTTAATGTTACTGGCAAAGTTGATATTGCTGGGGAGAAAAATGGTTTAGTCAGTGGGATTTCCAGCAATATGGAAACGGGGACAGTTGGCGATGGTGGTAACATTACTATTGATTCTGGCTCATTCTTGTTACAAAATGACGCACAACTTATTGCCTCAACTTCTGGACAAGGGAATGCGGGGAATGTGATAGTCAGTGCAAAAGATGCTGTTTCTCTTGCAGATGCTTCTATCCTCAGCACGGTGGAAGCTGGAGGTGTTGGTAAAGGTGGCAATATCGACATCAATGCGGCAACACTGTCACTAATTGATGGCGCTCAACTGCAAACCCTTACTCGTGGTGCATCTGATACCCAGCCAGCAGGACGGGGGGATGCGGGGAATGTCAATTTTAATGTTACTGGCAAAGTTGATATTGCTGGGGAGAAAAATGGTTTTGTGAGTGCGATTTCCAGCAATATGGAAACGGGGACAGTTGGTAATGGTGGTAATATTACTATTGATTCTGGCTCATTCTTGTTACAAAATGACGCACAACTTATTGCCTCAACTTCTGGACAAGGGAATGCGGGGAATGTGATAGTCAGTGCAAAAGATGCTGTTTCTCTTGCAGATGCTTATATCTTCAGCACGGTGGAAGCTGGAGGTGTTGGTAAAGGTGGCAACATCGACGTCAATGCGGCAACACTGTCACTAATTGATGGCGCTCAACTGGTAACCCTTACTAGTAGAGCATCTGCTACCCAACCAGCAGGACAGGGGGATGCGGGCAATGTCAATGTTAATGTTACTGGCAAAGTTGATATTGCTGGGGAGAAAAATGGTTTAGTCAGTGGGATTCGCAGCAGGGTGGAAACGGGAACAGTTGGCAATGCGGGTAATATTACTATTGATTCTGGTTCGTTCTCGTTACAAGATGGCGCTCAACTTACTGCCTCAACATTTGGACAAGGGAATGCGGGGAATGTGATAGTCAGTGCAAAAGATGCTGTTTCTCTTGCAGGTAATGCTTCTATCTTCAGCAGGTTGGGAGCAGGGGGTGTAGGTAAGGGTGGCAACATCGATGTCAATGCGGCAACCCTGTCACTCATTGATGGCGCTCAACTGCAAACCCTTACTAGTATAGCATCTGCGACCCAGCCAGCAGGACGGGGGAATGCAGGGAATGTCAATGTTAATGTTACTGGCAAAGTTGATATTGCTGGGGAGAAAAATGGTTTGCCTAGTGCGATTTTCAGCGATGTGGAAACGGGAACAGTTGGCAATGGGGGTAACATTACTATTGATTCTGGTTCTTTCTTGTTACGCGATGGCGCTATACTTAAAGCCTCAACTTCTGGACAAGGGAATGCAGGCACAATCAAAGTTAATGCGGCTGATTTTATTACCATCTCTGGTAGCAGTTCAAACTTCAACAGTGGCTTGTTCGTGAACTCTCAAAGTACGACAGGTACTGCTGGAGATATTATCGTCACCTCACCTAGAGTTACTCTAGACAACAGTGGTACACTCAACGCCAAATCTACATCGGGTAATGGTGGCGACATCAATTTACAAACTGATTTATTGCTACTGCGTCGTGGCGCTCAAATTTCTACCACCGCAGGTACAGCACAAGCTGGGGGTAATGGTGGCAATATCACCATCAATGCCCCGTCGGGCTTTATCCTCGCCATCCCCAGCGAAAACAGCGACATTACCGCCAATGCTTTTACAGGCAGAGGTGGGAGAGTGGATATCAA
Organism: Halotia branconii CENA392; assembly: GCF_029953635.1. NCBI lineage: Bacteria > Bacillati > Cyanobacteriota > Cyanophyceae > Nostocales > Nodulariaceae > Halotia > Halotia branconii. Next base: position 689,311 of record NZ_CP124543.1, on the reverse strand, counting down.
AGCCTTTGGTATCTATGGTATTCAACCCCGTGAAAGTCCAACTCCCTTGAGTGATATCACTGCTAGGTCAGAACTCGGTGTACAAGGCACTGTAGCACTAAATACACCTGAGATTGACCCTGACAGTGGCTTAGTTGAATTGCCAACAATACCAGTTGACACCCAAGTAGCCCAAGGCTGCTACAGTCCAGGTTATGCCCAAAGTCGTTTTGTAATTAATGGGCGTGGCGGTTTACCAGCCAATCCTAAAGATATTCTCACTCCTGATGCAACCCAAATGAATTGGGTATCTTTTAAACCCAGCAACAACAACCGTTCCCTACCACCTGTTAGCATTAAACCAACTTTCTCTACACCCAAACGTATTGTTGAAGCCACAGGTGCAACCCTCAACGCTAAAGGACAAATAGTCCTAAGTGCTAATTCATCCACCGTTACTCTTAGTAGTTCCAGACAAAACCCAATTGGGTGTCATGGTGGCTAAATTTACTCAGACGTGATTGCTAATGAGTACTATGTCCTGAATTTTCACTAAAGTCCACCAAACAAGGAAACAGCGTAGTTTTTTTTGCACAGTTTCATAATTAATAGTTTGGGAGCAATAAAAATGTCTGATAGAAAAATCGGGGTTTGGGAAACAGAAATTAGGCGATCGCATAACGCATCGTATACGCCACATTATATCCGGCAAATTGTTCTCAAATTCGTTTACAGAAAGAACAGTTTATCAAACGAGTATAGGAGCATTTATTGGCGATCGCCCACCGAGCAAACAGACTTTTCTAAATGCCGTGAAAAATCAAGTACTCAATCAGATAAAACTCAAAATTGGCGTTGTTGGTGTATTTGGTTGGTGGTAGGAGGTGTATTTATTGCTTCTTTGCCAGAGCGTGTTTTTGCTCAAATTACCCCAGATAACACCTTGCCTAATAATTCTAGCGTCATAAGAGATGGAAACATTTTCAATATCAATGGAGGAACGCAAGCAGGAGCTAATCTATTCCACAGCTTTAGCGAATTTTCTGTACCTAATGGTGGCGCTGCTTCTTTTAATAATGCTGTTGATATTCAAAATATTATTAGTAGAGTAACAGGTGGGTCAGTTTCTCAGATTGATGGGTTAATTCGCAGCTTAGGTACAGCTAATTTGTTTTTGATAAATCCCAAGGGAATTATTTTTGGTCAAGGTGCGAGGCTAGATATTGGTGGTTCTTTTGTAGGGACTACAGCTAATGCTATTGGATTTGGCGATCGCGGTTTTTTTAGTGCTATTGAGAAAAATATCCCTTTATCGCTACTAACAGTAAATCCTTCAGCATTACTATTTAATCAGATTAATCAAAATGCAGCTATTCAAAATAACTCAGTTGCGCCCGCAGGAAAAGACCCAGCAGGCTTTAGTGTATCAGGTTTACGAGTACCAGATGGAAAAAGTTTGCTGCTGATAGGTGGTGATATCAATATGGATGGTGGAATATTGAATGCTATTGGCGGGCGAGTGGAGTTAGGCTCTTTAGCTGGTGCAGGAAAAGTTGCTTTGAATACGGATGATAGTAATCTTAGTTTGAGTTTTCCTGATCATGTAGATAGAAGTAATGTTTCCCTTCGCAATAGCGCTATTGTATATGTGGCTGGTAGTGGTGGTGGAAGTATTATAGTCAACGCTCGAAATATAGATGTTTCGGGAGAAGGAAGCCAGCTTACTAGTGGCATTGGGAAAAAATTAGGGTCAGTTAATGCTCAGGCGGGAGATATTACGCTCAAAGCGACAGGGGAAATAAAAGTGGCAGGGAGCAGTCTAGTAGGCAATGCTGTGCGATCAGAAGGACGTGGTAATGCGGGGAGCATTAATATCTCCTCTAACTCCTTTTCCTTAACAACTGATGCTCAACTAATAACCGCAGTTTTTGTAACTGCCGATGATCAAGGTATAGTACAGCCTCAGCTATCTGGACAGGGAAATGCAGGAAATATCAATATTAATGTTCGTGGTACTGTGACAATTGCTAACGGGTACATCTTTAGCATTTTGTAAACAGGATCTGTTGGCAAAGGAGGGGACATTACTATCAACTCCGGCTCGTTGTCCTTAACTGATGGATCTCAATTACTTACCAGTACTTCTGGAGAGGGAAACGCAGGTAAAATTAAAATCAATGCTACTGATTCTGTAAGCATTTCTGAAGGCGCATTATTTACAGAAACCTACTCCTCCAACAGGGGAGGGGATATCATCATTGGTGCTAAAAACTTCCATGTGTCAAACGGTTCTCTACTCGCTACTGTCACTTATAGACAAGGAAATGCAGGTACGATTGAGATCAATGCTACTGATTCTGTAAACATTTCTGGAACGAGTTCTACCCCTGAATTTTTATCTAGTAGATTATATGCATTCACCGACACCAACTCCTCTGGCAGGGGAGGGGATATCATTATTAATACCAAAAACTTCAATATATCAGATGGTTCCGAACTCGCCACTGGCACTCGTGGACAAGGAAATGCAGGTACGATTGAAATCAATGCTACTGATTCTGTAAGCATTTTTGGAACGAGTTTTATTACTGGAGCATCCACCGCACTATATACAAATACTCTCTCCTCTGGTAGAGGCGGAGATATCAATATCAAGACCAGCACCTTTAATATATCCAATGAAGCAGTCTTAAATGCCGAAACCATAAATGATGGTAATGGTGGCAATATTACAGTAAGGGCAAATCTTTTTGAGGTTGTCAATGGGGGACAACTGCTTTCTACTAGCTCTGGCAACGGAAATGCAGGTAAGATTACGGTAGACGCTACCAACGAAGTAATTGTTCATAACAGTGATGCTACTTTCAATGACCGGATTGCTAAATTTGGCACAGGGAAAGTTGCCAATATTGAGAATGCTGCTAGTGGACTGTTTGTAAGTTCTCAAGGTTCAGGAAGTGCAGGAGACATTGAAATAACCTCACCTAAAGTTCAGTTGGATAACTCTGGCAGGTTCATCGCTGATTCTGCATTAGGTAATGGTGGTAATATTAGACTCCAAGTAGGAGATTTATTACTATTACGCCGTAGTAGTCTCATCTCTGCCACTGCGGGTACTGATCAGAAAGGTGGTGATGGCGGCAACATCACCATAAATGCTCCCAATGGGTTCATCATCTCTGCCCCAGAAGAAAACAGCGACATCACCGCTAATGCATTTAGTGGCTCTGGAGGAAGAATCACGATTAACGCTACTGGTATTTATGGCATTGCCCCACTAAGCCGAGAAGATTTCCAGCACCTAAGCCCTGATTTAGATCCAAGTCAAGTTCCCACAAGTAATATCAGTGCCATTTCGCAAACGAACCCAACACTTAGCGGTACTATAGAACTGAATACACCTGGTATCGACCCCAACAGTGGCTTAATTGAATTACCAACAATACCAGTAGATACGGAAGTAGCCCAAGGTTGCTATAGTCCTGCTTATGCCCAAAGCAGTTTTGTGAACATTGGACGCGGTGGTTTACCAGCCAATCCTAAAGATATTCTTACTCCTGATGCAACCCAAATAGATTGGGTATCTCTTAAACACAGCAATAACAACCGTTCCCTACCACCTGTTACCACTAAACCAACTACCTCCACTCCCAAACGTATTGTTGAAGCCACAGGTGCAACCCTCAATGCTAAAGGACAAATAGTCCTAAGTGCTAATTCATCCACCGTTACTCCTCATAGTTCCAAACAAAACCCTATTCAGTGTCATGGTAGCTAAAGTTACTCATACTTTTGCTGCGTTTTGCTTACTTATGTTGTTTAACAGCATCACAACAATACCTAGCCAAGCGCAGATATCTCAAAACAATTCTCCCTTACCTTCGCAGATTCCGCCACCGCAGGATGTCCAACCACCTTCACCCCGTCAGCCACCACCCTCTCCTCCACCGCAACTACCTCCACCATCCGAACTACTCCAACCTTCTCAACCCTTACCCACACCATCCGAACCACTCCCTCAATTACCACAAACCTTCACTGTTAAACAATTTGAAGTTGTTGGTAATACAGTGTTCAGCGAAAAAAAGTTGACTGATTTACTTACTGAATTTACAAACAAACCTATCACTTTTGCAGATTTATTAGAAGTTCGTTCTAAAATTACCGATCTGTATATTCAAGAAGGATACATTACTTCCGGAGCTTATATTCCTGAACAAACTCTTACAGATGGTGTTGTCCGAATTGAGGTAATCGAAGGTGAATTAGAAGATATCCAAATCACTGGAACTAGGCGACTCAACCCAAATTATATTCGTAGTCGCATAGCTAATGACACTTCTACCCCTTTGAATCAAAACCGCTTATTAGAGTCCTTACAACTATTACAAATCAATCCTTTAATTCAAAACTTGTCTGCTGAACTATCTGCTGGTTCACGTACTGGTGCTAGTTTGCTAAGTATCAAGGTAACGGAAGCAGATACATTCAATACACAAATCACACTAGACAATGGTCGCTCTCCTAGCGTTGGTAGTTTTCGACGACAACTACAAGTTAGCGAAGCCAACTTACTGGGAATTGGAGATAGTATATCGTTAGCATACAGTAATACAGATGGCAGTAATACCATAGATGCCAGCTACAGCTTACCCCTCAATCCCCGTAATGGCACTCTCACTTTCAGTTATGGAACTACATCAGCTGATATTATTGAACGTCCTTTTAATAAACTAGATATTGAATCAGCTTCCCAATATTACGAACTTACATTCCGCCAGCCGCTAGTCCAAACTCCAAGCCAAGAATTTGCCCTTGGAATAACAGCTTCTCGTAGAGATAGTGATATTTCCTCTTCTATATTTGAACAGCAGGATGCTCCCCTTTCTCTACTTTCACCAGGATCTGATGCAGACGGAAACACGAGTGTTTCTGCGTTGCGATTCTTTCAAGATTGGACTTCTCGCAATAGCCAAGAAGTAATTGCCGTTCGCTCTCAATTTAGTTTGGGTATTGGTGCATTCAATGCCACAATTAATGATACCGAGCCTGACAGCCGCTTTTTTGCTTGGCGAGGACAAGCGCAATGGGTACGCCTGTTAGCTCCTGATACTTTATTTTTACTCCGTGGTGATGTGCAACTAGCTTCCACTACGCTTTTAGCTTCAGAACAATTTGGTTTAGGTGGTATAAATAGTGTCCGGGGATACCGTCAAGATTTTCTATTGAGAGATAATGGCGCTCTTGCTTCTGCTGAGTTACGATTACCGATTCTGCGTGTACCTGACTGGGATGGAGTTCTACAAGTTACTCCTTTTGTTGATGTTGGTAATGCTTGGGGTAATTCATCAAGTAGAGATGAAAATGATACTGATACTCTAGCTTCTGTTGGCTTGGGCTTACGTTGGTTACAGGGTAATAACTTTACTGCCGCTATTGAGTGGGGTATTCCTTTAGTTGATGTTGATACTCAAGGCAATACATGGCAAGAAAACGGTTTGTATTTTTTTGTACAATATAATCCGTTTTAATTTTATACAAAATTGTAGAAATACATTCTCATTAATTAAAATCACTAAAAAACTTTATCAAAAAAGCAATTTTATTTATAAAAGCATGAAGTTTATCAAGCATTTTTTACTAGGATTATTGACTGCATTATTCTGTATTTATTTGCCGTGTTTTTTTGATTCATCTAATTATTTAACGATAGCATTTGCTAAATTACGCCCTTCAAGTAACGCTCTCAACATCGCTAACATGAGCCTAAAGCAGTCGCCTAGTAGATCGAGCAATCCTCTCACTGTACTGACTCACCAAATGTTACAACGCAGAGAAATCGCGCAACATAGCGACTCTAAAATTCAAAATCCCAATTCTACAATCCTATACTTTCCTGCTTTAGCAAAAACATCTGCTGTCAACTCAACCGAGACTTCTAGATTAGTGCAACAAAGTCAAGCACTTTATGAAGCGGGACAGTTTATAGAGGCGGTACAACTTTTAGAAAAAGCAGCTAATGAATTTAAAGCTAATAATGATGCGTTGAATGAAGCTATAGCTTTGAGCAATCTATCTTTAGCCTACCAAAAACTAGGACAATGGCAAGAGGCAACTGAAGCGATCGCACAAAGTATTAAACTATTACAAACTCTAAAACCTTCAGATTCTTCACAAGAGCAAGCACAAATACTTGCCCAAGCTTTAGATGTTAAAGGTGGACTGGAATTAGCACGAGGGCAAACTGAAGCCGCACTGGGTAGTTGGCAAGAAGCTGTCAAAATTTATCAACAACTAAATGATACATCGGCGTTGATTCGCGATCGCATTAATCAAGCCCAAGCAATGCAAGCTTTAGGAAATTATCTACAGGCACATAAAACATTAATATCAGTACAAGAAATTCTGCAAAAACAACCAGATTCTGCTCTTAAAGCTACAGGCTTGGATAGCTTAGGGAATGTTCTGCGAAGTTTGGGTTATTTAAACGATTCATACAAAATCTTAGAAGAAAGTTATTTTGTAGCTAGGCGAGTAGGAGATGCGATCGCTCAAAGTAATGCTTTACTAAGTTTAGGTAACATAGCCCGCGCTCAAGCATCAGCTCAAATTAGTTTGGGTAACTCAAAGAGCGCCAATGATTACACTAAAACAGCAACTCAATACTATCAACAAGCAGTGCAGATTGCATCTGTAACACCTACTGTGCGCCTCCAGGCTCAACTGAATTTATTGAGACTATTGGTAGAGCAAAAGCAATTTAGTACAGCAAAAGCTTTATTGCCTCAAATTCAGTCGCAGATAGCTAATTTACCTCCAAGCCGGACGGCTGTTAACTATCAAATTAATTTTGCCCAAAGTCTGAGCAAAATGAGACAGAACTCAATTCAGCCAAAAGATGTTGCTAAAATGCTAGCGCAAGCTGTGCAAGTGGCTAATGATTTAAAAGATGAACGAACCGAATCTTATGCCCTTGGTACTCTTGGCGAACTGTACGAACAAACTGGACAGCTATCTGATGCCAAAGACCTTACACAACAAGCTTTGGTAAAAGCTGAGTCTATTGATGCTCAAGATATTGCCTATCAATGGCATTGGCAGATGGGACGGCTACTGCAAAAGCAATCTCATATCCCAGCAGCAACAGATGCTTATAACCGAGCTTATAACGCCCTTAAATCTCTTCGTAACGATTTAGTAGCAATTAATCCTGATGTACAATTTTCTTTCCGCGAGAGCATAGAACCTGTATATCGACAGTACGTTGACTTGCTGTTGCAGCTTCCAGACAATACAAATCAAAAGCCAGATAATCTTCTTCAAGCCCGTCAAGTAATCGAATCTCTTCAGTTAGCAGAATTAGATAACTTCTTTCGTTCGCCTTGTTTGCTACCAAGAGTTGACCTTGATAAATTAGTTGAAAAACAAAAATATACAGCTGTTATCTATCCAATTATTTTAGATAATAGACTAGAAATTATTACTAAATTACCAGGGCAAGATACAATTTACCGCAATACTACTAAAATATCTAAAAATGTACTAGAAAAAACTGTAGAACAGCTACAGAAAGACTTACCCATTGCTAGCCGGGAGCCTGATGTTAAACAGTCCTCACAACGGTTATATGATTGGTTAATTAGACCCATTGAAACCAATTTAACAAACAAAAACATCAAAACTTTAGTGTTTGTATTAGATGGTGCTTTGCGGAATATTCCAATGGCGATTCTCTACGACAAACAACAGCAGAATTATCTAATAGAAAAGTATGCTATTTCTTTAGCCCCTGGCTTGCAACTTGTTGATCCTAAGCCTTTACAAAATGTACAGTTAAATGTTTTAGTTGCCGGAGTTGAGCAAGAACGTGTGATTGAAGGTCAATCCTTTGCTGAACTTTCAAATGTGACACAGGAATTAAAACAAGTTCAGTCTGAAGTTAAAACAAGTAAAAAACTTTTAAATCAAGATTTCACTGAAATTAATCTGGAAAAGCAAATTCAATCTACTCCGTTTTCAGTGGTGCATCTAGCAACTCATGGGCAATTTAGTTCAGACCTTGAACAAACATATATTCTTACTTGGAATGACCTATTGAAGGTTAAAGAGTTAGATAATTTGCTACGAACTAGAGGTGAAAGCCGACCAGAAACAATTGAATTACTAGTTCTTAGTGCCTGTAAAACTGCCACAGGAGACAAACGAGCTGCTTTAGGATTAGCTGGTGTGGCGGTGCGGGCGGGCGCACGCAGTACGCTAGCAACTTTGTGGACAGTAGATGATAAATCTACGAGTGAGTTTATGGGTGAATTATACCGACAGTTAGATGCTGGGGTAACTAAAGCCCAAGCTTTACAACACGCTCAACTTGCGATTTTAGCTAAAGAAAATCGCCCATATTTTTGGGCATCTTATGTTCTTGTGGGCAACTGGTTGTAATTATAAGTAGGTCGATATCAATAATTATCGTTGGAATAAAGCAGGGAGCAGGGGGAGAAAGAGTTTGAGGTACTTTCTCATAGCCTAATTTACCAACGGTTTAATTCTTTAAAAACGCATTTTATCACCTGTGAATAATAGAGATTTTAAGCTTTTAATTGTTGCAATGGCAAAAAGCTATTTTTAGTGTTAAATATCAACTTTTGTAAATAAATTTTGGTATTCGTGTAAAAAAAGTCGCCTTAGCAAGAGAAAGATATGGAGCAATCAACATTAAATGAATTTGAGTTTGCAGGAAGTGGTAACGAGGAGAATTTGACAAGAGTTATCTAAATTGAACAATGCTAATAGCACTTTTGGGATAGAGACTGAGCTTTCAAATCTCATTCAGTAATTGCAGGGAGTTGAACGATGGTTTTGAGCAACCAAATTAGCGATCGCCAGCAGACTTTATTCGCTTTACAGAGAACTAATGCAGCGCTAGAGTCAAAAATGCAAGAGCTTTTAGCTAAGTTAAATGAAAGTGATCAGCAATTGTGCCGTGAGAAAACTTTGCACCAGCGGACACAAACAGAACTAAAAAAGTCTCTTTCTTTGCTTCAGGCAGCTTTAGATGCCACTGCTGACGGTGTTATTTCTATCAGTTTTTTCACCGCCAAGAATACCAAGACTGAAGTTTGTTCAGGGATGCAAGTAGAAGAAGATGACTATCTTAGCAAACCCTCTACCGTAGAAGAACTGTTGAGAGCGATCGCTGCTCGACTGGAAGAAAAGCAAATAACCCAAAAGCAGCCGTATGATCCTAAAACTCAGCAAATTTTAGAGTTACAAGATACCGAAACTGCAAAATCAATAGATTCTCAATCGCTGTTGCCTTCTAACCCTCATTTGCGTGAGGTTTTTGATTTCATCGAGGCAAATTATCATCAACCAATGGGCTTGACTGACGTAGCTCAAGCAGTTGGTTACTCGGCAGCTTACCTAACTGACCTAGTGCGACGACAAACGGGAGAGACAGTGCATCAATGGATAGCCAAACGCCGAATGGCAGCAGCGTGTTCCTTGTTGCTAGAAACTAATCAATCAATAGAGCAAATTGCTGAAGCAGTGGGCTATCGTTATGCGGGATGTTTCTTTCGCCAGTTTCGCATCAGCTTTGGCATGACTCCTCAAGTTTGGCGAAAAGCGCAACGTATTCCCTCTATTAATTCGTAAGCTGTTAAACATTTAATTTGCACATTCAGGCCGCAGGGGGGCAGGGAGCAGGGGGCAAGGGAGAGGGTTTGCAGTTTTTATTACCATTAACATGATGCAATTTAAATGACGATTAGCTTAATTAAGGGTGCAGATCAATTCACTGCGATAAAAAAAGCCCACCTTTGGGCTTTTGAGGCTGTGTAAATATCCTTTTCCGGTTTTTATACCATTTCACGAAATTACTAATACAATTACTTTTCTTACTCCCCCCTGCCTCCCCTGCTTCCCCTGCCTCCTCTGCTTGACCAAATGTATCAACTTTAAAGTCAAACGGTATTAGGTGTTGGGCGGCAACCGTGTAAAACTTGAGTGAACTAAGGTAAGTCTCTCGCTAGGTTTAGCGATAGTCTGAGACTTCCGTTGAGTGCGTTTCAAAGATAAACCTGCAACGATAACACCAACACACAGCATAGCTAGGGTGGTGGCAGGTTCAGGAATTGGCTTAGGTACTCCTAGTGCTGCGATCGCTTTGTCTCCCCGAATTAAACCAAAGCCTAGTCTGGAGTCAAAACCAGATACAGGGCTATCAGCCGTATCTCTCAGTGCGTTATAGATTTCAGTGGGTGTTGCGCTTGGGTCTGCTTGTAGTAACAGTGCTGCTACTGCTGCTGTATACGGTGCTGACGCAGAAGTCCCAAAAAAACTGAAAAAGCCGGGGTCGATATCACTACGAGACCCTCCACCCAAGTCGAAGGAAATTGCCAACCCATCCGGAGCCACAACATCAGGTTTTAAGGAATCTGGGTTGCCTTCGGAAGAAAAGGGTTCCAATTGCCCCTGTTCTATAACAGTCCCATCCTTTCGGCTTGAGTAGGATGGTGCGTTTCCGTAGTATACTGCTCCAACACTCACAGCATTGGAATTATTAGAGTGTCCATAAATTGGGTAAGGGAAATCATTACCAGCTTCAGTGAAGTAAGCAATGCCCTGGTTGAATACCCTATCTATTGCTTGGTTGATTAATCCATTCGGAGGCTCCTGATCTATTGCAGGGTCATAAGCAACATCATCCACTATGATATCTGCCCCAGCAGCCGCTAGAGCCTGAATGCTTTGCCCGAAGACATCTACACCACCTACACCTGTGTGGAACACTAACTTAGCTCGCGGAGCCACAGCATGAATGAGCTGGGCTATGGCGCGACCCTCATCTATGGCATAAGGCTCAAAGAAGTCTTTTAGGACGTTAACGCCAGATGGTAGGTAACCATTGGCTATGTTGGTTGCATAAGTATCCAGGTTGCCAGAGGTGTCGAAAGTCTTTGCTGTAGCAAAGCTATCAGATATGAAACCGATGGTGATTCCAGTGCCATCTAGACCGTAGCGATCGCGCAAAACATCAACTCCTGTAGCTTTGGCTGCTTCTTCAATCGGTAGGCTGAAAATAGCCGCTTGAACTTCGGCAACACAGCCCCCAAGTGTGGCAGTTGTCGCAATCAACCCTGACATAACGATTCTTCGGATAAGTCTCAAATCTCTCATAGTTTTTAGAAACTTTCTCAAAACTCATTTAGTTAGAAGAGGTTAAATTTATTTAGCAAGAAAATAAAAAAATTAGGAGTAATAAGCAAGAATATCTATAATTACTCGATTATTATCAGTTAAAAATATTTACATTTTTGGTTCATCATCTAGAACTCCATGCTCGAATATCAAATTTAGAAAATGATATATAGTTGCTGATGGAATGCCACAGACATTAAACAACAAAGCAATTTCTTCTGCTGTTTTATCTCCCTTGTAGATAACTTCTCCTAGTTGCCTGATGTAAGAAGCATTCTGAAACTTATGTTTGTGAAATTTGGTTGAGACTTGAAACCCATCTGGTAAATTTTCATATTTCAAATCTCGACGGAAACTAATGCGGTCATTGGGTCTAAGAGTAAGTGGCATGTGAGTGTTTATCATTCTCTTAAGGAGAATTTTTAAATCATCAGCGTTAGTAAAAGTACCCTTTTCGTAAACCCGATAACCCAATGGCCAACGTTCATCAGCATTGCAGGGACTAATGAGTTTAACACTCCGGTCAACCATGTTGAACAAGAAGCCACTTACACAGGCAGTAGATCCTGCCAAGGTATTATTTAGTATTTCCTGACTTTTTTCTGCTTTTCTGTGATTATGTTCACGCGCACGACCAGAATAGGATTTGGGAATATCTGCCTCTTTATTTTGAAGTACGAAATCAACGAAAGCTAACTCTTCTGAACTAAATTCATTACAAACTTGGTCTAACATTTTTAATGAAAGAATTGAGAAGCGATTCAAAATGCAGCCTTTTTCTAAAGAAAGCTTCAACAAAAATCTTGTACGATCTGGATTTTTTAGAGGTTGAGCAGTTGTAGTTGGCGGAAAAATTCCTAAGATTGCGTGGAAATCATCGCAGAATTTTTCATAGTCTGGGTTATCAAATGGATCGCTCGCACAGTAACAGAAGCCTGTTCCAGCAGCAGGTCCAAGTATCTCTTTCATTAATTCGAGGACTTCGCGCCATAGCCTAGCATTTTCCTGGTTATATATGAAAATATCTCCGAGACGAGGTGCAGAAACACCACAAAACCAGCATCCTACAGAACATCCTTTGCTAAGTTCAAAAGCTATTGGGAAATGTATCTCAGGTAGCGTCTGAGGAAGTTGATTGAGTTCACTTGCAGCACGAGTCATCTGCCGCTCACGCCATGCTTTGTAACTAGGTTCGATTGAGGAACCTGCAATACGTTGTATCTCGTAGGCTTGCCTTACTTCATCATTGATCAGATTTCGGTAGTTTTTTAAAGATAGAGAAATTGAATCTGCTTGATTTTCTTTTTGAGTATGAGTTTTATCCCATAGTACCCTTATTTCTTCAGGATTAATGTTCAGGTTATATCTAGCAACAGCTTGATGTGAATCTATAAGTAACTGTTTTTTTAATTCTGGATCGGCCTGCCACTTTTGACTGAAACGCTGAATTTGACTTATTTGTATTAATTCTTGCATTAAAACTTCATCAGATAATTTTTCAGTCCAATGAAGTTCATCATTAGTTATCCATTTTTTAAGAGTCTGTCTTATTTGACTAATATTCGTGCTAAATAATTCTTTTTTTTCTAAACTATTACTTACTTGCATCATCAAAACCTGTCAATTACAAAAATGGATAGGTAGTAAACCCAGTAAACAAAGAATCACTCTTCATCAAAGCTCACTGGGTTATAAAAATTGGAATTTACTATTGCTAAAAAATGCCAAACTTACGCTTATGCTAAGTTATTTGCATTGCGAATAATCCAATTCCATCTTTTTACTAGTCCACCAAATAAGTTGACACCGCCTGCCACACTTTCTAGAGCTTCCTCAGTTAATTCTACTTCGGACTTGATATCTGATATAGGATTGGTAGGAAGTACCAAGTAAACTTTATTATCAGTTTCTTGGAGTACTTCTATTTCGATATCTTTTGGTAGTTGTTGTCCTAACTCTCTTGCAAAAACGGTCTTGGGATTGGTGAGCAATTCTTGCTTAAAGCTTTCATCTTCCCAAGACTGCTGAATGAGTTTTTGCTCCAACTCAAAGCGGGTGTTTATTGATTGAGAAATGATGTTTTTTAGCTCTTCGTGCATTTGATTTTTTCCTGAATGTTTGTTGTCATCACTTGATGATTGACACTAATTACAATATCGATTTTTCAATCAGATCGTCAATTTGAATTGTTTAGGTAAAAAATCTAAAAAAGTAAAATTGATGATGTTAAAAAATTTATTTATTCTCAATTATTTAGAGAAATCGAAAAAAATCAAATAATTCACGTATCAGTACATAATTTTATTAAAAAACAAGCTTAAAAAAAATCAAATACTAAAAGTGTATTTAATTAAATACTTAACAAAAACTAAAAATTTGTGAGTTCTACCGAAAAATTTAGGATTGTGAATCGGGTTAGCATCCTCTAAACTACAAATCTAAGTATGAGTAAAAACATAATGAATTAAATTAAAAAATCCAGACAAACTAAAGTTAGCGTATCTAGAATTACTTTCTTATGCGTTGCTGTAGAAGTGAACTTAGAGATTTTTACAACTAATTATCACAATAGATGAAATGAAGCGTTTACATCGGTTACTTTGCCCACCTGCTTGGTCTATAGCTGCCAAAATATCAGCAGCGTTGGTGTCAGTTGCCCTCATACCGATGAGCTTCACCACCTACTACAACCTGCGCCATAGCTTAGATAGTGTGGAGGCTGGCGAATATCGCAAACTGGAACTGTTAGCCACCAGTACTGCTAGTCGCCTCGACCAGTTAATTATTGATATTCAACATGTTGTTATCCAAGTTAGTCGCGATCGCAATGTCGTAAATTTTCTAGCAGCTTCCACGTCTTCTAAGCGAGAAGCCCTCCGCCCTCAATTGCAACAAACGCTACAAAATGTCTTCCGTTCTAACCCTGAGTTTGATGCTGTTTTTGTCATGGATAAACAAGGTCGTGCGATCGCCGCTAGTGATCTTAAATTCCTTGGTCAAAACTATGCTTTCCGTGAATATTTCCGTTCCAGCATCCAAGGCAAATCTTATATTTCTAGCATTCTGGTAGGGGAAACAACAAAACGACCAGGTATGTTTTTCTCTGTGCCAGTGCGATCGCCTAGTGGCAAAATTGTCGGAGTCACAGTACTGAAAATTAAAGGAGAAGGTATCTGGACGATCGCAAATGCGTTACAAGTAGGTTCCCAATATACCTTTTTGATTGACCAACAGGGAGTAATTATCAGTCATTTTAATAAATCTCTCCTTTATCATAGCCTCGCTCCCCTACCGCCTGAGATATTAAAACAGGTTGTTAAGGACAGGCGTTACGCTCTAGATCAAATTCAGAGCTTAGGTATTCCAGAATTGCAGGTGATGGTGAAAGCTAAACACGCAGGTCATACTACCTATCGCTTTCCACCTCAGCAAATGCCCCGGATAGTTGGCTTTGCACCTTTGCAAAAACAACCTTGGGTATTGGGTGTCAGCCAGCCCAAAGAAAATTTTATCGAGCCATTGAAGCGCCTGATGTGGCTGCATGGTGGCAGTGTATTGATTGTGGGGGGAATTACAGCCATCATTGCGTTACTCTTAGCACGGAGAATTTCTCAACCAATTTACGCCCTCACAGCCACAGCACAAGCATTAGAGCAGGATGATTTTGATTCTCAGGTATTGGAATTGCGTCCAAGATTGGAGAAATTAGCTCATACCCAAGACGACATAGGCCAATTAGTACGTGTTTTCTTGGGGATGGCTGAACAAGTGAGGATGCGAGATCAAAAGCTCAAAATGCAAGTTCAGGAACTGCACATTGAGATTGACGAGACTAAAAGAGCTAGCAACGTTGCGGAAATTACGGAAAACGAACATTTCCGGCAGTTACAAAAAAAGATTCAAAAGCTCAGAGAACACGAAGTAACTGTTAGCGAAACTGAGACAGATTACTATCAGAGATTGCAGACTCAGGTGCAATCCCTTAAAGAGCGATCGCTAAACTGTGAGGCATAAATATGTCATTCGATGATGACGAATTGATATCACCAGAGGAAGTACTAGCGGGTTTACCAGCAAAACGAGCGAATACACTATTGTTTTTGCTTGAGAGTCGCACAGCACAGATAGTGGCGCGATCGCAGATGGAGTTTTCCCTCACAGAGCAAGCTGCCTCAGAGCGCGATTTGGCTTTTCTCGAAGCTTTTGCTTTAGGAAACGCGCCACCACTCCATCCCACCATCCAACACTTGGAACGCTACGCAAAGCAGTGGGCAACCCTCATACCAAAAAATCCTAGACTCAAAGCTGCGATCGCTCATGCCTTCAGCCAGAAGTACACTTTCATCTATCAAACTGTGCCTAACATCCGCGCAACTTTGGGTTTAGATGAAAAGTCAGTACAAGTGGCTTACTTGCGCTTGTATAGAAAACAACTATCGACCATTTTTGCATCCAAGTTATCACTGATAGAACAGTGGCGCTGGATGACAGCAGCGATCGCCCAACGTCTAGAGTCTCTTCCACCCTTCTGGTTAGCCTCAATACTGACTGTAGCTTTGGGTCTTCCTCAAGCCTTCTTAGCTTTACCTATCGCCGTAGCCGATATCGGCCCGTTAGCTACAATTGCCTTCATAGTCATCATCGGTATAATCAATATCCTAACTATGGCTTGTATGGCAGAAGCCGTTGGTCGCAGTAGCGATTTTCGTTATGGTAATGCTTTTATCAAACAATTAGTATCTAATTATTTAGGAAATACAGGCTCATTTATACTGTCTGTTGCAGTAGGCATTCGTGTTTTCCTCATAGCCTTGGCTTGCTATATTGGTTTGTCGGTGACTATGGCAAACTTCACTCACATACCAGCAGCACTATGGGCGGTGTTGTTATTTTGTGCCGGATTGTACTTGGTATCTCGTAAATCTTTAAACTTCACCGTTGCCTTGATGGTATTACTAGCAGGCATCAACGTAAGTTTGCTTCTCATTCTTTCATTATTGGCATTCCGCCATGTCCAACTAGAAAACCTTTTATATGTAAACTTGCCCTTTCTTGACGGTCAACTTTTCCACCCTTGGATGCTACAACGGATTTTAGGTGTGAGTTTGATGCTTTACTTCGGGCATGTTTATGTCGGAGAATGTGGCAAATTGATACTTCCCCGTGACCCTAGCGCTGGATCTTTAATTTGGGGAAGCGTGGCGGGAACTGCTTTTTTAACTCTTCTCTTTTGTATTTGGGTACTTGCAGTTAACGGAGCCGTCTCGCCAGACTTGCTCACTGGACAGTCAGGCACTGCCTTAGAACCATTGGCGCTGCAAATCGGTGTGATCGTCACAATCTTGGGAGCAGTGTTAGTCACCTTGTTGTTAGGAATGGCTTGGCTCCGCAGTTCTAGTCTCTTAGTCAACTTAGCTAGAGAGTGGCTACCTGACCGTTCCCAACCAATTTTAAAACTGCCGTGCCATTCGGGAATATTAATCTTGCATCCTGGTGGCAATCCTAGCTGTGTTCCTTATATTGGTGTAACTTACCTGGGATTAGAAGAAGCTAAATCCAAGTTTCGTTTAGATATTCAATTGAGTGGCAATGTCCATCATGTAGAAATTGTCTTTGCTGAACGTTGGAATATTCAAGAGTTACTTCACCAATTCCCAGACTTACGTAAGTGGGATACTCGTCTGACTTTAGAAGTGCGATCGGCTAATCATGATAATGCTTGTGTACAAGCTATTTCACCCATGCTCTTGGTTTACGAAGGAGGATTAAAAGCTGATTTTAATAATCTTACTTCTGAACATCAAAATCAGACACAAAGGTTTTGCAAAACCCTACTAAACCAACGTCGCTTTTTCCTATCCATCAGCCCGTTACTTCTAGTCTTCTTACTAACTGAGTGGCTATTCCTGGTTGGTACACAATCTTTTACCAGCGTACTCGCCTTCGCTGGTGTGCTTGGCAACTCCCTGGTTGGCGGTATTTTTCCAGTTTTACTATTGATTTCTAGCCGCCGCAAAGGAGAGCTTGTACCCGGAGTAGTCTTGAAAATTCTCAACTATCCCTTATTCAGCGTAGGTGTATACAGCCTATTTTTAGCTATCCTACTTGTCCACGGTCTGTTCATCTGGGAAAATTCTGTGGCGCGTATCAGTGCATTGTCTATTGCTGTCCTCTCTTTAGGAGCAACTTTGGCAATGAAGTACTATGGTGCGTTTACTTCTCGTATGGTAGTTGAACTCCGAGAGCAACACCAAAAAGGACGATCCGTATTCACAATCACTGCTGGTGGACAACCAAAAATAGCAAAAGTGTTATTAGGATATGCCGGAAGTGAACAACACCACCAAGCTGCCACTGTCGAGATTCCATCACTTTCATCTTTACAGTATGCCACTTTTTGCCTACCAACTAAGCGAAAACAGGAATTGAGAGTGTGGGTACATAGCAGTAATTCCCAGATTGACTCTAAAAGTTTGCCTACACTTGTGGAAATCCATAGTGGAAATAAGAACATGCAGTTTGACTTGAAATTATCCAACGGGCGAGTTTTGCTTCCTCTCATTAGTGATGGATGCTGGTTAAAGTTTACTTTTCCAGAGCCGTCATTTTCTGGGGCATACTTCGACTGAGCTCAGTAACCAGGGAGCAGGGGGAGAAAGGGTTTTCAAGTTTTTGCACAGATGCGGGATTCATAATTAATAAGCCGGACATGATATACAGACACGATTAATCACGTTTTTATAGACTACGAGGTAATTTATGGCACAAATTATTGCGATTCATTCATTCCGTGGTGGCACTGGTAAATCAAACTTGATTGCTAACATAGCTTCTACTATGGCGCTTGCGGGACAACGTGTAGGTATCATCGACACTGATATCCAATCGCCTGGGATTCATGTTATTTTCGGGCTTAATGAGAATAAAATGGAACTCGCTCTCAATGACTATTTATGGGGTCGTTGTAACATTAAAGATGCTGCTTACGATGTTACTGATACTCTAGTTGCAAACCAAGGAAATATAGGTACAGTCAAAGGTAGTCTTTATTTAGTTCCTTCTAGTATTAAGGCAGGTGAAATCGCCAGAATTTTACGTGAGGGATATGATGTAGTCCGGCTCAACGATGGTTTTCAAGAACTTATCCGCACTCTAAAACTGGATTACTTATTAATTGATACACACCCTGGCTTGAATGAAGAAACCTTACTTTCCATAGGTATTTCTAATGTTTTGGTGATTCTTCTGCGTCCAGATAATCAAGACTTCCAAGGCACTGCTGTAACAGTTGATGTAGCTCGTAAACTGCGAGTACCAAAAATGTTGTTGGTAATTAATAAGGCTTTACCAAGCTTGAATTTTCTCGACTTGCAACAACAGGTAGAGAAAATTTACAACGTTTCAGTGGCTGGAATTTTACCCCTTTCAGAAGAGGTAGTGCAGTTAGCAAGCAATGGTGTTTTTTCTCTGCGTTACCTTCATCATCCCATCACTCAAACAATCAAAGAAATAACTGAGCAGATTGCTGGTGTAATTGAGAAACAAGAGGCAGGAGTCAGGAGTTAGAAATCAGAAGGCAGAAGCAGTTATTATTTCTTCTTCATCTTTCTCATCTATTTTAAAAGGCGATCGCGATGACTAAACAACAATTCTTCCGTTCTCATGTCCTCGCCTACATTGGACTACTACTATGGGAGCCTGCATAGTTAGTGGGTTTAATAACTGAGACAGGATTCATCAATACCGTCAAAAATGGGAAACTGAAAGTTTTACTAAATAAATCTCAAAAACCGTCTCATCTCTCTGCGTCCTCTGCGTCTTGGCGGTTCGTTTTTCTTCAACCTTTCATTTACAAAACGTAGGGTAATTAACCCATGACAGAAGTCCTACTTAAAGAATTAACTAACAGTGACATCGATTGGATGATTGCTATAGGTCATCAAAGAGAAATAGCCGCTGGCACTGTACTCATTCAAGAAGGGAAAACTATTAATTCCTTACATATCCTACTAGATGGAATGTTAACAGTTACTGCTGCTGAACCTGACAACAATCCTCTGACTCGTGCTTTTGCAGCCATCGAAGGTATTGAAACTCCCAATCGAGAAATTGCAAGATTATCTAGTGGTGAGGTTGTTGGAGAAGTTCCCTTTGTCAGTACTCGCCTGACAGCTACAACCGTCAAGGCTGTAGAAAAATCGCTAGTATTGTCAATTCCTCAACAAGAATTAGCAGCAAAATTGCAGCAAGATGTTGGTTTTGCTTCGCGCTTTTATCGAGCGATCGCGATTATACTTTCAGATAGAATACAAAGCATCATCAATCAACTTGGTCGTAGCCATATAGCTCCAGGACAACCATTAAAAGATGTGTTATTTGTATTAGGAAAATTGCATGATAGTGACATCGATTGGATAATGGCTTGTGGGACTCAACACAAAATTGCCGCTAATACCGTACTTATCCATGAACAAAAGCCTGTGGATGCACTTTATATCCTAATAAGTGGCATCATGTCACTCTCTGTTTCTGATGATGAACGTAATCCATTAGCTCGTGCTTTTGCCGCTATAGAAAATAGTGAAGTTGCAAATCGAGAGATAGCAAAATTATCGAAAGGTGAAATTATAGGAGAAACACTCTTCATTGATGGTCGCTTACCTGCTACAACCATTAAGGCTATTGAAAACTCAATAGTTTTGTCTATTTCACGACAGCAAGTAGCAGCAAAGTTACAGCAAGATATCGGATTTGCATCTCGTTTTTATCA
Source organism: Halotia branconii CENA392 (assembly GCF_029953635.1). Taxonomy (NCBI): domain Bacteria; kingdom Bacillati; phylum Cyanobacteriota; class Cyanophyceae; order Nostocales; family Nodulariaceae; genus Halotia; species Halotia branconii. Next base: position 669,363 of record NZ_CP124543.1, on the reverse strand, counting down.
AGTGATTGCTACTTTACTTTCTCATAGATTTCAAGGAATGCTTAGTCGCCTTGGTTATAGCAGGCGCGTTTATAGTCAAGGCCAAACACTAAATGAAAATATGGAATATGAAGATGAACTTGATGCCAGTGTTTTGGATCGTATGGCGTTGGCTGGAAAAAGATTTGAATGGATGCAGGAACGGTTAAGAGTGAGTTGAGTTTATCTAAATTACCTAGCCTTAAATTAATGGCGGCTACAAGCGATTTTAGCAATCATTTCTGCCGCCAGTCTCACTCAAAATGAAAAACATAAAATAATAATACTTTCACATAAAATTTTTGTATTGTATTTAAATACATCTTTATCTACTCTAATAATACCAAACCATAAATCTTTTCTATCTCTGTGTCTCTGTCTTGAAAAGTTTCCTACGCCGGGAAACCCGGCTTTCCTGCGGAACGCTTACGCGAACGAGGAACTTTTCGCTGCGACTCTGCGTGAGACTTTTACATATCATTACGCAACACTAAAATATTTATTTTAAACAAACCGCCAAGACGCAAAGGACGCAAAGAAAGGAATAAATAAGGTTTTTTAGCAATCAGTTAAAAATACTATTTATAAATTATTAACGTGAAGATAAATGTTAAACCAGAAACGTAGTTTATTCCGCAAAGAGTCACTAGAGCGACTATCTTCTCCTGAAAGACTAGACCAATTAATGCAAGTTGTCAGTCCTAAAAGTTGGCTACCGCTAGTCGCTTTGGGTTCTCTAGTGGGAGTAGGCATAGTCTGGAGTATTTATGGACGTATCCCCATCACCGTTGAAGGCCGAGGAGTAATGATTTACCCACGCAAAGTTGTACCTCTGCAATCACTAAGCTCAGGACAGTTGCTTGTTCTCAATATTAAAGTTGGGGATATCGTCAAAAAGGGACAAGTATTGGCAACAATTGACCAAGTTGACTTGCGTAAGCAATTACAACTAGCACGCGCCAAATTAGTCCAATTGGAAACACAAGATCGCAACGCTAGCTTGATACAAATTCAGCGTCAGCAGCTTGATACAAAGGCAATTCAAGAGCAACGCCTAAGTCTTCAGCAAAGACTGAAGATCATGCAGGATTTAACACCAGTGTTAAGGGAAAAAGGATTGGTGTCAATAGGGCGCGATCGCCTTAACTTACAGCGACGCTTGCAAATACTCCAAGGACTGCTTCCTACCCATAAAAAGAGGCTAGAAAACCGCCAGAGCTTATTGACAGAGGGAGCGATTACTGATGATGTGGTGTTAGAAGCACAGCAACAATACGACAATGCTCGTGCCAGCATTGATGAAGCTGAATCTCAATTGAAGCAATTAGACCTTAAGGAAGCGGATGCACAACAACAATACCTCTCAAACCTGAACGAAATCAAAAACATCCAAGCTCAATTGCAAGAACAGAACAGTAAAATAGCTAGTCTAGCTCAAGAAGACTTGCAAACTACAACTACCCGCAAAAACGAGATTCAAGAAATCAAGCGAGAAATTGCCAAACTTGAACTACAACTAAGTACCAACAGTCAGATTGTCAGCCAACACAACGGACGCATTTTAGAAATCACTGTTACCCCTGGACAAGTTGTCAATGCGGGAACTCGGTTAGGGAGCATAGATGAAGAAAATCCATCTAGCAAACTGGTTGGTATAACGTATTTTGCGATCGCAGAGGGCAAGAAAATTCAACCAGGGATGACGGTTCAAATTACCCCCCAAACTGTTAAACGGGAACGCTTTGGCGGCATCGTGGGAACCATTACCAGTGTCTCGCCATTTCCCATTACTAAGGAGGGAGCTGCTAATGTGGTGGGCAATCCAGAAGTAGTGGAAGGTTTAATGTCTCAAAAACAGGAAGGAGTAATGCAAGTATTCGCTGACTTAGAGCCGGATTCCTCTAGTTTCAGTGGTTACAAATGGTCTTCTTCCACCGGACCGCAACTGAAAATCTCTTCTGGAACGACTACTGTTGTTCGAGTCAAGGTAGAAGAACGCGCTCCTTTGACGTATGTTTTACCTATTCTGAGGTCTTTCAGTGGTATCAACTAATGCGACTTTAGTAAAACCGATTAATCCTTTGCAGCCTTTGCAAAAACTGCTGCAAAGCACAAGCAGGGGGCGCGTCAAAACCCCGACCCTCCTGCAAATGGAGGCTGTGGAATGTGGTGCTGCTGCTCTGGGAATTATTTTAGGTTACTACGGTCGGATTGTGCCGTTGCCAGAACTGCGCCGAGAGTGCGGTGTTTCTCGTGATGGTAGTAAAGCGTCCAACATGCTTAAGGCTGCCAAAAGCTATGGACTCCAGGCGAAAGGCTTTAAAAAGGAACTCAAGCAACTGCAAGGGCTGCATCCTCCCTATATTGTGTTTTGGAATTTTAATCACTTTCTAGTAGTGGAGGGATTTAGCTCTTCTCGCGTTTATCTTAACGACCCCGCGACTGGGCCGCGTCATCTATCCCCTCAGGAATTTGACGAGGGATATACCGGAGTGGTGCTGGTGATGGAACCAGGTGCAGAGTTCATCAAAGGTGGTCGTAAACCCAGCATGATTTCATCTTTGTGGAAACGATTACAAGGGGCTGCTGGTGCGCTAGTTTATTGCCTAATAGCAGGATTTTTCTTAACTATTATTGGACTGGCTATACCTGTATTTAGCCAAATTTTTGTAGACGAAATCTTGGTCGAACAACGGCAACACTGGTTGCGTCCCTTGATTTTGGCAATGGCGATCGCATCTGTACTTCAAGGGTGGCTAACGCTACTACGGTTACGATATCTGCGTCACCTGAAAACTAAGTTGGCTGTTGGCATGTCGAGTCGCTTTCTCTGGCATATTCTACGCTTACCTGTGAGCTTTTATGCCCAACGCTTTGCCGGAGAAATCAGTAACCGCACCAGTCTCAACGACCAAGTTGCTGATGTCCTTTCTGGAAGTTTGGCGACTACTGTCATTGATGCAGTGATGGTGATTTTTTACGCGCTGATCATGTTTCAATATGATTGGTTACTAACCTTAGTTGTGGTTAGTTTTGCTGCCATCAACGTCTTTACTTTGCAGTGGATTTCTCGACAAAGAGTAGATGCTAATCAGCGATTGATACAAGAACATGGTAAAGCTGCTGGTGCATCGATTGCAGCTCTCCAAAGTATAGAAACTCTCAAAGCATCAGGTTTAGAATCAGATTTCTTTTCTCGGTGGTCAGGCTATTACACTAAGGCAATTAACTCTCAACAAGAATTAGGGGTAACAAATCAAACATTTGCAGTATTACCAACGCTCTTATCTGCTCTTTCTTCCATGCTGCTGTTAGTTGTAGGTGGTTTACGGGTAATGGATGGACACCTCAGTATTGGAATGCTCATAGCCTTTCAAGGTTTAATGCAGAGTTTCGAGGAGCCTGTGAATAATCTCGTCAATTTCGGCAGCATTCTACAAGAGCTAGAAGGCAACTTGATTCGTTTGGATGATGTACTAGACAATCCAACAGATCCGCAGTTGGAGAAGAGAAGATGGGGAGCAGGGGAAGTAGGAGGAGCAGGGGAAGTAGGAGGAGCAGGGGGAGCAGGGGGAGCAGGGGGAGCAGGGGAAGCAAGATCCTCCTCATCTTTTTCTGCCCCTTTGCCCAGATTACAGGGGTATGTCGAGTTGCGGAACATCTCGTTTGGCTATAGTCCCCTTGAACCTCCGTTGATTGAAAACTTTAACCTCTCAATCAAACCCGGACAGCGAGTAGCTTTGGTAGGTGGAAGTGGTTCTGGTAAGTCTACCGTTGCCAAAATCGTCAGTGGGCTTTATGAACCTTGGACAGGAGACATTCTCTTTGATGGTAAACCTAGAGGACAAATTCCTCACGAATTACTGACTAACTCTGTTGCAATGGTTGAACAAGATATCTTGCTGTTTAGCGGTACGGTAAGGGATAACTTGACCCTCTGGGATGCCACGATCGCAGATAAAAACTTGATGCGTGCTTGTGAAGATGCGGCGATTGAGGATGTGATTCTCTCCATGTCTGGGGGATATGATGCAGAACTAATGGAAGGAGCTGCTAATTTAAGTGGAGGTCAACGACAAAGGCTAGAAATTGCCCGTGCCTTTGTGAACAACCCCACAATACTCGTCATGGATGAAGCTACCAGCGCCCTAGATGTGGAGACGGAAAAAAACATTGACGAAAATCTCCAACGACGGGGATGCACCTGTATTATTGTCGCACACCGATTAAGTACAATTCGAGACTGTGATGAAATCATCGTCTTAGAACGTGGAAAGGTAGTGCAGCGAGGCACTCATCAAGAATTGTGGGAAGTTGAGGGTGTGTACTCGCGGTTAATCTGCACTGAAGGTGAAGCATTGCAGGAAACATAACAAACAAAAAAACGAGGAGATGAAGAGAACAAGAAGAAGCTCACGAAAGTTGAACCTCATACCGTTTCACTTTAAAGTTGATACATTTGGGCAAGCAGGGGAGGCAGTGCGGTCTTGGGGGTTCCCCCCAGGAGCAAGCAACTGCCGTGGAGCAGGGGAAGCAGAGGAGGCAGGGGAGGCAGGGGAAGCAGGTGAAGCAGCACTTCGGCTACGCGGCAGTTGAATCTCGACTTCGCTCGATTGCCGCGTAGTCGAAACTCAGTGACCGGAGGCAGGGGGAGTAAGAAAAGTAATTTGTATCAATAATTTCGTGAAATGGCATCAGAAGCTGAAAGTTGAACCTCAGAAGCTGAAAGTTGAACCTCAGAAGCTGAAAGTTGAACCTCGGAAGCCGAAAGTTGAACCTCAGAAGCCGAAACTTGAACCTCAGAAACCGAAAGTTGAACCTCAGAAGCCGAAAGTTGAACCTCAGAAGCTGAAAGTTGAACCTCAGAAGCTGAAAGTTGAACCTCAGAAGCCGAAAGTTGAACCTCAGAAGCTGAAAGTTGAACCTCAGAAGCTGAAAGTTGAACCTCAGAAGCTGAAAGTTGAACCTCAAAAGCTGAAAGTTGAACCTCAGAAGCTGAAAGTTGAACCTCAAAAGGTGAAAGTTGAACCTTGACCAATGACAACTGACAACTAACAACTGACAACTGACAAAATAATTATGTTAAAAGGACAACTTTACCAAGTTAAAGGCAATGAGCCGATACTGCTGGATGACCCTTATAAAGTTTGGGTAATTCAATCTGGCTCGATCGCACTGTTTGCTGTCACAGTTAAAGATGGTGTTATCGAAGGTACTCGCCGTTATTTATGCAGTTGTAGTCTGGGGGAGACACTTTTTGGAACGGCTGCTAGTTATGACAAACAGTACAACCAGATTTTGGCAGTGCCAGTTGGAGAGACAGAACTGTTACAACTACATCAAGAATGTTTCAGTGAATTAGTAGCCAACGCAGATATAATAGCAACCACCTGGGTAGAAAATTGGCTTAAACAACTTGGTACTACGTCCCAGTTTGCCACACCAGCAATTCAGGTAAGGGCTTGTGAACAGGCAAGATTTTCTCTCATCGCTGGTCAGACTTTCCAGCCGGAAGCGGGTGTTGTTTGTTGGGTACAGCTTCAGCAAGGGACTGTTCGCTGGCTGGGGTTTGAGGATTTGACTTTAACCAGTACAGCAGGAACTTTTTGCCTGGGCGATAAAATGTGGCTGGAAGCTGTCGAGGGGGTTCAACTTACTACTCTAGCTACTTCAGAAATCCATAATTCAGATACTTTGCTTTTAGGATTGTCCCAGTTTAATACTCAACTTTTACGCTATGTTGACCTTTTAGATCAGCAAGAAGCGGACGATGAACTACAACGATTACGCGACCGCCAACGTCTCAACCGCCAAGTCACAGCAGAGGCTTTAGGGGAGCTAGCATCGACCCTGAATTATCAAGACGGGAACTTTTTCCTCGAAGGCACACCTTTATTAATCGCTGCTGGTGCAGTAGGAAGGGCTTTGGGGGTGAAAATCTGCCCTCCGGCTCGCTCGGAAAATCTTAAGCGGGTTAAAGAGCCATTGGAAGCAATTGTTCGGGCTTCGCGTATTCGGATGCGGCGGGTGTTGCTGCGGGACAACTGGTGGGAGAAGGATTCTGGTGCTTTAGTAGCCTATACTGAGCAGGACAACCGACCAGTTGCACTGTTACCGATATCTGCAACTAGCTATGAGATATTTGACCCAGTTGAGCAGACCCGCTTAAGAGTAGATGAAGGTATAGCCGCAACACTGGTTCCCATTGCTTATATGTTTTATCGATCTTTGCCCGATAAGGCACTTACAGCTTTAGATCTACTCCAATTCGCATTTAAAGGACAAACAAGAGAACTGCTGGCTATTTTATTTACTGGCATTACCGTGACATTACTGGGAATGCTCACACCCCAAGCGATCGCGATTCTCATGGACAACGCGATTCCAGATAGCGATAGGGGACTACTGCTGCAAGTTGGATTAGGGCTACTGATTGCTGCTTTAGGAACAGCCTTATTTCAGCTAACTCAAGGTTTTGCGATTCTGCGAATGGAAACGGCTTCTGATGCTTCTACTCAAGCAGCTGTATGGGATCGACTGCTTAATCTTCCTGTATCATTTTTTCGGCAGTACACAACAGGCGACCTTCAGTCCCGCGTATCATCAATAAGCACAATCCGCCGCCAACTTAGTGGTAAAACCCTAATAAATCTAATTACTAGTCTGTTTGCACTGTTTTACTTGGGGCAGTTGTTTTACTACAACTTCAAATTAGCTTTCGTTGCTGTTGCTGTTGCTTTCGTTGCTGTTGCTGTAACTACCCTCTCTGGTGTAGTCCTGCTGCGTAAGGTGCGTCCACTGCTGGAATTGCAGGGGGATATTTTTGGACAAACGGTGCAGTTAATCAACGGAATTTCTAAACTGCATGTTGCTGGCGCTGAGGATCGTGCCTTTGCTTCTTGGAGTAAAAACTACTCTCGGCAAGTCAAACTTGAACTTAGTACACAACAAGTTGAAGATTTTGTAGCACTTTTCAATACATTGATGCCTACACTAACTTCTGGAATACTTTTTTGGTTCACCATTAGTTTGTTTGAAGAAGCTCAGACTTCAGGAGCGATTGGATTATCTCTTGGTACTTTTTTAGCTTTCAATGCAGCCTTTGGCAATTTTATTAGGGGAGCCACAGACCTGAGCAATACAGTTACTGAAGTTTTGCAGGTCGTCCCGCAGTGGAAACGCACTCAGCCAATTTTAGCAACTATACCGGAAGTGGATCGCAGCAAAGCCGATCCAGGCAATCTCATTGGCAAAATTGTTGTAGATCATGTGACATTTCGTTACCGCAGTGATGGAGCGCTGACGTTGGATGATGTGAGTATCTCTGCAAAGCCTGGGGAGTTCATTGCTTTTGTCGGAGGATCTGGAAGTGGTAAATCAACAATATTCCGATTACTACTAGGGTTTGAAACCCCCGAAGCTGGTACTATCTATTACGATGGTCAAGATTTGTCTGGTTTAGATGTAGACGCTGTACGCCGACAATTGGGTGTTGTCTTGCAGGGTGGGCAACTGACAGCAGCCTCAATTTTCGATAATATTGCTGGTGGCGCTCAGATTACCCTAGATGAAGCCTGGGAAGCTGCACGAATGTCTGGATTTGCTGATGATATTGCCGCCATGCCAATGGAAATGCATACAGTAATTAGTGAGGGTGGTGGCAATCTTTCTGGAGGACAACGACAACGGTTGTTGATTGCTCGTGCTTTAGCATTAAAACCCCGCATTTTATTATTTGATGAGGCTACTAGTGCTTTAGATAACAGAACCCAGGCAATTGTGAGTGAAAGTTTAGATAAATTACAAGTTACCAGAATAGCGATCGCTCACCGACTTAGCACCATCCGTAATGCTCACCAAATCTATGTACTCCAAGCTGGGCGGGTTGTACAAAAGGGAACTTTCCAAGAACTAGCTGCTTTTGAGGGGCTATTTTCTCAGTTAATGGCTCGGCAAATGACGTGATATCATGTCCGCGTAATTAGTTATAATTCCTGCATCTGTACAAAAACCAGGAAACCCTCTTTCCCCCTGCTCCCTGCTCCCTGCTCCCCTGCTGCCTATTTGTATCAATTTTAAAGTGAAACGGTATGAGCGCCAAACTGGGCGCAGCTGCCTGGGGGCTAACAACTTCAACTGGTCGCCCACATGGGGTGAATTTGGTTGAGTTGCATTATTAATTTCATTTGCTGTCTGGTAAATCCATGACGGTGCGGTAATGAGTTTCAATTTGGGCGACGGTTGAAGACTTGCGTTTTGTTTCCCATTGACTATGTTTAAAGAGTTCTTGACGTAATTCATCAACATTAATTGTTGTTACTTTACTATTAGCAACAATTTGTTGACCATTTATCCAAACACTATCGACAATGTTTGTGGGACGACCTAAAACTAATAAACCAATAGGATCTGTACGGGGTAGTAATGATAAATTAGTAAGATCATAAAGCACTAAGTCAGCTTGTTTGCCGACAGTTAAAGAACCAAGTTTGTCTGCCACATTTAATCCTTTTGCACCTCCTAAAGCTGCCATTTCCACTGATTGTCGAGGCGTAATCCAGTGTTGATAATCTAAGTCTGTAACATTATGTAAAATAGAACCAATTTTGATCGCTTCTAATAAATCTTGGGAGTCATTACTAGAAGCACCATCACAACCAAAAGTTACGTTTACCCCAGCTTGGCGATATTTTAAAATGGGGGCAATACCGCTGCCTAAACGTAGGTTACTTAAGGGATTATGCACAACTGTAGATTGAGTTTCTGCAAGAATCTTAATATCACGATCGCTTAACCAAACACAATGAGCTAAAGAAGTGCGATCGCTCAAATAACCAATTTGGTTTAAATGTTCAACCGCAGTACAACCGTATTTTTCTTGGGCAAGTTTTTCTTGAGCTTTGGTTTCGAGTAAATGAGAATGACGACAAAGATCGTAGCGATCGCTTAATTCAATACATCCTGTAAACAAGGCATCAGTACACAATTGTATTCCTGTTGGTGCAACCAAAATACTAATACCTGCATCTGGATGATGAAACTTTTTCACCGCTTCTTCGATGATTTCTAATGTTGCCGAAGTTGAGCGAAAATAAGGCTCGTGATTTTGTGGCGATTCTCCAGAAGGCATCCCGGCGGCAAGAGATTCATCTTGAATTAAAGGAGCAATAAAAGTCCTGATTCCTACTTCTTGATAAGCGCGATTTGCAGTGGCGATCGTTTCTAGCTCTTGTCCAGGAATTAACACTAAATGATCTACTACACTCGTACCGCCGGATAATAAAGTTTCTACTGCTGTTCCTAAAGCACTGAGATAAACTTTTTCTAAATCCAGAGGGGCAAAGTCATATAATTCCGCTAGCCATAATTCTAAAGGAAAGGCTGACATAATTCCCCGTTGCCACATTTCTGATGAGTGGGTGTGAGCATTAAAGAATCCAGGCAGTAATAGCTTATTGCTACCATTAAAGACAGCACCAATAACATCTAGTTTGGGAGCGATCGCGGCAATTTTACTATCCACAACCTGCACATCTACGGTTGCATAATCGTCATGGGTGGCAATCAAAACATTCTGGATAGTGAAGTTCACAATATTTAACCTTGATTAAGTTATTGAACACTCAGTAGCAATTCAAGTTACAAATAAAAAATGGTTTTGGACGTTGTCATTTATGAATCTGCCATTTCGGACATTGGGAGTTGCACCAAATGCGTGGACTGTGAATCAGGCGATCGCAGATATCACTCGTCCTCAAAAGACCCCACAATCCGCTATTTTATCAACAGAAACCAAAACCCTGCGCTTAGACTTGGCAAAAGCCGCCATCCTCGTCATAGATATGCAAAACGACTTCTGTCACCACGATGGCTGGCTAGCGCATATCGGCGTAGATGTAACTCCAGCCCGTCAACCTATTGAACCTTTAAATAATTTACTGCCAAAATTGCGTGAGGCTGGTGTGGCAGTTATTTGGGTAAATTGGGGCAATCGTCCTGATTTATTAAATATTAGCGCCGCTTCTCGTCACGTCTACAACCCTACAGGCGAAGGCATAGGATTAGGCGATCCATTACCTGTCAATAGTGCTAGAGTACTTATGGCAGGTAGTTGGGCAGCAGCAGTGATAGACGAACTAGAACAGCTACCAGAAGATATTCGTGTGGATAAATACCGCATGAGTGGCTTTTGGGATACGCCTCTAGATAGTATCCTGCGGAACCTAGGAAGAACGACACTATTTTTCGCGGGTGTTAATGCCGATCAATGTGTAATGACTACCTTATGTGATGCTCATTTTTTAGGATATGACTGCATTTTAGTTAAAGACTGTAGTGCTACAACATCTCCCGACTATTGTTGGTTGGCGACGTTGTACAACATTAAACAATGTTTTGGTTTTGTCACTGATTCCCAAGCGATTTTAACAACGCTGAATAATCCTGAATCCACAGGAGGAGATCAATAAAATGCACGCTAGTAGTTGTGTAATTCCCATTATCAAATCTCCCAAAGATTATCAAGTATACCGCATTAGTCCTGATGACTCTAATCGGTTAGCAATTATTTTTGATACGGCAAGTGCGAATACTTCTTTAACTTGTTGCATAGAAATTTTTGATGTTGGTGGACAAACACCACCAAATCGTCATCAATGGGCGGTAGAAATGTTTTTTGTTCTCAAAGGAGAAGGAGTAGCAATTTGTGATGGTAAAAATGTCCGCATCCAAGCCGGAGATAGTTTATTAGTACCACCTACAGGCACTCATTTAATTAAAAATACAGGTGCTAATCGCTTATATACATTAACTGTGATGGTTCCCAACGAAGATTTTGCAGAATTAATTCGCAGTGGGATTCCTGTAGAGTTAGATGCAGAAGATATGGCAGTTTTGGGAAGATTAGATGCTTTAATGCCTTGTTAGAAATATCTTATTGTAGTGAGGACTTTAGTCTTCTCTTTTCTACAGTTCATGATTCGGTGTAACTGTAGAAATCAGGGGAGCAGGGAGCAGGGAGCAGGGGAAAGAGATTTTTAATATTTTTGCATAGATGGCCAAAATCATAACTAATCAAGCGAACATGATATAACACCACAATAGCCTCTTGGCTGATTGAACCAAGAGTATTCAGAAAAAACAACTGTAACCTTACAATCGTTGAAGTAAATTTAAACCGTGAGTATCAGTACCACAGGTATTGAAAAGACCATATTCACCAGCCAGTTTTTGTACCTGTTTTGATTCCAAGGCTGTTGGTCTCCAGGGATTGGGGTTATTGTAAGCGTAAAAACTTTCTACACCGTCAATTCCCTTTTCAGCCGCAGCTGGAATTAAGTCGAAATGCGATCGCTTGTAACGAGCTGGATGAGCTAAGACTGCTAATCCCCCAGCATCATGAATCGCAGCAATTACATTACTTGCTTGATATGCGTGGCCTGTAGTAGCCTTTTTTTGTAAATAAGGTTTAATACTAGAGTTATCTAGCTCAAAAGCGTAAGCCAAAATGTGAACTTCATTATCCAAGAGATTAGCATTAATTTCTGTCCCACTCCATAGATGTGGAGTTTTAGCAGCAGGATGGTTCCACTGCCAATCTTCTAAATAAATTTGTGCTGCTTTATATCCGTCAATACAGTGGTGGTCGGTGATGGCTAATCCTTGCAGACCGATGGCGATCGCTTGTTCTATCAATGCACTTGGCTGTAACCTACCATCTGAGTGGATAGTGTGCATGTGAAAGTTAAATGTCTTGGGACAACTTTGAGCATCAATTTTTTGAAATACTTGCTTTAGTAGTTCGGTGGAAGCAGATGTTCGAGCTAAATTTACAACCATAATCCTCTGTGAATAAAAATATGTGATTTTCTACACCAACACACCAAGTCTTTAGATGAAAAAATTCCAACACAGTAAATAAGTGTGGAAAGCTATTGTATTAGTTTCATCTGTGAAATTTTTCAATATGTTAAGACTACGTTAGCAAATCTCAATGATTCTGGCCATGAGAATTTTGAATCGCTTTTATAAGTATAAGTAAAAAATATTGCCAAAAAGCGTCTATATACTCATGATACTCATGAGAAAAATTTGCCAAATAATTTGTCAAAATCAAGGTTAGCGAAGTTCCTGCCTCACTAACCTCAAATCAAAGTCTGGCTACATGTAAATATTGTTGCTACGTTCTTAATCCGACTAATTCACCAGAACCTGTAATTACTTCGCCAATTGCCACAGCAGGAATATTCTGTGATTGAAAAAAAGTAATAGTCTGTTCTGTTTGATGGGGTGGTACAAGCAGCACAAATCCAATACCCATGTTAAAAGTGTCATACATAGCCTGGGAACTGACCGATCCGGCTTCAGCTAGCCACTGAAACACAGGTGGAATAGTCCAACTATTGGGATTAATGGCGATCGCTTGATTTTTCCCCAAACATCGAGGTAAATTTTCTGGTAATCCCCCACCTGTAATGTGAGCCATGCCATGAATTTCTAACCCAGCTTGACGCGCTGCTAAAACGGGTTTGACATAAATGCGTGTGGGTTGGAGAAAAGTTTCTCCTATAGTTTCGCCACCTAATAATTCTGGGCTTTCATTCCAAGAAAAACCGCCATCATTAACGATTTTTCTGACTAAACTAAAGCCATTACTATGTACACCAGTACTCGCAAGAGCGATCGCGACATCTCCTACTTGGACTTGAGAACCATCCAACATTTGGCTTTTTTCTACAATTCCTACACAAAACCCAGCTAAGTCATACTCACCCACTTGGTAAAAACCAGGCATTTCTGCCGTTTCTCCTCCTAATAAGGCACAACCTGCTAGCCTACATCCAGAGGCTATACCCGCCACTACCTGAGTTAATTGCTCTTTTTCTAACTTACTAGTTGCGACATAATCTAAAAAAAACAGTGGTTCTGCACCTGATGTCAGCACGTCGTTAACGCACATGGCGACTAAGTCAATACCAATACTGTCATGACGGTTGAGAATTTGAGCGATTTTCAGCTTTGTACCTACGCCATCTGTCCCGGAAACCAATACTGGTTCTTGAAAACCTCCCGGTAATTGAAAACATCCGCCAAAACCACCTAATCCCCCAATTACTTCCGGTCTAAAGGTGCTGTGAACCAAATTACGAATTTGATCTACAAAGGCTCGACCAGCCTCAACATCAACCCCAGCATCCCGATAATCCATAAAAGTTAGTCAATAGCCATTAGTCCATAGTTCACAGTAGGGGAATCTAGAGTCAAAAGTCTATAGCAATCCTATTTGATTTGTAAAAATGCCTCAGATCCCCGACTTCTTTAAGAAGTCGGGGATCTGTTGTTCACGAATAAGTGAGTTTTTAACTCTTGATTGAAAAAATGATTAATTGAGAATTATTGCTTCTGGTTTGACTGTTGTTACCTGATTTGGCGATCGCGGTTTACCAGTAGCGATCGCATAACGAATCACTAATAGCCGCAACCACAATGCTGGATAACGGGGTTCTAACCAAGGTTTGATTCGCACCAAAAAGCGCGGAAACCATGTACTCAATAAAGTGCTGACTAAGGTATGAATACCAAAGTTGAAATAATTCCCTACCCAGCGTACTAAATCTTTAAATCCAGCTAGTTGCCAAATCCATAACAATAAAGCAGGATTTTTACGAGCTGCTTTGAGTGCGAGGCGATTAAAGGTGAACCAATCACAGCGATCTTTAATAAAGTTATCTGCAACTTCTGGCGGTTCGTCTGCTAATAATCCAAAAAAGGTATTTAGCATCGAGTTAATCCGCTGGGGCGGTAAAAACTTGCCAGTCGGAACCATCATGCCTTTAGAAAATAGCCAAGTTACCGAAACATTGCTTTGGTAAGCCCGAATGCGGTTCAAGTGGCGGACACTCAATAAATTGTGTTTGAGGGCTGTATCTAGCAGTGTGGTTAAACGATCTAAATTGCGTACCAGTGAACCAAAACCCGTGAAAACCAAGGGTGATTGGAGAGATGCAGCATCACCGATCGCAATCAATCTATCAAAGGCAACAGTGCGATCGCTACTCCCGACACTAAAATGTCCTGGTATATAACCAAATGTCGGTTTTTTCCACACCAACTTGTCTAAGTCGCAACGCCGATACTCTGGCAAAATCGTAAAAAAGTCCTCGTACATCTCTAATAATGAGCCGGGATTTTCTCGATTGACTTCGTGGTAGTGAAATAAATAAATCGTTAGTTCTTCACCTTCTCCGGGAAATAATTCCCAAATCAATTGTCTGCCGCGAGAAATATCTCCGTGGCTGTACAGCACATCTCCATACTGGGAATCCCAAACTCCCGGCTCAAATCCCTTCGCAACTACTGCCCCTACTGTTGGACATACACTATCAAAAGCACGACCGCCATTTAATTGCCAAGCAATAGGAGAAGCAGTTCCCATCGCATCAACCAACAGCCGCCCACTCACTTGCTGCTCATTTTGAGTTGTTAAATGCTTGACTTTAACTACAACTTGTGATATATCAATATCCGCACGAATAAACTCGGTCTCATCCCAAATTTGGCCACCTGCTGCTTGAAGCTTCTGCCCGCACATTTGCAGCCATTTTTCTGAATCTAAGGCTACATTTAATACGGTAGGGGTGTGTAAGACAGGCGATCGCAATTTTGGGGGATTATTACCGTCAAAAAATTTATTGAATCCGTCTTTATATTCCTTAGCAATTATGGTTTCTAACTCAGCGGATGTCACCAAACCTAGATTTATTAAACTTTGAATTTCATCACGGGAAATATTCCATTCCCGATTCATCCGTCCAAAGGGTAAACGCTCTATAAGTAGGACTTTATATCCTAGTTTGGCCATCACTGCCGCATGAATTACCCCTAATGCACCACCGATATAAATTAAGTCGTATTGGACATCAGGACTTTTTGTTACCTTATTCTCTTTAAAAATCACCTGCCTTGGCTCTTGCGGATTACGTACTCCTTCACGCCATCTTTGCTCCCACCAATAGGCACGCTTCAAGTCATATTCCCCCTTGGGCATTCGCTGAAAATACTTGACAGTCAAAGGATAATGGGGCGCTAGTGCCTCAAAAATTGATTGCTGAGCATCAATCTGTGGGAGTTCAGGGTATTGATGGGGAAAACGCTTTCTAATTTCAGCAATTAAGCGTTGCAAAATTTCCCTCTCTTGAGGAAAGGGTTTATCTGCCCAACGGAACACTTTTAAATAAGTAGTGCGCTGTACTGACCAAACAAATACAGAAATTTCAGTCGGTAATTTTTCGGAAATAGCCGTGTCAGCAGTTGTAGTTTCAGCAGGTATTTTCAGACGAAAGCCATCTGGTGTAAGCACCTTTTCCCCGTTTCCTGGCTCAAAATCTGTTTGTAACCAACTACATACAGCTGCTATGTCCGAAATCGGAACTTCTAGATAGAGTATTTCTTTCATGTTTTGCTGACATCTCCGAGCAATCTATTCACTAAGACGGATTTTAAAAAGGCAGAAATTACGCTAAAATCCGCCCTATTACTTGAATAAAGATTCAGTAAAGGTTTTTTAATAATTTCTCAAATTTATTGTTCATTTTGAATTTCTGTAAACCCACGCCATGAATTATCCCATCCCAGACAGCCCTCAGGACATTTTTGCTCTACAACAAAAACAAGTTGATGAAGAACTAGTTGCCTCAGCGATCGCTGGAGTCATTAAAATTGTCCGTTCTCAAGGTCAATCCTTGGAAGAATTAACCGCCCAAGTCCTAGCCGATGATACTGTACTAGATCAGCAGCAACGACGCTGGTTGAGCAAATTGGTTAGTCAAGCCTGGGAAAATTTTTAATCAAGCAAGTAAGAAAGTAATTTTTTCAATTTTCGCATTTTGTCAGCTTGCATCGGGGTACGTCCAGAAAACTTGCGAGGAGCTAGACGCAGACTGAGAAAGATACAAAATGATGCTTGTGACAATATTCAAAAATCTATCAAGTTGGGTAGCTTGGTGAATATCCAAGTTGAAGAGTTACCCAATTCCGTAACTTGGTAAATACGTTTCTAGTCTTTGAGAAACGCATTTACCGATGTTCAGGTACAGCAAGTACGAATTATTTTCTATTGTTATAGATATGAATCACTGTACCCGCAGCTGCACCATTGATTGCATTATTCAAAGGTCTTCTGCAACCACCAGTTATAGCACCAGTTGCTGTACCAGCAGCAGCACCAACTACGACATCTTGTCCCAAGTTACGGTTTCTACGATTTCCTCTTAAACCATTAGCGCCATTAACAGCAGCACCAGCAGCAGCACCCTTAGCGGCATTGTCTACAACAGAACCGCATCTTGTGATAAATCCAGATACTACACCGCTAGCGGCTCCTAGACCTATGTCTCGCAGTACTTCATCATCAGCAGCAGCGGGTTGAGCAGGAATCAAGGTGACAGTAGCTAAACTTGCAGCCATGAGGCTAGGTAGAAATGTGCGTTTTAAGATTTGATTCATGGTGATACACTCTCGGAAAATCAATTGATTCAAGAAAGCTCAAGTTGTAGTTGTAAAGGATTTTAATCAAAATCTAGACAACAACAAGATTTTTTAAGTGGTAACACTATTATGATTACCTAAAAAAATGCTAATTTCACCTATTAAAAGTGAGAATTTGACATTTTAGGATCAAAAAGTTTTGCTAACTTAGTAGACAATTAGAAAACTGGCACATTACATTAATAGCAACAATGAAATTCTTAATAACGAGGCTAATATTTAGCCTGATCCAGAACAAAACCTTAACTACTTGAGTAAGTCGGTGAAATAAAATCAAACTATATGAATAAAAGTAAATAAGGCTCAAACTCTTTCTCCCCCTGCTTTATCCCAACGATAATTATTGACATCGACCTACCTACTTAAGTATACCTTCTTGATTTTTTGGGAGATTGAGCAACTCTTGACTCCACTGTAAACTCTGGTATTTCCTGGAGTTCAGCCTCGCTTAAACTATACTGTTCACAAACCAAACTCAGACGATTTCCTGATGTTTTCACTGCATTGACAGAGTGAGTTAAATCACCTTGAAAATAAAGTAATGTATTGATTTGTGGCTTAATTTGCCCAAGTTGACGTTTGTGCGATCGCAGTACTAATTCTCCTCCTTCCATGTCTGGAGGTACACGCACGTAAAGAACGCTGACAACCGCAGGTGGTTCAACAGTTTTACAGTATGAACGCAAAGAGCGATCAATATGCGGATCAACGCGGGAGCCTTCTTTGAGTAGTAAAGGATTGAGATAAAAAGCATTACAGTTAGTCTGGAGTGCTAAATCTAAGTACGGCTTGAAGTAGGGGAATTGTTGCTCTACTTTAAAGAGGTGCGATCGTGTAAATACTACCGAAAATCCTTTTGTTCCCACAAAATCGCGGTTGAGGTTGTTGATAGCAAAGTAAGGACAAGCATGAATTTCTCCCCACAAATTGTTGAGGTAATCGCTGGGGAAGGCGTTGAATTGTTGTTGATAGCGTTTCACTGGGGTGCGGCAGGTGTACAGAATGCTCAAAAATATCTTTGCAGTTGAACCAAGAGAAAACTATCAGCTTGACATCCGCTTTGAAGATGACGTTGAAGGAGTAGTTGATATTAATAAAATTATTAAATTTACAGGTGTATTTGCGCCTCTGTAAGATAAAGAATACTTTGCTACAGTGTGCGTCAACCCTGACTACGGAACGATTCAATGGGGTTCGGGGGCTGACTTAGACCCAGATGTTATTTATGCTTTGATTACAAAACAGCCAATTCCACAATATAAACTGAACAAGGAAAAAACTGGTAGGAGCAGGTTCAATAATCATAGTACATGGTAACAATCTGAGCGATCAATAGAGTAATATTAGGCATAGCTAGATGTTAGTTATCAACCATCCCAGGCTTGCCCATCAGCATAATCAATCTCTAGACACTTGCTGTATTGTTCACATTTTGTTACAAAAGTACAAAGAACTTCTAGAGACTAAAACCAAATGTTCGGCGGACTTACTGGTTTAACAGATTCAAAAGGCACAGACTGGGGGGAGAAGATGCTCAACACAGTCGCTAGCCAAACGATTCGCCACCTGTTTACCCAAAGCGAGTCAGTAGAAGTCTTAGTGCGCTGCCATCCCTCCAGCAAGCTCTTGCAAGGCAGTATTGATAGCTTCAAAATGAATGGTAGCGGCTTGGTCATCCGTAGAGATTTCGCGGTAGAGGAGATGTCGTTTGAAACTGATGCGGTTGCGATTGATTTTGGTGCAGTATTGGGGGGGAAATTAAATCTCAAACAACCCACTCAGGCGATCGCTCAAGTAATTTTGTCAGAAACAGGCATTAATCAAGCCTTCAAAGCCGAATTGGTGAAAAAGCGCTTGGTCAATCTCTCTGTACCTGCTTTGACAGCATTATCTGGTGGTCAACCAGTCTCATTTACAGATGTTCAGGTACAACTGTTACCTGGAAATCGCTTGCATCTGGCAGCAAAGGCAGATTTAAACAATGGTGAACTCATACCGCTGAGTATGACATTAACCGTAGCCGTTGAACGGCGGCGACGTATTTCTTTTAAAGACCCTAAAATCGAACTTGACGCTGTACCAGAAGCGCAACGAGAAATATCTCAAACTTTGAGCATGGCATTGGCAGAAATTTTAGATAATATGGTTGACTTAGATCGTTTTGACTTGGATGGAGTAAAAATGCGACTCAATCGCTTAGAAACTGAGGGTAAAAAGTTAATTTTCAGTGGATATGCGGAGATTGAGCGTATTCCACATAGCTCTTAAGATACGTGTTTCGTGCCAAGTTGTAGTACAAGATCTAAGAAGAACTTTGCATTTTTGCTTGCGTCAAATTTAAAACACATAAAATGCCGCCAGAATTAACTAGACGGCATTTTAATTTTTGAGATTTAGAAAAAAAAATTCGTAGTTGTAAGACGCACAAGGACTCGCTATCGCTGGGCTGTTAATATTTGCTCTGTTCCTCTCAATTACGAATTACGAATTACGAATTAGTAATTATCTATCTTCCTACACCCACATACTGGAATCCAGCCCTGACCATAGTTTCAGGATCTAGGAAGTTGCGACCGTCAATCAGCACGGGGTGGAGCATTAATTTTGCCATTTTTGCATAATCTAAATTGCTGAACTGCTCCCATTCAGTCACAAGTACTAAAGCATCGCAGCCATCGGCTAGACGTTCGGCATCAGTTTCTACTAGTACACCCGAAAGACCATGACGCATACCTGTTTGAGAAACAATTGGGTCATAAGCTTTGACTTTGGCTCCTAATCGGTTTAGCTGCTCAATCAAATTCAGGGCTGGCGCATCCCGCATGTCATCAGTATCTGGCTTGAATGTCAGTCCGAGTAGTCCTACAGTTTTGCCTTTAAGGATTTTCAAGGCTTGCTGGAGTTTTTCTAGAGCTATTAAGCGCTGACGCTCGTTGACACTGACGGCGGCTTTCATGAGTTGGGCTTCATAGCCATAGTCATCAGCTGTGTGAATCAGTGCAGCCACATCTTTGGGGAAGCAGGAACCACCCCAACCAATACCAGCGTTTAAGAACTTGTTACCAATGCGGGAATCCAGACCAATACCTTTTGCTACTTGGGTAACATCAGCACCAACGCGATCGCAAATGTTAGCAACTTCGTTAATAAAACTAATCTTGGTCGCCAAAAAGGCATTAGCGGCATACTTAATCATTTCTGCCGAACTCAAATCTGTGGCTAATACTGATACAGGAGGTAAAGATTGGTCAGCGGCGTACTTACGTTCTACAATCGGAGCATACAGTTCTTGCATTAAAGCGATCGCTTTTTGACTATTGCCACCTAGCACAATCCGATCTGGGTTAAAGGTATCGTAGACTGCCGAACCTTCACGCAAAAATTCTGGATTACTAACTACATCAAATTGAGCTACGGCATCAGGTAATATTTCATCACTTGATACTCCACCTGCTGGTACAAGTATTTTTTGACGTTCAGCAATACCATCTAGAACAATCATCCGCACCCAGTCACCTGAACCAATGGGTACTGTAGATTTATTTACAATTACTTTATAACCACCGTTAAGATTAGCACCGATACCACGAGCCACCGCTTCAACATAACGGGTATCGCTTTCACCAGTTGGTAATGGTGGTGTTCCTACAGCAATAAATAGAATTTCTCCGTGGGCAACTCCTGCGGCCAGATCACTGCTGAACTGAATTTTTCCTGCTTGAATAGCAGATTGCATAATTTCTGACAGTCCTGGCTCAAAAATAGGCGACTGCCCAGACTTCATTAGCTTAACTTTTTCTTCGTTATTGTCTATGCAAATTACATCATGACCAATATGAGCCAAGCAAGCGCCTGTAACTAAACCAACGTAACCAGTACCTATTACGCAAACACGCATCTAATTTAACTCCTAGCTTTTTTGGGATTAGTCTTCAAAAAAATTGTCAATTATGACACTTATACACTGCCGGGAAACCCAGCTATGAAAAGTACAGACAACGAATAAAGTCAGTCTGCACAAAACTTTAAAGCCACACTAAGTAATACTCAAGAGGCTAAATCTTTGACATCGCTTTTGATGCGATCGCGGAAATCTTCTATTGTTAGTTTTAACCCTTCTTGTAGCGGAACGGTAGGTTCCCAATTTAACAAGGTTTTAGCTTTTGTAATATCAGGCTGGCGACGACGGGGATCATCAGAAGGTAGGGGTTCAAACTTAATCTCTGCATCTGGGTTCACCATATTCTGCACAGCTTGCGCTAATTCTAAGATTGTGTATTCACCTGGATTTCCCAGATTTACTGGGCCAACATAATCGCTATTCATCAGGCGGATAAATCCTTCTACCAAGTCGGAAACGTAGCAAAAACTACGAGTTTGCGAACCATCACCATACACAGTTAAGGGAATACCACGCAAAGCTTGCACTATAAAGTTGCTCACTACCCGACCATCGTTTTCTAACATCCGTGGGCCGTAGGTGTTAAAGATGCGAACCACCCGAATATCAACTTTATTTTGCCTGTAGTAATCAAATGCTAAAGTCTCAGCGATTCTTTTGCCTTCGTCATAACATGAACGTATACCAATGGGATTAACGCTACCCCTATACTCTTCAACTTGGGGATGTACTTCAGGATCACCATACACTTCACTGGTTGACGCTAAGAAGAACCGAGCCTTAACACGTTTCGCCAACCCCAACATATTCAGCGTTCCCATCACGTTAGTTTTAACGGTTTTCACTGGGTTGTACTGGTAATGTACTGGAGAAGCTGGACAAGCTAGATGATAAATTTGATCTACTTCTAATCTAATTGGCTCAGTAATGTCGTGGCGGATCAACTCAAAGTAAGGATGATTCATCCATTTGAGGATATTGTCTTTGTTACCTGTATAGAAATTATCTAAGCAAATAACTTCATGCCCTGCTGGTATTAATCGGTCAATGAGATGGGAACCAATAAACCCAGCACCGCCCGTCACCAAAATTCTCATAGTTTCCCAGTTACTTACAAAATATTACTAATCTGGCTATTTAACTTGTTTTTAGAGTACCCAGTCCATGTATAAAAATACAGGATGAATACAGCTAATTAATCTAGTTTTATTAATTTAGTAGTTTTTCTACGTATTTAATTTTGTTACATTTAAATTTAGAATACTTCACAATTCATCTAGCAAAATACCAAACATCTTCATAGTATTGTGATTTTCTGTCTAGACTTCATCAAATCTTCAACAAAATAAAGTTTTTTAAAGCAAAAATCTTCAGTGCCAAAAATAGTATTGTATTATACAGATTTTATATTGTTTGAAACATTTGTTAGTAAAGTTCCGTTTTGATGACCTTGCGGTTCTCCAAGCATGACAATAGAGCAGGTAAGTTGCCTCGCTAACTGGGTTGTGACATCGCTAACAGTTAAACTACCAACAATTGTCCTACTGCGTATAAAAGGCAACACTACTAAATCATACAATCGCGCTGCTTGCAAAATTGCTTGAACAACATTCTCATGAGGGATGATTTGAATTTCTGGAGGATTTAGCACAGCTATTTTAGACACCAGCATTGAGAGATGCGATCGCCTAGCAGCGATTTTACTCGAACTAGTGCGGCGATCGCACACATTTAATACAGTTACTTGGCTTTGATTTGCCTCTGCCAGCATTTGGGCAAGTTGCACTGGTTGTAATGCTGGTGCTGTTAAATTTTCTAAAGGTACTAAGATGCGCTGAATTTTTTTGGGTGAGTCTACTAAACGTGTCACCGCTACAGGACAATGAGATGCCCAAAGTACATTATCAATCACATTGCCAAATAAACGCGCTCTCAACCCAGTACGTTTACCCCAACCCATGATAATTAAACTCGCATTTTGTTCACGAGCTGCCCTGCTAATTCCTGGGGCAAAAGCATCATCAATGCGAAGCAGTGGTTCTGCTTTTAATCCAAATACTCGACTCTGTGCCGTAGCTTTTGCTAATAATCGCTCACTACGTTGCAAAGACAGTTCTAACTGTGGCGCATCCATATTAGCAGTAGATGTGGCGATCGCTAGCGGTACAATTCTGCCATGAGATTGACGTGCTAATAAAGCCGCCATTTCCATCAAATACTGCTGAGTTTGAGGATTATTAACAGGCACGACTATAGTAAAAGTACTGGGAGGTTCCTCTTTTTGATGAGCAGCTAAAGTTAAGGAAGTGGTTTCTGAGACTGGAGAAGTAGTCAAAGCAACAGCTGTCCTACTAGTAATTAAAGGTGCTAATATTGCTGTTACTAACATTAAAATAATAACGCTATTTAAAATTGTGATTGGTAGTAGTCCAACCTGATATCCCACTACAGTTGCTGCTAAGGTTGTACCCACTTGAGGCATTGATAAAGACCATATTGTTAGCGTTTCCTGCCAGTTATAACGGTAGATAATTTTTGCTAACCCAGCTGCTATCAATTTGCCAAAAATCAAACCAATTACAATCAACAGAGTTAATTGGAAATTCTTAATACTGTTAAAAATAGTAGGTAACTTGAATAGCAAGCCAAGATGAACAAAGAAAATGGGAATAAATAAGACATTGCCAATAAACACTACTTTTTCTTTAACTGACCCTTCACCTACCGCTTCATTAACTGCTAAACCTACTAAAAAAGCTGTAAAAACTTTCTCTACCTCAGTTAATTGAATACTTACAGCAGCAATGAATACTGACATAAATATAAATAAAAACTTGTTTCCCTCGTCGTCTCCTGACCGCCGAAAAAATTCTTTACCTAACCAATCTAAGCCTAATAAGATGGCGAATGAATAAATTATTAACCAACTGAACAAAGGAATTAACTTGACAAAGCTAAATATCCTTATTTGAGTCGTAGCTACACAAACAGCTAATATTAAAAGTGCGCCAATATCAGTAAAAAATGTAGCTCCAATTGTGATGGAAACAGCTTCGTTATTGATAATTCCTAGACGATTAATAATGGGATATGCCAAAAGGCTATAGGAAGAAAACAAAGAGCCAATCAAGATTGAAGTATTCCAATCAAAACCAAAAAACCGTCCTATTAAGGTTCCTATTGCCAAAGAAACACTGAAAGTAAAACTGCCAAGTCCTAAGGAGCGTTGTTTTCTCTGACGAAATCGATTTATGTCAACTTCTAAACCTGTGACAAACATCAGATAAACTAAGCCGATGTCTGATAACAGATTAATTATTGGCGATTCTGGATCAAATAGATTCCAGCCTGATGACCCAAGTACCACACCAGAAAATACTAAACCTACTATTCCTGGTAATCTGAGTCGCTCAAACAAAATTGGTACAATTAAAACGACCACTAGTAAAATAGCAAAGGCAATAATTGGCTCCTTGCTCAGAACTTGGGCTGTTGGTTCTATAGCTAGAACTTGTGATATTCGTTCCATAGATAGGACTTAAAGGGGCGACGGTGAAGTTGTGATTACCCTAAAAGCAATCTTCCGATCAATATAAATAACCGTAAAAGTCACCCTGACGAAAAATCAAAAAATCCTAACTTACACTACCTAGGCAATTATCTAATAACTAACTACCTAGGGGTGGATTTGACTTAATATAAACCGTAAGCGATCATAGTCATCTTTCAACAGTACGCTTAGAGTACGTCCAGCTTTAATTAGCCATTGTCGGTCAGCTTTACGTAACTGGTAAACTTCACGAATAGCTGCTGCGATTAAAGATTCTACTGGCGCACCATTTATAGAAAGTAATGTCCGCAAAAAATCTAGTTCTTCGGTGAATTGAATTATTGCTTCTGGTTCACATCGATAAACAGCTTGATGAATTTGTGGGGGACGGGGAGGTAGATACTGATATATTGCTTGGTTATAACCTAGAGTAAGAGATGGCTGCTCAAATCCGACGATCGCAGCCTTAAATTCAGTTTTGAGCATAGCAAAAATCTGGGGTTGTTCTTCACGCAAATCCTGCAATGACAACCCCAGAGCCACAGCCCGATGTACAGAATCTACAGGCATAGTCGTAGCATAATACACCACAGCATAAACTTGATTGCCTGACTCTTCATCCACAGAACATACCCAACTACCAAAAGGCGGCATCGGCGGAAAACTTAAGTCTTCCGGCTCTAAACACTGTGCCAAAAATTCAGTAGTAGTAGTTTCGATCACCTCCGCAATGTGATTGGGATGGCGATCGCCTGTGGCAAACTGTGGTAAAGGAAGGCGCATCTTGGTTTCTTGTCAGTTATCAGCGATGCACTGAGTTTCGACTTCGCGGCAATCGAGCGAAGTCGAGATTCAACTACCGCGTAGTCGAAGTGTTGTCAGTAGTTAGTACTTTGTTCTATTTTCCTTTTTTACGTCCTGCTGTGATTTCTACAGCTTCCAATTCCGATAAGCGAAAAGTAACTAATTTATCCCAGTTACCACCTTCAAATAATACAGCCACCTTACCATCGCTGACTCGTTGCACAAGTCCTTCAGAGCGATAATAAGTATCTGCGGGGTTGTTAACGCGAACCGTTGCTCCAGGCAGAATCATCATGTTTACCTTCGCTAGTTTACTATTAATAGCTTAATACTTGTTAACTGTCAGTTGTCAGGTGAAAAAGAACTATGGAAAGAGTCACCAATGCCCAATGCCCCAAGTCGGCGAACGACCCTCTCAATCTATAAAAGGAGGAGTTCCTCGCCGACTTTCTATTAATAATACTTCTGTCGTTGGCGAAAATTCGCTACCGATTCTACTATTCCTAAAGAGATAAAATTAGTCAACATAGCAGAACGTCCGTAACTCATCCAAGGTAAAGGTATTCCTGCTACTGGTGCTAAACCAACAGTCATACCCACGTTTACAAGCAATTCAAAGACAATCATAGATAAAACACCAATAGCCAACAGCGAACCAAAATTGTCTTTGGCTGTTTGAGCTATACGCAACAAACGGAAGCAAATTAAGCAAAATGCAAACAACACAACCAAACAACCGACAAAACCAAATTCTTCACCGACTGCGGAAAAAATAAAATCTGTATGCTGTTCGGGTACAAAATTCAGTTGAGTCATTGGCCCTTTAAATAAACCCCATCCCCAAATCTCACCCGCCCCAATCGCAATTCGTGATTGGTGTTGGTGATAGCCAGCGCCTAAAAGGTCGTGTCCGGGGCGCAGAAATACAGTTAATCGGGCTTTTTGGTAATCTTTTAAAATATGATTCCAGGCAAATACTCCTAATTCCCCACCTAGAAGGTTAAGAGCCGCTGTGCTGATCCCATTCAGACCAAATCTACGCCAGGGAAGAGTCCGCCAACCCAAAATACCCATAGCGACCACCCAAACTAACCCTAAAATTCCAAAAGATACTTCTTGATTTAATGAAACTATCGGTGCGGACAAAGGCCAATTTGTACTGAACAAAATAGCAGAAACTACAGGCGATATCATCAAAATCAACCAGCCTGGGTTGGCATTTGCCCAATAAAGCATTCCTAAAACGATCGCCGCAAATACCAATGATGTGGCTAAATCTGGCTGCAAAAAGACCAATCCCCAAGGAATAGCAGTAATTGCCAGCACCCGAAACACACTTTCGAGGGTGGAAGCTGTGCGTTTATGTAATAGAGCCGCCAAGGTGATGATTACGCCTATTTTGGCAAATTCCGAGGGTTGGACATTGAAGCCAGCAACACTGATCCAGCGCTGTGCACCTTTGGCACTAGTACCAGCAATCATCACTGTAATTAGACTGAGACTCGTCAGTGCGTATGTTATCCAATGCCACTGAATCAAGTTTTCATAACGGCAACGGGCTAAAAACAACGCTATTAAAACGCCGATCCCAGCTACCAACCAATGCCACCACCAATCGGTTACGGGCTGTTTGAGTTCTGTACTCAAAATCATGATGCCGCCAAATATACTGATACCTATAGGTAAACAAAATAACAACCAATCTACTTGCTGCCAGGGCTTAACCCAATACTTCCAACGAACTTTGGGAAAGGAACGTTTTAATAACATTGTGCAATTTTAAACTTTAGAATTGACTATTAATATAGCGATTCTTAGATAAAAAACTACAGGGCATGGGGCATTGAGCATAGATATTATTATTCTCCCCTGCCCCAGTCACTGAGCGTAGTCGAAGTGCTGCTCCTCTGCCTTGTTACTATGTCAGTGCAGCCACAGACACTTTACCAGCAATTGCTAGAGCGATCGCTTTTAATGCTTTGGCAGAGGCCGAATCTGGTTCAGCAACGACTATCGGCACACCATTATCACCACCAACTCTCGTCGGAATTTCTAGTGGTATGCATCCTAATAAGGGAACTCCCAACTCTGATGCTGTTTTAGAGCCACCACCAGAACCAAAGATGTCATATTGCTTATCTGGCATATCTGGGGGGATAAAATAACTCATATTTTCTACGATCCCCAATACGGATATGTTTAATTGCTGAAACATTTTTAACCCTTTACGGGAATCTAACAATGCTACAGTTTGCGGGGTAGTAACAATTATTGCGCCCGACATTGGTACTGCTTGGGTTAAAGTTAGCTGAGCATCACCAGTTCCTGGTGGCATATCTACAATCAAATAATCCAGCTCTCCCCATTCGACTTGATAGAGAAATTGGCGAATTACTCCGTTAAGCATTGGGCCACGCCAAATTACTGGTTGATCTCTGTCAATCAAAAAGCCCATTGAAACCAATTTGACACCATGATTAAAAGCAGGTTCTAGAACTTCACCTTTATCTGTGGAACGCACAACAATTTGAGCATCGGCTAGCCCTAACATGGTGGGGTCATTAGGCCCGTAAATATCGGCATCTAATAAGCCGACTTTAGCTCCAGTTTGCGCCAAAGCCACTGCTATGTTTACCGCCACCGTACTTTTACCAACACCACCTTTGCCACTGGAGACAGCCAGAATATTTTTAACACCAGGAACGCCAGTGCGATCTGGTAGGTTTTTCTGCTGGGGTGTTTCTGCTGTCACTTCTACATTTACCTCTGTGACACTAGGTAGCTTTTTAACCGCTTTTTCACAATCTTCGATAATAAATTCACGTAATGGACAAGCAGGTGTAGTCAATACCAAAGTGAAGCTAACCTTGCCACCGTCAATTTTGACGTTGCGAATCATATTCAGTTCTACCAGACTCTTACGGAGTTCTGGGTCTTGCACTGGTCGCAACACTTCTAAGACAGAGCGTGAATCAAGAACATCGTACATAGTGTTTTAACCGTTACCGCCGTAACCAAATTTAAGAAAATTTCATTATCACCTAATAGAATCTTAACTTTCTTGGGGGCTAGGGCGTGTTTTCAAACTACAACTGTAGATTGGGGAGCCACTGCGTTGGGGAGACAGCGCCGTGGTGTTAGCGTAGCGGTAGCGATGCAGGAGCGTCGGCAGTCCGTGGTCTTGGGGAGCCACTGCGGTCTTGGGGTCTCCCCAAGTGGAGCAAGTGGCGTGGTTTCCCCCATGAGGAACTGCCGAAAGGGTTTCCCGACTTGAGGCGACTGTCGTCGGCTCTGCCGACTTGTAGACGCTTCTGCGGCTACTCTGCGAGTTCTCCGAAGGAGTACCCGCAGGGTAGTAAGTGGCGTTTGACGTAAGCAAACCCAACAAAGCAACGTAAGTGTTGGGTTGCGCTATGCTTAATCCAACCTACTATAAGTTCTATTTTGAGTTGTGAAAACAGTCTCTAAAGATTAGGGATTCGGTTAATTATTTTTTCAGATCTAGCCCCTAGCCCCTAGCCCCTAGTTCCTAGCCCCTAGCCCCTAAACGTCAAAACAACTATCATTAAGAGATTTTTTCTTTCCTGACACCGCTTGCAGTGCGGCCTTTTCGACTGCTTCAACTAAAGAGCGTGCTACACGATCTGCATAAGGACGAGATAAGGACCAAATCAAAGGCGAAAACCAACCCCGTAGAGTTACAGAATACGATAAACAAGTACCACAAACTGTGGACTCTATCCGATAGATAATCCGTTCTTCGATGCCAGGGATCGCCAGTACTCGGATACTCAGCATTTCTTTAGGATTAACGCGCTCTACAAAAATTCGGATGGGAATAGGTGAAAAACGTGTCACAGCCTGGAAAATTAATCCAGGTTTGGGTACTAACCCGTAGGGAACATTAGTACTCTTGAGTGATGGATGCCAGGAAACATCCGTTAAGTCAACCACCTTTAGCCATAGTTCATCTACAGAAGCCGAACTAATTTCTCGATACGTCCGTACCAAAGAAGCGCAAAGCCGACGGCGTTTGCGGTGGAAGAATTGGGATAACCAACTTTGCATTTGCCTAATCCTCCTCGCTACAGACTTGCTGGTAACTCTGGCATCGTTGGATTACACTTTCTCAAAATTGCCCTTAGCATAGCAAGCCTTAATTAGGCACTGAGGACAACGCGATCGCTCTCTAGTTGAAAACACCATTGAACAATTCAGTTTGTACCTTGATGCTTTAAAGTAGAGAATGCTTGTAGACTAATTTGCCAGAAATTTCCCATCAACAAGTCCAAAAAAAAACTTGCTCAATATACAAGCCTATACGCATTTGAGGGAAAATAACTCTAGTCATATTTATCGATTGTGTAAATGTTTGACAAGCAAGAAAAAAGCAGGTTGGGCAAATTGAGCTAAGAATCAAGCTAAATTTTGCCTACAAGTTTTTAAATTGAAAATTTGTAGCTTTTGGAAAATTGTAATTTAGGTTCGGGAATCTTATGTTAACCAACTCGCAAACCCCAACTGTAGAAGCAGTATCATCCGAGTATCTACCACCAACTGACGGTAAGACTAGAGTTCGTCAGTTTATGCAACGGTTGCAAGAGGAAATTTCTCAAAAGTTGACAGAACTCGATGGTGTGGGTAAGTTTAACGAAGATGGTTGGGAACGCCCAGAAGGTGGTGGTGGGCGATCGCGCGTTTTACGCGATGGTGCAATCTTTGAACAAGCAGGTGTAGGCTTTTCTGAAGTTTGGGGAGATCATCTACCGCCTTCAATTTTAGCTCAACGACCAGATGCAGAAGGACACAGTTGGTATGCGACAGGTACTTCAATGGTACTACATCCTCGTAATCCTTACGTACCAACAGTGCATCTGAATTATCGTTATTTTGAGGCGGGGCCAGTCTGGTGGTTTGGTGGTGGTATTGACTTGACACCTTATTACCCCTTTGCCGAAGATGCAATACATTTACATCAAACGCTGAAGCAAGCTTGCGATCAACATCATCCAGAGTATTACCCAGTGTTTAAGCGCTGGTGCGATGAATATTTCTACCTCAAGCATCGAGATGAGACAAGAGGAGTTGGTGGTCTATTTTTTGATTACCAACACAGTCAAAGTGGTTTATATGCTGGTCCTGATCCTCATGGAACGGCGGCTGCTTACAGTAACCAAGTCGGAACACCAGCGCCCCGCAGCTGGGAAGAATTGTTTGCTTTTATCCAAGACTGTGGTAGATCATTTTTGCCGGCTTACGTGCCAATTGTCGAACGACGACATGGGATGGAATATGGCGATCGCGAACGGAACTTTCAACTCTACCGCCGAGGCAGGTATGTAGAATTTAATTTGGTTTATGACAGAGGTACAATTTTTGGTCTGCAAACCAACGGTCGTACCGAATCTATTTTGATGTCTTTACCGCCTTTGGTACGCTGGGAGTATGGGTATAAACCAGAACCTAACTCTCCAGAAGCCCAGTTGTATGAAACCTTTCTCAAGCCTCAGGATTGGGTAAATTGGAAACCTATGTCATAGCATTGTACTGAGTAAAAAATTACGTTAAATTTACTTCGTCTTTTTTACTCAGCTAGCTTATCTGGGTACTCAGCCTGATTTTGGTGAGTTAAACTACTAAAAGTAAGCACCTAGTAGAAAAAGGTGACAATTTTAGCTGTAGCTTGTTAATCTCAAGTGTTAGCACTGGATAATACCGTGACAGGTGAGTCAACTAAAATCTATTACCTGTTGAGGTAAAAAATAAAAGATTGCTAATCAAAGCAAAGCTTTTGGCTCACCAATCCTATAGTCAGTCCAACCGCAGTCAATTTTGAGACGAATACCAAACGGAGGCTTAGTGATTCAGATAGAACAAACAACCTATACAACCCAAGATGGTAATACCGTTATTGTCTTGACACCCGCAGGTCGCCTAGATATTACTACAGCTTGGCAATTTCGCTTGAAATTACAAGAGTGTATTTCCAAACTTAGCGCTCATGTAGTGGTCAATCTCGGCCAAGTAAATTTTATTGATAGTTCGGGTTTGACATCTTTGGTCGCTGGGATGCGTGATGCTGATAAAGTCAAGGGCAGCTTCCGCATCTGCAATGTACATCCAGAAGCCAAACTTGTGTTTGAAGTGACGATGATGGATACAGTTTTTGAAATTTTGGAAACAGAGGAGGAAGCTTTAGAGGGTGTACCTCGTAGCATTGCTAGCTAGAGAATGAGTTAAAAGTTTAAAGTTAAGAATGAGGTGTTAGTTAAAAGTTCATAACTTTTGCTTACTCAGTACTGCTCTCGCTTAATGTAGCGATAAGGGCCAATAATCGCTCCCCAAGTAGCTTTTTTAGTCTCTGGGTCAATTCCTTTATCGTAGCTGTTAAATTCCGTCGCAGTGGCTTCAAAGCCCAAAGAAACTTGGATGCTCTTACCAAGATATGTGAAGCTGCAACAAGCATCTAAAGGTGGAGTAGCGGCAAATTTATAGGTATTGGGAGCTAGTATTTGTGGGGTGACAGTGAGAATACAGCCTGGTAGTAAATCTAATTGCTCAATTGCCAGTGTCTTGAGTAAAGCAGGATTTCGACCTGCACCACTTAAGGCACTTGGATCTTTAAGCATGTAGTACTGCACTTGTATGGGTAAATCAGAGTCGCGTCCTGGCATCAACCGCATAATTCGCTGACGATAAGGGCTGTCTAAGTTGACAATATTTGCTTGTTCAGCAAACAAGGTAATACTGTCTTCTGAGAACAAATCAATTGGTCTTTGCCACATCCGCAAGTGGACATACCATACAGGCTCTGCTAAAGCTTGTTCTTGATTATCAAATTCACCAGTTAAGTATTCACCTAAGGCAGTCAAGGGCAGCAAAAAACTCATAAATGTAAAGTATAATCACAAAGTATGATAATTTTTGCCTAGCTTTTAAGGAAAGAGGGTTCATACCCCTCATGCCATCAGTTTGGTTGTAACTCCCAGTTAGAAAACCTAAACTTGGCAAAGTAGCCTTGAAGCGAGAAAATAAAGTAACGTCGCCCTTAACATTTTCTTTGTGAATAACGTCCGTACTGTTTCTGATACAAAGCGAACTTTTTACTCACTTCACACTCGACCGATTAACACAATTTATCGTCGAGTTGTAGAAGAATTGATGGTAGAAATGCATCTACTGTCAGTAAATATCGATTTTAGCTACAATCCAATTTATGCCTTGGGTGTCGTCACAACCTTTGACCGCTTCATGCAAGGCTACCAACCAGAACGGGATAAGGAATCAATTTTTAACGCCTTATGCCAAGCTATAGAACAAGAATCGCAACGCTATCGACAGGAAGCTGAACGACTGCAAACTGT
Source organism: Halotia branconii CENA392 (assembly GCF_029953635.1). Taxonomy (NCBI): domain Bacteria; kingdom Bacillati; phylum Cyanobacteriota; class Cyanophyceae; order Nostocales; family Nodulariaceae; genus Halotia; species Halotia branconii. The sequence continues at coordinate 637,181 of NZ_CP124543.1, read as the reverse complement.
AGCGAAAAGTCTATCAGCTAATGATTTAATTGGGTGGCTTAGTCAAACTACTCATTTAAGTCAAGATACTGACTTGCAAGCACAATTGCAAGCGATCGCTAATAATCCTAACTTTAAATACAGTCGCTTATTTGCAATTGGTTTATTCTCACTGTTAGAGTTGTCAGATCCAGAATTAGTCAAAGACGAAAAGCAACGCACGGAGGCACTAAAAAGTATCGCTGCTGGCTTGCACTTGTCTGAAGAAAAACTTAACAAAGATTTAGAGTTATATCGCTCTAATCTAGACAAGATGGAGCAAGCATTAATAGTTATGGCGGATATGCTCGAAGCTGACCGCAAAAAACGCGAAAAGCGCCAACAGCAATCAAGTACACCCGTTGTGCCTCCAACTGTTACCGAGTAATCAAGGATCATATAGTCAATAGTCAGTAGTTAAAACTTTGTCTATTGACTATGGGCTTTTGACTTTTTGTCTATACACCTAATAAGCTGTAAATTAAACTGTTGATGATAGTGAGTGCAAAAGCTCCTAATACAGCACTCCAAATACCAAAGCGTAGGCGAAAGCCCTCTACCAACCAAGCCGCGAGACTAAAACAAACAACGGCAATCATAAATGTGAAAATGCCGGATAGTAAATCAAAGGTCAGTAAATTTGGTACGGCAAATACAAAGTGTAAAATCGGTCTCACTATAGTCGTGACAATACCTAAGATTGCTGCCGAAAAAAAGGCCTTTTGGATAGTGTCAACTTCAACTCCAAAAGGAAGCTTACTAATAATCAATAAACTGATAGACGTTACTATCCAAACAATCAAAAGCGTTGCAATTGTATTCATGAGCCACAATTCCTGAAACGTAAATGACGATTGGCAGTAATTTTGAAGAAAAAAGCTTTGAAGCTGAACCAATTATTTGTAAATTAACAGGTATTTTTCTCTATTCAGAATTTATTTTGGATATTTTTAGGTTTAGGAACAAACTTGAAGAAAGTAGAAGATCAGGAAATTAATTTTTACTTCTATGTTTTTTTACAAGTATTGATAAGTAATATCGTGTTCGCTTGATTAGTTATTATTCCGGGTATCTAGTAAAAATATTAAAAATCTCTTGCCCCTTGCGGCTTTAATGATAAGTCTTTTGCCGAACATGATATAAAGCCCTTGGTTATCAACCGAGAGCTTTACATCAATTTGTGGCTGTGTCTCGTATTTTAAGGAGTAGGATTAGTGTTTTCGGGTGCTACAGGTACTTGAGGCGTTGCTGTATTAGGAATGCCAGGAGTGGCAGGACTAATACCTTGTTCTGTTTGAGGTACAGGAATTTCACCTGGGGAATTTATACCTGGAAGTGGTGCAGTGTTAGGCACAGGATTAGTAGGAAAATAAGGATCTGTAAGTGGGTTCGATAAAGATGGAGATAATTGAGACGGCCCTGGTATAATCCCCAAGGAGACGCGATCGCCTCCTACCTGTCGTAGTATATCCAATGTTTCAATGACATCATTGTAAGTGGCTGTGCGTGACGCATTTAAAATCACAATACCATTAGGATTTTCTTGAAGATATTGCTTTAACCTCTGTGCCAACTCTTCTCGTTTGACAGGCTGTTTTTCTATGTAAGTATTACCAACAGCATCAATAGTCACAATTTGACTACTTTGTGAAGTTACACCAGCAGCTGTGCTGGTACTAGCTTTGGGTAAATCAACATTAATTGCTTGTTGACGAGTAAATTGCAAAGCAGCCAACAGAAAAAACGTCAGAATACAAAAAACGACATCAATTAAAGGGATAATTTGAATTTGGGCTTCTTCAATTGGACTATGTAAATTAACTTTCATCGTCTTACTCTTACGCCAGGATCAGGAGTCTAATGAATCAGGAGCAGGGGGTGCAGGTGGCTCAGGAAACTGATTCCTGCTTCGCTTCTGAGGAGGATTAAAGCTGTCGCGTGAAGCTTCTTGGACGATTATTGATGTACTGTTACTAAAGTTAGGCGGAGATTGACGATAGAGTAATTCCATTTCATTTCCTGCCTTACGAAAAACTTTAACTTGGTTGACTACAAAACTTTGAAATAGACGGTAAAAAACCAGACTAATGATGGCGACTATTAGTCCGGCTGCCGTACTAATTAAGGATTCACCAATACCAGTAGTCACCCCAGCAGTAGATTCAGTTCCCAAATCACCAATCCGAATTGAGCGCAAAGACTGAATTAAACCTAACACTGTACCCAACAATCCTAAGAGTGGCGCAAGTGCAATCACTGCTTCTAAAAGTTTTTCGCCCCGCCGCATCCCAGCCAATTCATCCTCTGCTGTGGACTCTAGTGCCAGTCGAAAAGTTTCCGCATCATTTTTTGGTAAGCGTAACGGGGCAAAAAGAAATCGTCCAATAGGCTGATCTGTTGCCTGTCTAGCAATTTCCGCAGCTACTTCCCAATTATCATGAGCAGCATCCAGAACACGATTAACTATTTCCTTTTCTTGAGTCAAAATTCGCAACCAAAACCACAAACGCTCAAAGATTACGCTTATAGACAAAATTGACAGCACAAGCAAAGGCCACATTGCTGGCCCGCCCTTTTGAAAAAGATCTAAAATATCCACAGTTTAAGTTTCCTCCCTCCATATCCTAAAACAAATGCGCTAAAGCATTTTAATTCTAGAGATTAATGCAAAATGAGGGACTTCCAAAAAATAAATTTGCCGAAACACAACATAGATTATCAGACTGCTGCCAAAATCTGCTGGCCGATAGGGATTTAAATTATCTTTTTTGCCGCAAAGATATCACACGCAAAGTAAGAGAATTGAGGGATAAGGGACTTCCAACTGAAAAAATATCCCATTACTGTGTAGGCAAGGGGGCAGGGTACAGCACTTCGGCTTACTTCGACTACACGGTAGTTGAGCGCACTTGTACTGAGCGAAGTCGAAGTAGTCGAAACTCAGCACAAGCACACTCAGGCTAAATTCAGTACAAGTCGCTCAGTGACCAAGCGCAGGGGGAGAAAGAAAAATATTATCTGAAAAAATTGGATAATTTATTTTCTGGAAGTTCCTAAAAGACACCTAAATGACGAGATACCCTGCTCCTTTGTTTTTGTAAAGCAAGCTGTCTCGTATCAAGTAAATAACCTTACACTAACTAGATAAGGCGATCATTGATCTAGTATAAGAGCTTAAGGGCAGATCACACACTTTATGTAAGAAAGCGATCGCTAATCAGCCTAAATCAACGCAACCAGATCTAAAAATATAATTACTAGATCATGTTTTTTTAAGATTGCTAGTAAAAAACTCGTACTTAATGTCTTAATTTAAACTACTAATGCTAATGAGAGTATGGTTGAGCTAATACAAGTTATAACCCTAAATATAGCCGATTTTGCTTATTTAAGAGCAGATATGTCTCTATGAACTATAGTTATAAAAAAAATCATAGTACAATGAAAAACTAGTATTTATACATAACTAGACTTGTCTTTGCTGTTGCATGGTATAAATATGCTAAATGATATAGCTTTTATTATGCAACGCAAAGATAATGGAAAAAATACGAGATGATCTAAGTTCAATATCAGCGATCGCATTTTAGCTAAAACAGTATAAAGTTTGATGTCTTTTTGGTGTAGCGATTATTTACTTATCTTCTTTCTTATTTCAATAATTTTAGTATTATAAATATGATTTTGTAACTAAAATTAAAAGTTTTTTATGTCAAAGTGTTTTAATCCAAAAGGTGACTCTTTTATTGTGATTTTAGATTAAGCGAACGACTACGATAGGCATCATTTAACTGACAGATATGAGTTTAATCAAACTTAATCAAACCAAGGTTACAAGCGCTTATTAATGTGATAATTAATCTAGACATCAAGAATTAAAGTCTATCTCTTGCAAGGTAGTAAGATACATTTTTATTTTGATAAATTTTTGAAAATAAATTAATTTAGTGTTAACAACCTCTTGAAGTTGAGATGTGAACAACAGCATAATTAATGAGTATTGGCTTTGTCAGTGATTGCTATTAGACTAAATTTATAACTTTTCTCTAAATAAGTTTCAAGAGCAGATTAAATAGTAATTTGCTTTAACTAAGTTGATGTTATTTAAAATACTAAAAATTCAACAATAATACCAAAGCTAATAAATTATGTACTTGATTTGCTATGGATGATTCAATAATAGCATAATGCATTTTATTAAATGCAAAGCATATCTAAATATTTATGATTATCTATTTTTTAGCAACCATATAAAAATATTGATAGTTATATTAAAAATTTATTACTTTTAATTAGAGTAAATATGTAATCACTAGATTAATTAACATACTACAATGATTAATACCTGAATTAGTTCATGATTGTTTATATTACTTAAAAAGTACAAAAAAATAATAAAACTCTTTATTTATAAGTGTTTTGTGCAGATTAACATTATACAAAAATATTTTTAAAAATAATTTCAACGAATTAAAATTAATTTTTTATAGAATATATTCGTTAAAAATAAATATATTTTCAAAAACCTTTATTTATGAGATGACAGTAAATTATGAACTTTCAATCATGATTTGTTGGAATTTATATAAAACTAAATTTAGATAAAAATATTTCCTAAAAATAAATAAATCAAGTTTAATTTTCCGCTTCAGTAAATCTACACTGAAATTTTTTTAAGTGGATTTTCCCTTAGGCTTTCGTTTTTTTAAGGTTTATAAAAAAGACTAACCAAGTTTGATGGATATTATTGCCCAGAACAATGACTAGGGCACTTCTAAACCACAAAAATAGTAATTTTGTCCAAAACGTCTGTCTAAAAACATTGCTCTAAAAGGAAATTCCAAGCGTGACTATCATTAGCGTTACTACTTCCGCAGACAGCGGAGCAGGTTCTTTGCGTGCGGCGATCGCCTCGGTTGGTGCGGGGGATACTATCAAATTTGCTTCAGGTCTTGCCAACCAAACTATCAAACTCACCAGTGGAAAACTTGTCATTACTGAAGATATCAATATTGATGGTTCAGGGGCAACAAATTTAAAAATTAGCGGCAACAATAGCACAGGAGTATTTTTCGTAGAGCGGCAACTCAATGTGACATTTAATGACCTGACTATTGTTGACGGTTACACCTCTGGCAGAGGTGGTGCAATTCAAGTCTTAGACTACAGCAATATAAAAGTCACCAACTCTCGATTTGAAAATAATAGCGCAGGTATTGGTGGAGCTATTGGTCTTGGCTTTGGTGTCAGAGCAACTGTAGTTAATAGTCAATTTGATGGTAACGATGGTAGATTAACAAACGCTGAATACGGTGGAGGAGCGATCGCCATTGTTGGCGCTGGTAATCTTGTTGTTAAAGATAGCAAATTTACTAACAACAAGGGCGTGAACGGTGGTGCGATATATAGCCTACTCGGTACACTGACTGTAGAAAACTCAGTCTTTCTCAAAAATAGTTCAGAAGGTGGCATGGGTGGCGGTGCTATCTTGACTGATGGAGCTAACCCAATCGGGCCTGATTCGAGAAAGATGCAAAATTCCGGAGGTACAATTATCGTCCGTGGTAGTCATTTTGAAGGAAATAAGACTGAAGGAGAAGGAGGCGCACTGTTTCTTTATGGTTATGGCCCAGACAAAATCATCCTCGAAGACAGCACTGTAATTGGTAACTCCGCTGGCATTAATCCTCAAGGACTTTCTCGCGGGGGTGGGTTAAGAGCTAATAGCGACTTGAAAATTCGCAACGTCACCTTTGCAGATAATACTGCTATCAGACAAGGTGGAGGGATATGGCTAGATGGTCATTCGCCAGTGGACATCATCAACAGCACCTTTTCTGGTAATAGTGTAAGCAAAGATGCGGGTGGAGCAATGTTTATTAACACTACTGATAATGTCCCCGTCAACATTGTCAATTCCACTATTGTTGATAACTCTGCTGGACGAGCAGCAGGAGCGATATGGGTTCCAAGTGCAACTCACCCGACAAAACTCACTAACTCAATTGTTGCTAACAATACCTCCGCTACTAAAGCACAAATGCAAGTTGACTTTGAACTAAAAGATGGTGGTGGCAATATTGAATATCCTAGTTCACCAGTATCATGGGGTACGCGAGTTGTAGCAGGTAGTAAGATTATTGACCCAATGCTTGATTCGTTAAAAAATATTGGGGGAGTTTTAATGCATCCTCTCAAATCAGACAGCCCTGCGATTAATGCTGGTGTGAAAAATAGTATCACACCTACATTTGATGCTGGAATGGTGCAACGAGATAGTGAACCAGATATTGGTGCTTTCGAGGCGAATGTCAGTAGAAATGCTCCACTACCTCAAGTCACAAGTCAGTCTAATAGTAATTTCACCAACAATTTCATCTATGGCACTAAAGGTAGTGACACAGTTATTGGTGGCAAGGGTAACGATATCCTCATGGGTGGCTATGGTAACGATATCCTGATTGGTGGAGGTGGTAAAGATGTTTTGATTGGTGGAGAAGGCGTTGACCGATATGTCTTCAATTACTATTCAGAAAGAGGTGACATTATTATGGGTTTTGAGTTGAAAAGAGATATCATTGACTTCAGCCCAATGTTCAATAGAGCTAAAAATAACAGCTCTAATCCTTTTAAAGATTGCATACGACTAGGGCAAGTTGGCAATAGTACTGTTGTTAAGATTGACGCGAATGATGATGGTATCTGGTCTGAGGATATAGTGACGATCAAAGGCATCAAAGCCAACGCTTTGACTGCTGATAACTTTAAGTTACAGTAAATATATTGTGCAAGTTCATTAAATGAAATACCTGTAGTCATGACAGATATTCATAGCTTGCTACTAAACTCAGAAATTAGGAGTTAGGAGTTTTTAATTTTTGACTTCTAACTCCTAATTTTTAAAACTTTAAACTCCAAGCAGCAAAAGCTAAAGTACACCAACCAGCAAGAAAAGCTACTCCGCCTAGTGGTGTAATTGCACCCAATGTTTTAATATCAGTTAAGCTCAAGGCGTACAAGCTGCCTGAGAAAATAGCAATACCAATAATAAAAAGCCACCCACTAGCTATGAGAGTGGATTGAGATGATTCGGCACGACTAATCAGTATTCCTACTAACAAAAGTGCTAAAGCATGATACATTTGGTAACGAGCGCCAGTTTCAAAAACTTCTAGCGATCGCTCACTAATTTTATCTCGCAGGGCATGAGAAGCGAAAGCACCTGCGGCAACCGACAAACCGCCAAAAACAGCAGCTATGCTCAAAAAAAACTGTGTCATGAGACTTAGCCGTAATTTGGTTGGAAATTTAACAAGACACAAATATAAATCCTCAAATTGGAATTTACATTAGATGTCAAAATGATATGATAAAGCCCCTTCTTCGGTCACTTGAAAATTAGCATTAAATTCTTTAGCTTTTTCGTCTAAATATTCTCTGGCTACGGCTGCTGGTAATTGTGAATGTATCGCAAAACCTAAAACAGTTATGTGTCCTTGATTTTCTTTTAGCATCTGATAAAAAGTCGATTGGAGGCGATCGCTTATTTGTTTTTGAATTGCCTTTTCTTCATACTTTCCTTGACGGTATAGTGCTAAGCTCAGCCATGCCCCAAGTAACATCGTAGGAACGCCAAAAATGATGCCTTGTCTAGCAGTAGTATCAAGCAGATAAAGAGCATCTCTATTAAAATAATCTTGAACTAATTCCTCGTTATCACCTATTGAGATTGTCTTCAACATAGTATGTTTTTCCAACACCGCTGATACTGATAGCGTTAAAAACATGAATCCGAGTGTTAATAGCCAACCAGCAGCCAATTTTTCAGCAGTCTTCATAGTTTCACTTCAGATTTACACTTTGTTTGCGATTCTAACCTCACTTTCACAAAGCTTTCAATAATTAAGAACATCTCGCAATACTAAAAAGAAAAAGTTATGGAACTTTAATATGAAGAGAGAGGAAAATCCTCTCATCAGCATTTTGTTAATTACGTGTTGCTTCCAGGATGCGAGAGAAATAAAAGCGAGTCTTAGTCATTGACTGCCGTTGTATAGAAAAGCCGTTACTTTCTAAGATTTTGACTACATCAGCCTGACGATGCAAATAAGCACGAGTTGTCTTACTTGGCCCTGGAAAGAAACTACCAATTTTCTTGAGTATAGTGAGGGCGCAAGTCTTCGGTGCAAAGCTGAGAATTATCCTTGACTGTGCCAAAGAACACAGGTGAGAAATCATCTCATCGGCTTTTTGTTGAGGATAGTGGATGAGAACATCCAAACAAATTACGGTGTGGTAACTACCGCTTAATGATTCCAAATCTTGCACGGCAAAAGTAGGATTTTCAGCATTTCCCAAGGTTTGTAAGGCTCTTTGTTTGGCTTCTTCGACCATTTTTTCGGAAATATCACTGGCATAGACTTTAGCGCCATCTACCGCTAGAGGAATGCTGAGGCTACCTACACCACAGCCTGCATCGCAGATTGATAACTTTGATAAGTTGTTATCGGCCTTTAGCCAGTCGATAACAGTATCTACAGTTTGCTGGTGTCCAGTGCGAATATCTAGCTGGACTTTATTAACTTCACCATCACCATAAATTCGCTTCCAGCGGTCAAACCCTGTGGAATTGAAATACTCACGAACAATGGTTTTATCGTCAGCTGCGTTCATAAACTTTGATTGTAAGGGTTCCCCTGATTAAAATTATCATTCTTGGGAACCGACAAGAGCGATCGCTTTCATTAAAAGGCGACGGGAAACCCACTTCTGAGAGGAAGAAGTATCCGTAATAGTACTTCGGCTACGCTCAGTAACCATCGCCCCGTCGCCGTCAGGTGTCAGTAGTCAGTGGTGAGTAGCAAAAACAACTGACCACTGACACGAAATCCTGTCCCTTTCAAGGGTGGGATGAGTTTAAAGATTTTTGCTCATGTAGTCTCATGTAAAGATGCAAAATGCAGTTTTTAGAAAAACTAAAGAGCAATAAGAATATTTTTTATGCAACAATAAAGGCTAGTACCACAAGGCGGAATTAAAAATTAAAAATGAACACAGCATAAGTTTTTCATCAATTTGGAATGAGTAGTTTATTTTTGCCGCACTGTACTAGACTCTTAAAAAAATACTTAAATACTGCCAAAAATAGGTTTTAAATTAAGTATAAAACCCGGCAATACATCTTCTCCTGATAGAGTCTCAGGGTTTTGTAATATTTCTACTGCCTGACCTACACGATATATTTCAACTTGTTGTGTTTTTGGGTCGATGAGCCAACCTAATCTTACACCATTATCTATGTACTCTTGCATTTTCTCTTGTAAAGCTTTAAGTGAATCTGTTTGAGAACGCAACTCTAAAACAAAATCAGGACACAAAGGGGGAAATTTTTGTTTTTGTTGTTGGTTCAAATTATCCCAACGTTCACGTTTCACCCAAGAAGCATCTGGAGAGCGTTCCGCACCATTGGGGAGTTTGAAACAAGTAGAAGAATCAAAAGCAATTCCTAAGTTACTTTTTCGACTCCAAGCTTGTAATTGAAAAGCAATTTCAATGTTTCGATTGCCTGTTTCACCTCCTGTAGGTGGCATGATTATTAATTCTCCGGTGGCTGTACGTTCTATTCTTAAGTCACGATTTACTTGGCAAAGTTGATAGAATTGTTCGTCAGTTAATACTAAAACTGGTGGTAAATTTAATGTTAGAGCATTCATATTTATTACTTGCTCATTTCTTTAAGAATCAATTTCGGCTAATTCTAACCAACGTTCAGTAGCTACATCAATCGCTTGTTTGAGGGTTTCTACTTGTTCGTAGAGTTTTTGTACTTGACCATAATTTCCAGGCGCAACACTTGTCATTGCTTTCTCAGTGTCTGCTTTTTCAGCTTCTAACTGAGCAATTTTACCTTCTAATTGTTCAAATTCCCGCTTTTCCCAATTGGACAGTCCACGCCGTTTTTTATTTTCTGTATTTTCAGAAGAAGATATAACTTTTGCTGACTCTAGTTTTTGGGAATCTTCTTGATTATTACTAGCTTGTTGTTGTTTTTCTTCGTCTTCTTCAGCTTTTTTATAATCAAGATAAACTGAGTAATTACCTGGATATTGCCGTAAATTACCGCCTGCTTCTAAGGCAAAGATTGTATCTACAGTGCGATCTAAAAAGTAGCGATCATGAGAAACTGTTATTACACACCCAGCAAAGTCTTCTAAATAATCTTCTAATATTGCTAGTGTCTGTACATCCAAATCATTTGTCGGTTCATCTAAAATTAAAACGTTGGGCGCACCAATGAGAATACGCAATAAAAATAAACGTCGCTTTTCTCCACCCGAAAGTTTATGAATAGGAGCATATTGCTGGTTTCCAGGAAAGAGAAATCTCTCTAACATTTGGGAGGCGGAAATTTGAGTACCATCGGTAATTTTGACAAATTCGCCCTCTTCTTTAATGTAGTCAATCACGCGCTGATTTTCGTCTAAAGCTGTGAGTAATTCTTCAGAATGTTGGTCAAAATAACCAATGTGAATAGTAGTACCAATTTCCACGTTACCAGCATCTGGCTGAACGCGCCCAGTAATAATATCCATTAAAGTGGATTTCCCTGCACCGTTACCACCAATAATGCCAATGCGGTCTTCGGGACTAAATTCGTAGGTAAAGTTGTTAATTAAAGTCCGGCCATCGTAAGCTTTAGAAATATTATTTAGTTCAATAACTTTTTTACCGATACGACGACCAACTGTAGAAATATCAACTTTCCCCTGAGCTTGTTTAAACTCAGTGTTTCGCATGGCGTGAACGCGCTCAATTCTAGCTTTTTGTTTGGTACTTCGAGCTTTTGGCCCACGGCTTAACCATTCTAATTCGCGCCGCAATACACCTTGATGTTTACGTTGACTACTAATAGCAGATTCTTCAGCTAGAGCTTTCTTTTCTAGGTAATATGAATAATTACCTGTATAGGTAAAAATATCACCCCGGTCAATTTCAATTATCCGATTTGTAACTTTATCTAAAAAATAGCGGTCATGGGTGATAAGTAAAAGTGCGCCACGAAAGCGATTTAAATAACTTTGCAACCATTCTACAGAAAGAGCATCAAGATGGTTAGTTGGCTCATCCATAAGTAAAACATCTGGTTCTGACAACAAAGCTGTTGCTAGAGCAATCCGCTTACGATAACCTCCAGATAAAGTACCGATTACGGCATCAAAGTCAAAAATTCCTAACTTACTGAGGATAATTTTGGCGTTAGTTTCCAGTTCCCAAGCACCAGTAGTTTCCATGTTCTGCATGACTACAGAAAGGCGGGACATAATCTGGTTATCTTCTGGATAGTGAGCTAATTTATTGGTGAGTTCTTCATACTCACGTACCAAAGATAAATGCTCGCCGCTGTCAGCGAAAATTTGCTCTAAAACTGTACGATTTTCATCTAAATCTGGCTGTTGAGGCAGGTAAATGATTTTAGAACCAGAGGTGGATAAAATCTGACCACTATCGATTGATTCTATTCCAGCAATCATTTTTAATAAAGTTGATTTACCAGAACCATTAGTACCAATTAAGCCCACTTTATCAGTAGCATCAAGACTAAAAGTAGCATCTTTTAATATTTCTTTGATACCAAAGTCTTTTTTTACCGATTGTAGTGTAATAATACCCATAAAATTAGTGATTACTGATTAATCATTAGCTAGTAGGTAAGGCATTTAGCTTACCTACATAACCAAATTTTAGACGAATAAATCGAGTGGTAAATGTCCATACATTTCGTTGATTCCCCCTTCGTCGTAAGACTGGCAAGATACTAATACTCCGCGATGATGCCCTGCGTAAGAATCGAGGTAACACAAACCATTTTTGCCATTTAATTTAATATAAACTGGCCCTTCAGGTGTAGCTAAATCACTTGGTACTTCATAACCAAAAGCATGAGAGTAAGTTCTCATTGCTAGTATTCCTTCTTCAGCTGTGTCAGCGCAAATTCCTAATATTTGATAATCAGATAGATTAGTAATTAACACTAAAGCCTTGCGGGTTAAAACTTTTTCTGATGGTTTAAGAATAGGTGCGATATCTAAACAGTTGAATTTATTGAGGATTTTCTTAGCTTCTGCGGTTGTGAGATTCTGATGATTAGGAGTTGACATAAATTAGTTTATTATTGACTTGGTTTAGCTTTGGTGTTTGAGGTGGGCATAACCCACCTGATTTGTATTATTGACTCAAATTATGGCTGATTGGGAACATTCCCTAGGTTGAAAATAAAAGGTACACTACCTTTTGATTCACCACCCATTACCAAAACTCTAGGCATTTGAGCGCCGCCTGTTTTCCATGCTTCAATTGCTTCTTTTTGTAAAACTAATTGCCCACCTTGAGCTTTGAGAGTTTCTGCTAAGAGTCTTTGGGCTTCTGCTTTACCTTTAGCCCGATTAACTTCTGCTTGTGCTTCTTGTTCGGCTTCTCGTGCTACATAAACAGCTCTTTGGGCGCGTTGTTCCGCAATTTGTTTTTCTTCTACAGCTCTGGCAAATTCTGGGGAGAAAGTCAAGTCAACTACACTAGTATCTAAGACAATTATCCCATATTTATCTAGGCGATCGCCTAAAGCATTATCGAAGTCTTCTTTCAATTCACTTCTTTTGGTAATCGCTTCTTCGACTGTGCGTCTAGCAGCTGCAATTTTAAACGCTTCTTGAGTCTGGGGGGCAATGATCTTTGAGACAATATTTGCTAAAGTCCCTTGTTTTCTTCTCACCTCTACTACTTGTAAGGGATCAAGACGAAAGTTAATCGCAAATCTGGCAGATAAATTTTGCAAATCCTTAGTAGAACTTTCCGCTGGGACTTCAAATTTCTGCACCGTCAAATCATACACATCTATTACTGAAATGAAAGGTGGTTTTACATGAATCCCCTCCAACAAAGCACCGTCTCTCGCTTTACCTAAGATGCTGATTACTCCTGC